>NZ_CP015249.1:3811387-4129003 GCF_001632775.1 Dokdonella koreensis DS-123
GCTTCTTCTCGTGCCTGGTGTACCTGCCGCGTGACCGCTTCAACACCGGCGTGCGCGAACGGGTGGAGGCACTGCTCAAGAACGCGTTCCACGGCGAGCGTGTCGATACCACGGTGCTGCTCAGCGAATCCCCGCTGGCGCGCCTGCACCTGCTGATCCGTCCCAAGCCCGGCGACAACCCCACCTATTCCACGATCGAGCTGGAGAACCAGATCGCCCAGATCGTGCGCAACTGGCACGACGAGCTGCGCGACATCCTGGTCGAGCGCCACGGCGACGATACCGGCCGCAAGCTCGCCAGCCGCTACGGCAAGGCACTGCCGGTCGGCTACATCGAGGAGATCACGCCGCACGTGGCGGCCAACGACGTCGAGCTGGCGGCCAGCCTCGGCAGCGTCGAGGACATCCGGCTGAACTTCTACCGGTCGCGGCGCCGTCCGGAAATCCTGCACTTCAAGGCATTCCGCTTCGGCGGCGACATCGCGCTGTCGGAGGTCATCCCGCTGCTCGAGAACATGGGCGTGCGGGTGCTGACCGAGCACCTCTACGAGCTCGACGTCGGCGGCCGCGCGCTGACGATCCAGGACATCGAGGTGCAGCCGAGCACGCGCTGCGAGTTCGACGTGGACCAGGTGCGCGACGCGTTCCAGACCGCCTTCGAGAAGGTCTGGCGCGGCGACGCGGAGAACGACGCGTTCAACAAGCTGGTGCTCGGCGCCCAGCTCGACTGGCGCCAGGTCAGCATGCTGCGCGCCTATGCCAAGTACCTGCTGCAGACCGGCGTGCCGTTCTCGCAGACCTACATGGAGCAGACCCTGGTCAGCTACCCGGCAATCGCGGGGCTGCTGGTCGAGCTGTTCGAGGCGAAGTTCGATCCCAAGCGCGAGACCGCCGGCGAGGCGGTGGTCGAGCACGCGCGCCAGCGCCTCAAGCGCGAGCTGGAGACGCTGCTGCCGGCCGAGGTGCGCGAAGCCGACCCGGAACTGGTCGACGGCCTGGTCGCGGTGCGCGACCAGCCACGCGGGGCGCAGATCGACGCGGTGATGGTGGCGATCCGCACGCTGCTCGAGCGCGTCGCCAGCATCGACGAGGACCGCATCCTGCGCAGCTTCATGGCGGTGATCCGCGCCACCCTGCGCACCAACCACTACCAGACGCGCGAAGGCCGCCTGCACGACTACGTCAGCTTCAAGTTCGACTGCGCCCAGCTCACCGAGCTGCCCAAGCCGCGGCCGTACCGCGAGATCTTCGTCTACGGGCCGCGCGTGGAAGGCGTGCACCTGCGCTTCGGCCCGGTGGCCCGCGGCGGCCTGCGCTGGTCGGACCGGCGCGAGGACTTCCGCACCGAGGTGCTGGGCCTGGTCAAGGCGCAGATGGTCAAGAACACCGTCATCGTGCCGGTCGGCTCCAAGGGCGGCTTCTTCGTCAAGCGCCCGCCGGCCAGCGGCGAACGCGATGCCGTGCTGGCCGAGGGCGTGGCCTGCTACCGCATGTTCATCAACGGCCTGCTCGACATCACCGACAACCTGGTCGACGGTGCGGTGGTGCCGCCGGCCGACGTGGTCCGCCACGACGACGACGATCCGTACCTGGTCGTGGCCGCCGACAAGGGCACCGCGACGTTCTCGGACATCGCCAACGCGGTGGCCGCCGAGCACGGCTACTGGCTCGGCGACGCGTTCGCCTCGGGCGGCTCGGTCGGCTACGACCACAAGGGCATGGGCATCACCGCCAAGGGCGCCTGGGAGTCGGTCAAGCGCCACTTCCGCGCGCTCGGCATCGACTGCCAGAGCACCGACTTCACCTGCGCCGGCATCGGCGACATGTCCGGCGACGTGTTCGGCAACGGCATGCTGCTGTCGCGGCACATCCGGCTGGTGGCGGCGTTCGACCACCGCCACATCTTCATCGACCCGGACCCCGACGCGACGGCCTCCTACGCCGAGCGCGAACGGCTGTTCAAGCTGCCGCGCTCCTCGTGGGCCGACTACGACGCGAAGCTGATCTCCCAGGGCGGCGGCGTGTTCCCGCGCACGCTCAAGACGATCGCGATCACGCCCCCGATGCGCGCCGCGCTGGGCCTCGCCGACGGTGTGACCCAGCTGACGCCGAACGAGCTGCTCAACGCGATCCTCAAGGCGCCGGTGGACCTGCTCTGGAACGGCGGCATCGGCACCTACGTCAAGGCCTCGTCCGAGACCAACGCCGACGCCGGCGATCGCGCCAACAACGCGATCCGCGCCGACGGCGGCGAGCTGCGCTGCCGGATCGTCGGCGAGGGCGGCAACCTCGGCATGACCCAGCGCGGGCGCATCGAGGCGGCGTTGAACGGCGTGCTGCTCAACACCGACTTCATCGACAACTCCGCGGGCGTGGACACCTCCGATCACGAGGTCAACATCAAGATCCTGCTCAACGATGCGGTCCAGCGCGGCGAGCTCAGCTACGACCAGCGCAACGCGCTGCTGCGGGCGATGACCGACGAGGTCGAGCGCCTGGTGCTGTTCGACAACTACCGCCAGAACGAAGCCATCAGCATCATGGAGCGGATGTCCGTGGCGCGGCTGGGCTCCAAGCAGCACTTCATCCGCACGCTCGAGTCGCAGGGCCTGCTCGACCGGCAGATCGAGTTCCTGCCGAGCGACGCCGAGTTCGCCGAACGCAAGGCGCGCGGCCTCGGCCTCACGCGGCCGGAGCTGGCGATCCTGCTGTCCTACTCCAAGATCGTCACGTTCCAGCAATTGCTCGATTCGGACGTGCCCGAGGACAGCTACCTGTCCAAGGAACTGCGCCGCTACTTCCCGGAGCCGCTGCGCGAGACCTACGCCGAGCACATGGAGCGCCACCGCCTGAAGCGCGAGATCATCGCCACGGCGGTCACCAACTCGATGATCAACCGGATGGGCGCGACGTTCTCGCTGCGCATGCAGGAGGACACCGGCCAGGGGCCGGCGGCCGTGGCCAAGGCCTTCAGCATCGCCCGCGAAGTGCTCGACGCGCGCGGGCTGTGGGCGCAGATCGAGGCGCTCGACGGCACCGTCAACGGCAACGCCCAGATCGACGCGATGCTGGTGATCTGGAACCTGCTGCGCAACATGACGCGCTGGCTGCTGAACCGGCCGGGCGAAATCCAGGACATCGCCGCCGCGGTCGAGCGCTACCAGCCGGGCATGGAGACGCTGCGCGCCGACCTGGACCGGACGATGGCCGAGGGCGACCGCGCCGCCTGCGCCGAGGCGCGGGCGCGGTGGCTCGGCCACGACTTCCCGGTCGCGCTGGCCGATCAGCTGGCCGCCCTGCCGATCCTCGGCCCGGCGCTGGACATCGTGCTGGTGGCCGGCCAGAACGCGCTGCCGGTCGCGCTGGTCGCGGAAGTGGATTTCGCGCTCGGCGATGCGCTGCAGCTCAAGTGGCTGATGCAGAAGATCGAGGAACTGCCGGTCGAGACCCGCTGGCACGCCCATGCCCGTGGCGCGCTGCGCGACGAGCTCAACAGCCAGCAGCGCGCGCTGGCCGGCCAGGTGCTGGCGGCCGGTGCCGCAGGCTCGGGCGCCGAGCAGGTGGCGGCGTGGCTCGAGCGTGACGATCCGGCGCTCAAGTTCACGCTGGCGATGCTCGCCGACATGCGCAGCCAGGTCACGATCGACTACCCGATCGTCTCGGTGGCGGTACGCCGGCTGGCCCAGCTGGTACAGTCGGCCGGATGAGCAAGATCGCCGTCGTCGCCGCGCAGACCCCCGAGGCCCAGGCTGCCTTGGCGGATCTGCAGCGGCGCTACGGCACCTGCTCACCGGATGCCGCCGAGGTGATCGTCGCCCTCGGCGGCGACGGCTTCATGCTGCGGACGCTGCACCGCTACCTGCGCCACGAGCTGCCGGTCTACGGCATGAAGCTCGGCACCATCGGCTTCCTGATGAACCAGTACCGCCCCGAGGACCTGCCCGAGCGGATCGCCCGCGCGCAGCCGGCGCCGCTGCGCCCGCTGCAGATGGAGGCGCAGAACGAGGCCGGCGGCACCATCTCGGCGCTGGCGTTCAACGAGGTCTCGCTGCTGCGCCAGACCAAGCAGGCGGCCCATGTGCGCGTGGATCTGAACGGCGCGACCAAGGTCCCCGAGCTGATCTGCGACGGCGTCATCGTCGCCACCGCGGCCGGCTCGACCGCCTACAACCTCTCGGCCCACGGCCCGATCCTGCCGTTCGGCTCCAACATGCTGGCCCTGACGCCGATCAGCCCGTTCCGGCCGCGCCGCTGGCGCGGGGCGATCCTGCCGGCGACGGTCGACGTCCGATTCGAGATCCTCGATCCCTACAAGCGCCCGGTCAGCGCGACCGCCGACTCCAACGAGGTGCGCGACGTCATCGACGTACGCATCCGCGAATCGAGCGAGCAGACGATGACCCTGCTGTTCGACCCGGAACACAACCTGGAGGAGCGCATCCTTGATGAGCAGTTCACGTTCTAGCGCCTGCACCCTGGGCCTGTCGGCCATCCTGGCCTGGGCTGCGCTTCCGGCCGCTGCCGACACCGGCTATGCCCGCCTGCCGGCCCAGGCACGCGCCGCCGCGGCCGCGAACGTCGAGGTCCTGGCCGACTACGGCAGCTTCCTGTGGGCGCGCGGCGAACGCCAGGCGCTGTCCGCTCTCGGCGCACCGGCGACCCAGGACACGCTGGCGACCTACGGACTGACGCTCGGCGGCCGCCACTTCGACCCGCTGGAAGCCTACCCGGATTCCGTCGCCACGGCCGGCCGCGATGCGCAACCGGCGCTGCGGCTGCTGCAGTTCCACGGGCCGCTCAAGCGCGAATGGCTCGATACGCTGCGCGCGCAGGGCATCGAGCCGGTGCAGTACCTGCCGCCGTTCGCCTATGTCGTCTGGGCGCGCGGCAGCGCGCTCGCGGCGGCGGCGGCACGCCCGGAAATCCGCTGGGCCGGCGACTTCCTGCCCGCCTGGCGTCTCGGCGCTTCGCTGGCCGCGCCGCGCCAGGGTGCGCGCGACCTGCTCGCCCTGGTCTACCGGCCGGCCGCGGTCGGGAACGAGTCGTTCCTGCTCAGCGGCGCGGTGCCCGGTGAGCGTGCGCCGATCGATGCGCGCTTCGAGGAGATCGCCCTGCGTGCCGACGACGCCGCGCTGCAGCGCAGCCTGACGATCGCCGGTGTCTACGCCGTGCACGAGGTGCCCACCGACGGCGGCCTGCGCGGCGAGGTCGGCGATGCGATCGTGGCGGGCCTCTTCAACGAGAGCGGCGTGCCGCAGGCGGGCCAGTACCGCACCTGGCTGGCCCAGGTCGGCTACGACGGCACCGGTGTCATCATGGCCAACGTCGACGGCGGCATCGCCGAGACCAATCCCAACCTCGTCAACCGCATGCTGCCGTGCGTGGGCGGCGGCAGCTGCGGCAACAGTTCCACTACCGACAGCCACGGCACCCATACCGCGGCGACGATGGCCGGCGACGGCTCCAGCGGCACGGTCGCCAACGGCTACCTGCGCGGCCTCGGCGTCGCGCCCGGTGCCAACCTGGTCGAGCAGATCTCGCGCTCGTCGATCTACAACGCGCCCGGCGGCATGCTGCGGCTGATGCGCGAGTCCTACGCCAACGGCGCCGTGCTGTCCGGCAACAGCTGGGGACCGTCGGCCTCGCCGCTCGGCTACGACAACCAGACCATGCAGGTCGACGTCGGCAGCCGCGACACCGATCCGGATACCACCGGCGACCAGCCGCTGATCTTCGTGCTGTCGATCATGAACGGCAACGGCGGGACCGGCAGCCAGGGCACGCCCGACGACGCCAAGAACATCGTCACGGTCGGCTCGACCTGGGCCGAGAACGCCGCCGGCGCGCCGCGCAACAACCTCGGCAGCATCTCCAGCAACAGCGCGCACGGGCCGGCGCGCGACGGGCGGCGCATTCCGCACCTGGTCGCGCCCGGCTGCAACATCGATTCGGCGGTCAGCGCATCCGGCTACGGCACGATGTGCGGCACCAGCATGGCCTCGCCGCACGTCAGCGGCGCGATCGGCCTGTTCACGCAGTTCTATCGCGCGCGCTTCGACGGCGCCAACCCCAGCGTGGCGATCGCCAAGGCCGCGCTGCTGGCGAGCAGCCAGGATCTCCAGGGCGGCACCGACGCCGACAACGGCGCCCTCGGCCACCGGCCCGACACCAAGCAGGGCTGGGGCCGCATGCGCATCGACTGGCTGCTGGAGGACGATCCGCCGGTCTGGTACTACGACCAGCAGCACGTCTTCCACGACACCGGGGAAACCTGGCAGCAGGTGGTCGAGGTGGTCGACCCGACCCGGCCGGCCAAGGTCATGCTGACCTTCACCGACGCACCCGGCCACGGCCTCGGCGGCGCCACGCCCGCCTGGAACAACGACCTGGATCTGCTCGTCACCAGCAACGGCCAGGACTACCGCGGCAACGTCTTCGGCAGCGACGGCTGGTCGGCCACCGGCGGCAGCGCCGATCCGCGCAACAACGCCGAGGGCATCATGCTGGCGCCGACGCAGCTGGGCGCGACGCTGACGATCACCGTGTCGGCGGCAGCGGTCGCATCCAGGGCACTGCCCAATGCGCCGGAGACGACCAGCCAGGACTTCGCGCTGGTCTGCGTGAACTGCCGCGTCGGCAGCGTGCCGATGCCGAACGACCTGTTCGACGACGGCTTCGACTGGGACCTGGGTCCCGCTCCGACATCCGCCGACTGAATCACGCGGCTCGTGCGGACCGCCGGGCGCCTGGGCGCCCGGCGGAACGATTCCACCGGAACCTCAGCGGCCGGCAGCGGCCGCCGGAGCGAAGGTCCCGTACGGCTTGAGCTGGTCGGCGACCGCCTTGTCGCCGACGACGACGACGCTCAAGGTCTTCGGATCGAAGTACTTGCGCGCGACCGCCTGGATCTGCGCGGACGTCACCTCGCGCGTACGCGGCACGAACTGCCCGAGGTACTCCGGCGGCCGCCCGGCCAGCCAGTTGCCGGCCAGGCTGCGCGCCACGGCCGCCTGCAGCTGATTGCGGAACAGGTACGAGCCGGCGGCCGCCCGCTTCGCACGCTCCAGTTCGGCCGCGCCGACGGGCTCGTCGACCAGCCGCTGGAGTTCCTTGACGAACTCGCCGACGGCGGCACCGGTCACTGCGTTGCGCACGTCAGCGCCGCTCGTGAACGCACCGCCGCGCTGCGCGATCGAGAAGCTCGAGTAAGCACCGTAGGTGTAGCCCTTCTCCTCGCGCAGGTTGCGGTTGAGGCGCGTGTCGAGGCCGCCACCGCCCAGCACCGTATTGGCGAGCGCCGCCGGGATCTCGTCGGCATCATTGGCGGCGAACACCGGACGGCCAAGCCGGACGGCGGACTGGACCGAACCGGAACGCTCGACCAGGACATGCTGCGGCTTGGCCTCGCGCGGTGCCGCCGCGACGGCGGCCGGCGCGGTGCCCTGCCCCTTCCAGCTTCCGAAGGCGGCGGTCGCCAGCTTCAGCGCCGTGTCGACATCGATGCGGCCGCTGATGACCAGCAGTGCCTGGTCGGGCCGGAAGCGCGCGGCATGGGCGGCGGCGAGCGTAGCCCGGTCGGTCTTCTCGATCGAGCTCTCGGTCGCCAGCGTGCGCCCGTACGGATGGTCGCCGTAGACCGCGCGGGCGATCGCCCGATTGGCCTGGTAGTCCGGCTCCGCCTCGGCCGCCTTCAATTCCTGCAATGCGTTGACCTTGGCGAGCTTGACCTCGGTCTCCGGGAAGCTGGCGTTGAGGCTGACGTCGGCGAGCAGGTCGACCAGGCGTTCGGCACCGGAAGCCAGGCCCGAGGCGGCGACCGTGATGCCGTCGTTGCCGGCCGACGCGCCCAGCGACGCGCCGATCGCCTGCAGCTGCTCGGCGATCTGCACGGAGCTGCGCGTCTTCGTGCCTTCGGTCAGCAAGGCCGCCAGCAGGTCCGACATCGCCGGCAGCTCGGTCGCGTCGGCCGCCTTGCCGCCGCGCACCGCCAGCACCAGGTCGACCTTCGGCGGGCCGTCGGTGCGCGGCAGCACCCAGACGGCCAGGCCGTTGGGCAGCGCCTTCTGGGTGATCGCCGGCACCGGCAGCGGCTTGTCGTTGCCGTACGGCGGCAGGTCCTTGGGCAGGGCCACTTCGGCGGCACCGGCGCTGCCGGCGGCCAGCACCACGCCGGCGCTCAGGAACTGGAATGCGAGGGTCTTGAAGGTCGTTCTCACGGCGTTTCTCCGGCGGCAGTCCCGGCAGGCGCCGGCGTGCGGTCGATCACCACGCGATTGACCGTGGTCAGGTAGTGCGCGGCGACGCGCTGGATGTCCTTGGCCTGCACCGCGTCGATCCATTCGGGGATGCGGTTGATCGTCTGCGCATCACCCCACAGCAGTTGCGCCTTGGCCAGTGTGTCGGCGCGCGAGATGAACGCCTCCAGCCCCTGGTTGTAGTCCGAGAGCATCTTGGTCTTGACGCGCTTCAACGTCGCCGCGTCGACACCGTCCTTGACGATGCGCGCAATCTCCTCGTCGATCGCGGCGAGCACCGCGTCCACCGCCATGCCGGGCTTGTACAGGCCGAACAGCACCAGCGGCGCCGGGCCGGCGTAGTCCCAGGCATCGCCCAGCGGCCAGTTGACGCCGCCGTCGATGTTGAGCAGCTGCTCACGGCCCTTGACCAGGCCCTGGTAGAGGCGCGAGGCGCTGTCGCCGACCAGCAGCTGGGACAGCACCGCCATCGGCGCCTGGTCCTTGCTGCCGCGCTCGGGCATCTTCCAGCCGATCGCCACCGCCGGCACCTGCGCCAGCGGGTCCACCTGCGACTCGCGCTTCTCGCGCGTGTTGAGCGGCTCGTCGACATCCGGGCGCGGCGGCACCGGCCGGGCCGGGATCGCGCCGAAGTACTTCTCGACCAGCGCGAAGGCCTGCTCGGCCTTGACGTCGCCGACGATGCCGATGACGGCGTTGTTGGGACCGTAGAAATCGCGGTGGAACGCGCGCACGTCCTCGAGCTTGGCGCCTTCCAGGTCGGCGAAGCTGCCGTAGCCGTCGTGGGCGTTCTCCCACTTGGAGAATGCCAGGCGGTTGAGGTCGGTCCAGAAGAACAGGCCGTACGGCTTGTTCTGCACGTTGACGCGGATCTCCTCCTTCACCACGTCCTGCTGGTTCTTGAGGTTGGCCGGCGAGAAGTCCAGTGTCTTCATGCGATCGGCCTCGAGCCAGAGGATCGGCTCGAGCGCCGAGACCGGCGCGGTCTCGATGTAGTTGGTGTAGTCAGTGCGGGTCGAGCCGTTGTTCATGCCGCCACCGCCTTCGATGACGCGATCGAACGTGCCCTTGGGCGCCGTCGGCGTGCCCTGGAACATCAGGTGCTCGAACAGGTGCGCGAAGCCGGTGCGGCCCTTCGGCTCCAGGCGCATGCCCACGTGATAGACGACGCTGATGCCGACTGTCGGCGAGGAGGCGTCTTCGGATACGACCACGGTCAGGCCGTTGTCGAGCTTCTTGACGGCGACCGGCAGCTGCCATCGATCGGCAGCGGCGGCGCCCAGGGGAATCGCCAGGGCGGCGAGGCCCAGGACCAGACGACGGAAAGCCATTCCTTGTCTCCATGGATGAATGTGATGGGAGTCTAGCGGCGGCGGCAGCGCGGGAGCGCCTGCCGGTCGTCACGCGGACGGGAAGCATCCCGCCGGCGGACGAGGTACCCGCCAGGACAGGAACGCGCGCGGCCCTCGCTCCCCTACCGCCCGCCCCGCGCGGCGGCAGCCGCTACGGCTGTGCCGGGGCACCGAGGCGTACGCTGCGCTCCAGCGGCTCGCCGTTGCGGATCAGGCGCAGCGCGACGCGGCGCCCGGCGTGGTTGCGCAGCAAGGCCTGGAAGCCGGCGCGATCGGTCACCGGCGCCCCGTCGACCGCCACGACCACGTCCCCCGCGATCAGGTTGGCCTCTTCGGCCGGCGTGCCGGCCAGCACCGTACCGATGCGCACGCCGGCGCTGCCGACGGCCGCACGCTCCTCCTCGCGCAGGTCGCGGAACGTCGCGCCGAACGGCAGGCGGAAGCGGACGTAGTAGGCGACCAGGGTGGTGTCATCCGCGGCCGCCGCGGTGCCCGTATAGACGATCGCGCGATCGGCGCCGACGGCGCGCGCCCGCGCGACGGCCTGTTCGCGCGCGGCGGCATCCCACGGCGTGAACCGGCTGCTGCCCACATGCGCCATGCCCGCCGCGCCGAGTCGGTTACGGTCGGCCAGGAAATCCTCGCCCTCGCTCCATTCCGGCGCGGCCGGCGGCGGCGCGGCACGGAACGCCGCGACGGTGGCCGGCGTGCGGCCGGGCTCCTCGCTGTAGCGTTCGGCGGTGGCCGGCGCTGCATCCGGCGCCCCCGGCTCGACGCGGATCGACCGGGTCGAGCAGCCGGCGGCGACCAGGACGGCCAGCGACGCCACCGCGGCGAGAAGCGGGTACCGGACGCTCGCGGCCATGCTCAGTGCACCCATCCGGCCAGCACGATGACGGCCAGGATGGCCAGCCAGGCGATCAGGATGCGCCACAGCACGACCCGCGCATCGGTCAGTTCGACGACCGGGTCCGTCACGTCGGTCGCGTAGCCGTCGCCGGCGATGACGTCGGCATCGACGCTGGCGCGCGCCAGGGCACCCAGGAAGCCCAGGTCGAGCGTGAAGTAGCCGCGGCCGTGCGTGGCGTGGTACTCGCGCCAGGTGCGCACGACCGGGTCGAAGTCCGACACCAGGGCGAGCGTCAGCGCGACCAGGTGCGCCGGCGCCCAGTCCAGGGCCAGCGCGATGCGCTCGAACAGGTTGCGGTCGCTCGCCGAGAGCTCGTCGCGGAACACCGGCGTACGCGCCATCAGCTGCACGATGCGATAGCCCAGCGCACCCGCCGGGCCCAGGATCGCGAACCAGAACAGCACGCCGAACCAGCGCGACAGGGCCGACTGGAACGTGGCCTCGACCAGGCAGGCCGCATCGGTGGGAAGCGCGCGATCGGCAGGCTCGGGCCGCAGCGCCTGCGCTGCCTCGCGACGGCGATCGGCATCGGCCGCCTGCAGGACCTGGCCGATGTCCTCCTCCAGGTCGCGCGGACCCCAGGCGTAGTAGAGCACCGCCACCGCGAACGCGAAGGCCGGCAGGCCGAACAGCCAGCCGGAAAGCGCCACCTGGACCAGCCCGCAGACCGCGACGACGATGATCGGCACCACCAGGGCCGGTGCCGCCCGCTCGCGGCCATTGCCGCTCCAGCTCGCCAGCCAGGCCTTCAACCAGGCGAAGTCCCGCAGGCGTGCGAGGTCCGGCAGTGTTCGGGCGGCCACCAGGACGAGGACGACGGCGAGCAGGGTCGTGGCCATGAAGAGAAGGCTTCCGCAGGACGTTGCGGGGATTGTAGCGGGATCGCCGCGGCGCGGATCGGCCGTCCGCCGGGCCGGCGCTACCAGCGTTCGTCGTTGACGAGCGCTGCGAGGTCGACGCCGGCCGTTTCGTGCAGCCAGTGCTCGATCAGGCGATAGGACACCGATACCGGCGGCGGCAGGATGATCGTGCGCTCGGCCAGCGCCTGGCGCAGATCCTCCACGCCGAACCAGCGCGCATCGGCCAGCTCCGGGCCGCAACGGATCGTCGGGTCGTCTGCGCGCGCGGTGAAGCCGACCATCAGCGAAGCCGGAAACGGCCACGGTTGCGAGGAGTGGTAGTCGCAATCGACGACCTCGACACCGGCCTCTTCCATCACTTCGCGGCGTACCGCGTCCTCGAGCGTCTCGCCGGGCTCCACGAAGCCGGCCAGCGTCGAGTAGCGTGCCTCGGCCCATTTGGCGTGGCGTCCGAGCAGGCAGCGATCGCCGTGGCTGACGATGACGATGATCGCCGCGTCGGTGCGCGGGAACTGTTCCGCCTCGCAGTAGCCGTTCGTGCAGCGCGCGCGGTGGCCGCCGGCGACGATCGCCAACGGCGCGCCGCAGACCGGGCAATGGCGCGTGCGCGACTGCCAGTGCGACAGCGCACGCGCATACGCGAACAGGCCCGACTGGAACGGATGCAGCCGCAGGCCGGCGCTGCGCAGGTCCAGCCAGCCGGCGTCGAGCTCGGTCGCCAGACGGTCGGCGCGGTCCTCGTCCAGCCGCAGCACGAAGCGCGGACCGTGCTCGTCCGCACCGAGATAGCTGGGCGCCACCAGCGGCAGCAGGGCGCGGCGCTCGCCGGCATCGAGCAGGCGCAGCGCATCGCAGTCGTCGCGCACCAGTGCGCGGCCGTCCGTGCGCAGGATCAGGAATTGCGCGAGCTCGTCGTCCTTCTGCGCGTCGAGCCAGCCGGTGTCGTCACGCTGCTCGGCGTGGCGATCGAGCGCCAGACCGGCAAACACGTTGTTGCGACTGCGGCGATCGGCGCTCACATCGAGAACGAGGATCCGCAGCCGCAGGTGGTCTTGGCGTTGGGATTGCGGATCACGAACTGCGCGCCGGTCAACGACTCGGTGTAGTCGATCTCGGCGCCCATCAGGTATTGCAGGCTCAGCGGATCGACCAGCAGCGTCACGCCTTCGCGGTCGACCGCGAAATCGTCCTCGGCCCGCTCCTCGTCGAAGGTGAAGCCGTACTGGAAGCCCGAGCAGCCGCCGCCGCTGATGTAGACGCGCAGCTTGAGCTCCGGGTTGCCCTCCTCGGCGATCAGCTCCTGCACCTTGTGCGCGGCCGCCTCGCTGAACAGCAGCGGCGAGCCGGCGGCATCGAGGTAGGTGGGAACGGCGGTTTCGGACATGGCTGCGGCGGGAGGACGGCGATGGTGAGAAGCAGATCGTAGCGCAGCGGCGGTTTTCAAGCCTCGGCGGGGATCGGCTCGGGTCCAGCGAGCTGCCGCACCGGCTCGCCCTGGTAGATCATCTTGCCGTTGACCTGGGCGCCGGCGGCCATCGCCAGCACGCGGTAGTAGACGTTGCCCTCGACACGCGCCTCGCCGGCCAGCTCCAGCCGCTCGACCGCGACGATGTCGCCTAGCACCTGGCCGTTGATGACCGCATTGGACGCGCTGACCTTGCCCTGCACGCGGCCCTTGTTGCTGAGTGTCAGCACGGCCTCGCTGCCTTCGGCCGTGATCGAACCCTCGATCGTCCCGTCCAGGTGCAGCCCGCCGCTGAACTTCACGTCGCCCCGGATCATCGTCCCCTCGGCGATCAGCGTGGTGATCGCCGCTACCGGCTTGCCGTTGCCGTTCTTGCCGTTACCCCACATCGGTCGTCTCCTGGCTCTTCACCGCGTCTGCCCACTGGAAATCCTGCTCGGCCCGATTTCCACTGCCATCCGCCTGCAGGTGCAGGCGATTGGGCGCGAACCCCTCGGGGAGCATGATCGTACCTTTGACCTGTTCGAAATACTTGAAGCCATACTCGATTCCGGAAGCCGAGCCGCTGTCCACCAGCGATTTCCAGTCGAGCGTGACCAGCTTGCCGTCCCGGACGCCTTCGACGCTGAGCGTCAGGCGCCCGCGGATGTCCTGTCCGCGCTTGATGTTCTGGGTCAGTGTCGCGACGAAGTTCCAGGCGCGCGAGCCGTCCACCGGCGTCAGCCGCAGGTCGTGCACGGCCAGGCCCTCGCGCCGCGTCCCGCCGACCAGGCGCCCGTAGAACGCCAGGTCCGCGCGCAGGCTCGCGATTTCCTCGTCGCGCTCGCCGAGCGAGCGCCGCAGGTCTTCCATCGCCACCTTCGCGACCTGCTCGGAGCGCTGCAGCACGGCCGCACGCGCCTTGAGATCCTCGTTCTCGCCACGGACCTGTTCGAGCGAAAGCGCGCTGCGCGCACCGTCGCGCCCGCTCGCCAGCTGCGCACCGAGGTAGCCGGCCAGGAGCAGGCTGGCGAGCCAGGCGGCGCCGAGCAGCACCCAGCGTCGCCGCTCGCGGTTGCGGTCCAGCGCACGGATGACGAGCGAAGGCGGTTGGCGGATCATCGGCGTCACCACGAACGACGGATCGGCAAGGATAACCCCAGGGCCGGCGATCCCCACATCCTCGCCGACGGGCATTGCCGGCCGGCGACGCATTCGCCGTCCGGGGCGGGCGGCGATAGACGATAATCGTGCGTTTCCCGAGGAGCCTGCCGCCGCGATGCTCTGGCTGAAAGCTTTCCATGTCGTCTTCGTCGTCACCTGGTTCGCGGGCCTGTTCTATCTGCCGCGCCTGTTCGTCCATCACGCCGAGGCGACGCAGCCGGACGTGCACGCACGGCTGGCCACGATGGAGCGGCGCCTGCTGGTGATGACGCACATCGGCGGCACGCTGGCGCTGCTGTTCGGCCTGCTGACGCTGTGGCAGATGCCCGCCTGGCTCGCCGCCGGCTGGATGCACGCCAAGCTGGCGCTGGTGCTGGCGCTGGTCGCCTACCACGTGCAGCTGGCGCGGATGGTCCGGCAGTTCGCCGCCGGCACCAACCACTGGTCGGGCCGCGCGTTGCGGATCTTCAACGAGCTGCCGGCCCCGGCCCTGGTCGCCATCGTCGTGCTGGTCGTGGTCAAGCCGTTCTAGGGCAGGGGTCGATTCCCGCGCCGGTCGCGGGCGCCGTCCGGCGGCGGCGGCTTGCTATAGTCTTGCCGGCCTGGCGACGTATCCGGGCCTCGCGCAGGGCAGTTCCGACACAGCTGAGTGCCCTGCGACAGAGGTGCCGCCATGCGTGGCCGGGCCAGCGGCGTGACCGGGTGCGGGCGGCGGCGGACCGTTCCATGGGAGCGCTTCTCGGAGTTCCCAGACAGGGGGAGCGATGCAGGCCTACGACATCGACATCGACGACGGGGAAACCCGGCGCCGGATGAGGACGGCGCTGTCGGCGCGGGCCGAGCGGCTCGCCGCGCGCGGCGAACGCCTGCTGGACGAAGGCTGGGACATCAATACGCTGATCCTGCTGGCCGACGACGCCGGCTGGCTGGCCGGCGTCGGGCAGCACCTGGCCACGGCCGAGCTGGCCGCCCCGCTGGCGGCGATCGACGCCCTGCTGCAGCCGTTCCTCGATCCGCCGCGGCTGCCCGATGCGGCGGCCCGTGCCGGCCTGGCCGCGCTGGTCGCCACGGTCGAAGCGGCCTGCGCCGGTGCCCGCGCCGACGATCCGGTCACGCTGGCCTCGCAGGCGCTGGTCGAGCGGACACGGGCCGAGGAAAACGGCTTCCCGCTGCTGGCCAGCCCGCCGCCGGACTACTGGCGCCGGCATGCGATCGAGCCGCAGGAGGCGCCGCTCCCGGTGGCGGCGGCCGCGCCGATGCCGGACCTGCCCGACGCGCGCACCGCCGCGGCCCGGACCGGGACCGATCCGGCCGCGGTGCCACCCGCGAGCGCGGAGGACGCCCTCCCGACCGGCGCGGAGCCGGCGCTGTGCTACTACCTCGGACCGGCCGGCGACCTGGCGCTGGCGATCGAGCAGCACCTGGCCCTGCGCGGCATCGGGTTCAGCCGCTTCGATCGCGCCGACGGCTTCAAGGGCCAGCTCACCCGGCAACCGCCCGGCCTGGTCGTCGTCGACGCCGGCTTCGAGACCGCGCTCGACGAGATCGGCGCCCTGGTCAAGAGCGCGCGCGAACGGGTGATGCACCGCGTGCACCTGGCCGCGTTCTCGGCCGGTGGCGACCTCAACGCGCGCCTGCACGCGATGCGCGCGGGCTGCGACGCCTTCATCGCGCTGCCCGCATCCACGCCGGCGGTGCTGGCACGGCTGGACGAGCTGGCCCATGCGCACACGCCCGACCCGTATCGCATCCTGATCATCGAGGACGACCGGACCCAGGCGCTGTTCGCCGATTCGATCCTGCGCAAGGGCGGCATGCAGACCCTGACGCTGACCGACGCGCTGGCGGTGCTCGACGAACTGGACCGGTTCCGTCCGGACCTGATCCTGATGGACCTGCACATGCCCGGTTGCGACGGCATGGAGCTGACGGCGCTCATCCGCGAGCGCGAGGCCTTCGTCTCGACGCCGATCGTGTTCCTGTCCGGCGAGCAGGACGCCGACAAGCATTTCGACGCACTGAGCGCCGGCGGCGACGACTTCCTTTCCAAGCCGATCCGGCCCAAGCACCTGATATCGGCCGTCCTCAACCGCGTGCGCCGCGCGCGGCGCCAGCAGCGGCGCACGCCGGTGCCGGCCGAGGCGCGGGCGCTGTCCGGGCCGGTCGAGAAGCGCCAGTTGCTCGACCGGCTGTCGGGCCTGCTGGCGATGGACGATGCCGGCCGTCGCGAGGGCGGCCTGCTGTTCTTCGGCGTCGAGTACACGGCGGCACCGCACGAGCGCATCGGCTGGTCGCGCCGCGATCGCCTGATCGAGGCGCTCGGCCGGCACCTGGGCGAGGCGATCGGCCCGGGCGACCTGGTGACGCGCTGCGGCGACAGCGGCTTCGCCGTGCTGACACGCGAGCGCGGCGTCGCGGCCCTGGAGGACTGGGCCGGCGCGCAGCGTACGCGCCTGCTCGCCGCGCTGGAGGAACCCGCGCTCGGCCTCGCCGTCGGGATCTGTCCGTTCAATGCCGGCATCGGCGACGCCGGCGCGATGCTCGACGCCGCCGAACACGCCGCGGCCGGCACCGGCCTGACCGGCGTGGCCTCGGTGCAGGTCGCGTCCCCGGTCGATCCGGCACTGGGGCCGCGGCTGCGCGCCGCGCTCGCCGCCGACGGCCTGGACCTGGTGTTCCAGCCGATCGTCTCGCTGCACGGCGAGGAGCAGGCGCAGTTCCAGGTGCTGCTGCGCCTGGCCGGCGACGACGGCCGCCTGCACACCGCCGCGGAGATCATCCCGGCCGCCGAGCGGGAGGGACTGATGACCGCGGTCGACCAATGCGTGCTCGACCGCTGCCTGGCGATCGCCGCCGACCGCTACCGCCAGGAGCAGCCGCTGCGGCTGTTCGTCAGCCAGTCGCTGGCCAGCACCTGCGATCCGGCGCACCTGGCCTGGCTGGAAGCGCGCCTGGCGGGCGATGCGCACCCGCGCGGCTGGTTGTCGATCGACCTGCGGCTGGCCGACTTCGATGCCGAACCGGCCGCCGCCCGCGCGTTCGCGGTCGCGGCCCGCGACCTGGGCGTGCTGGTGACGATCAGCGGCTGCGACGGTCCCGCCGCCGCGCATGCGATCGCCGCCGGTCCGGCGGTCGACTTCGTCAAGCTCGGCCCCGGCCCGGCCGGCGGCCGTACCGACGCCCAGTGGAGCGAACTGAAGGAGACGGTCGCCCTCGTCCATGCCGGCGGTGCCCGCGTGATCGCGCCGCGCATCGAGGATGCACGCGGCGCGGCGGCCCTGTGGGGCGCCGGCGTGGACTACATCCAGGGCAACTTCGTGCAGCAGGCCACCGGCGACCTCGGCTACGACTTCCATGCCTCGGCACCCTGATTCCAGCCACGCCGCGTCCCCGCCGGACGCTGCGGCCGGTTCGCGCTGGCGCGGCGGTGCCGTGGTCACCGCGCTGGTGCTGATCGTGGCCGCCGCGGCGGCCGCCTGGCGCTGGCCGACCCAGGGCGTGGTCACCGCGGCGGCCCTGCTGGTCGCGGCGGCGCTGGTCGCGCTGGCGGCCTGGCCGCGGCGGCGTCCCGCGATCGTGGCGCCCGTCGCCGCCGAAACACCCCCCGCACCGCCCGCGATACCGCCCGAGGTGCTGCGCGAGCTCGAATCGCTGCGCACGATGCAGAAGGAACTGGTCGCCGCCAAGCAGACCGCCGAGGCCGCGACGCTGGCCAAGAGCGAGTTCCTGGCCACGATGAGCCACGAGATCCGCACGCCGCTCAACGGCATCCTGCCGCTGCTCGACCTGGTGCTGTCCCATCCGCTGCCGGCCGACCAGCGCGACTATCTCGCCACGGCGCACGACTCGGCCCACGAACTGCTGCGCATCGTCGACGACATCCTCGACTACTCCAAGCTCGAGGCGAACAAACTCGAACTGGAGACCGTCGGCTTCGACCTGCGCGAACTGGTCGATTCGGTGGCCCGGCTGATGGACCGGGCGGCGACCGCGCGCGGCCTGCGCTTGGCCACCGCGATCGACCCGACCGTGCGCCCCATCGTGCGCGGCGATCCGGCGCGGCTGCGCCAGGTGCTGACCAACCTGGTCAGCAACGCGATCAAGTTCACCGATTCCGGCCGCGTCGCGATCCAGGTCAGCAGGCGCAGCGAGACCGGCAGCGGGTACTGGATCACCTTCGCGGTGCGCGACACCGGCATCGGCATCGCGCCGGACATTGCCGCGCGGCTGTTCCAGCCGTTCTCGCAGGCCGATGCCTCCACCACGCGCGTGTTCGGCGGAACCGGGCTGGGCCTTGCGATCTGCAAGCGGCTGGTCGATGCGATGGGCGGGCGCATCGGCGTGCGCTCCGAGCCCGGCAAGGGCTCGCTGTTCTGGTTCGACGTGCCGCTGCTGAAGGCGATCGGCGACATCCGCCAGCGCCAGGACCTGCAAGGCGCCAAGGCGCTGGTGCTGTGCGCGGACGTGGCCACGCGCAGCCGGATCGACCGCGGGCTCACCGCGCTCGGCCTGTCCTGGCAGCCGGCCGGCTCGGCCTCCGAGGCGCTCGCCCTGGTGCGCGCCGGCGCCGGGGTCGGCGCCGCCTGGAACTACGAGCTGGTCGTGATCGACCGGGCCGGCTTCCGCGCCGAGCTGCGCAATGTCCTGCAGGGCCTGCTGCGCGAGCAGCGGATGGAGCACCTGCATTTCCTGGTGCTCGACGATACCGACCAGCTGCCGCCGGACCTGGCGCGCAACGACCGTGTCGCTCGCGTCGGGCGGCAGCACGAAGTCGGCGAGCTGCGCGAGGCCCTGTATGCGCTGCTGAACGTCAAGCCGCCGATTCCGTCGCTGTCCGAACCGGGCAGCGAGGCGATGGTCCGCAGCGCCGGCGCACCGGACTTCTCCGAGGCCGACCGCATGCAGCTGCGCGGCCGCGTGCTGCTGGTCGAGGACAATGCCGTCAACCGCAAGGTGGCCGAGCGCCTGCTGGGCCTGCTCGGCCTGGTCGTCGACACCGCCGAGGACGGGCGCAGCGCCTTGCAGCGCCTGCAGCGCGGCGGCTACGACCTGGTGCTGATGGACTGCCAGATGCCGGTGATGGACGGCTATGCGGCCAGCCGGCTCTGGCGCAGGCACGAAGACGCGTCCGGCCTCGGGCACCTGCCGATCATCGCGATGACCGCCAATGCGATGGCCGGCGATCGCGAGAAATGCCTGGCGGCCGGGATGGACGAGTACCTCAGCAAGCCGCTCGACCGCCACCTGCTGGCGCGCACCCTGGCACGCTGGCTGGCGGCGGCGCCAGCCGCCGAAAGCGACGCCGGCAGCAGCGCGCCGGCGGCCGCCGCGGCGATGCCGCCCGCCGAACCGGCCGTCCACGCGGCGGCGCTGGACGCCGAGATCGTCACCGACCTGATCGACATCATGGGCGACGGCTTCCCGGAGCTGGTGCGCATCTACCTGGAGGAAACGCCGCGCCGCGTCGCCCAGCTGCGCGATGCAGCGGCCGACGGCGACGCCGAGCGCATCGCCGCCTGCGCGCATACGCTCAAGTCCAGCAGCGCCAACCTGGGCGCCACCACCCTGGCGGACCTGGCGCGGCGCGCCGAGCACGACGCGCGCAACGGGGTGACCGGCCATCTCGCGGCCACCGCCGAAGCGGTCGAGGCGGAGTACCTGCGCGTGGAAACGGCACTGCGCGCGCTGCTGGCGGACGGCGAGCGCTAGCGCGGCCCGCGAAAGCTTCCGCGGTGCCCGCCCGGCGCCGGTGCACCGGATGACGGCGGTCGCCGGATTCCACGGGCCGGCCCGGGCCGCTGCCGGACCTTCAGGCCCCCGGCGTGGCCGTGGTGCGGGCCGACCGGTCGCGCGACCTCAGCTGCCGACCTTGGTCTGCAGGTAGGCGACCTCGCCCAGATCGCGGATCAGGCTCTGCTGGGTCTCCAGCCAGTCGATGTGCTCCTCCTCGGACGCGAGGATGTCCTTGAACAGGTCGCGGCTGACGTAGTCGCCGACCTGCTCGCAGTGGACGATGCCTTCCTTGAGGTCCGGCACCGCGGCCCGCTCGAGCGCGAGGTCGCAGTCGATGGCCTCCACCGGCTTCTCGGCGATCCGCAGCTTGCCCAGCTGCTGGAGATTGGGCAGGCCGTCGAGGAACAGGATGCGCTCGATCAGGCGATCGGCGTGCTTCATCTCGTCGATCGACTCGTGGTACTCGTGCTCGGCCAGTTCCTTGTAGCCCCAGTTCTTGTACATGCGGGCATGCAGGAAATACTGGTTGATCGCGGTCAGCTCGTTGTAGAGCACCTTGTTGAGATGCGCGATGACCTTGGCGTCGCCTTTCATGGAATCGTCCTCGCACCGCAGAAGGCGGCGCCGCCGAGGACTATATCGGCGTCGAAAATTCCATGTTCAAACGAAAATCGCACGCATTGGCGCGTGCGATCAAGGCGCGACCGGCGTCAGGCGGCCAGGGCCAGCGGCAGCGGGAAATCGCGGCGTGCCGGCGTCGCGCGCAGTGCCTCGGCGAGGATCTCGCCGGCCAGGGGGGCACAGGTGCCGCAGCAGTCCGAGCAGCCGGTCCGCTCGCTCAGCTCGGCCAGCGACGACACGCCATCGGCGGCGGCCTGGCGGATCTGGCGGTCGGTGACGGCGTTGCAGATGCACACGTACATGGAGCACTCCTGGAAGTGCCGCCATTGGAATGCAAACGAGAATGATTGTCAACCCGAACGGGCGCAGGCCAGCGGACCCAGCTCCCAGCCGCTCTCGCGCGGCGCCAGGGGGGCGATCAGCGCCGCGACCGGCGCCAGATGGTGCAGGGCCTGCTGGTAGACGCGGCGCTTGAACGTGACCACGTGGTCGGCCGGATACCAGAAATCGACCCAGCGCCACTGGTCGAATTCCGGATCATGGGTGAGGTCGAGCCGGACGTCGGTGTCGCTGCCCAGCATCTGCAGCAGGAACCAGACCTGCTTCTGGCCGATGCAGATCGGACGCTGACGCTGGCGGACCAGGCGCTGCGGCAGGCGGTAGCGCAGCCAGCCGGGGGTGGCGCCGAGCACCTGAACGTGTTCGTTGCGCAGGCCGGTTTCTTCCTCCAGCTCGCGGTACATCGCCTCCAGCGGCGTCTCGTCGGTGCGCATGCCCCCTTGCGGGAACTGCCAGCCGTCACGCGTCACCCGGCGTGCCCAGAACACCCGGCCGTGCGGGTTGAGCAGGATGATGCCCACATTGGGGCGATAGCCGTCGGGATCGATCACGGTTCGCGCTCCGGTTGCGATTCATTCTTCCATAGCGCGCAGGACCGCGGCAAGAACGGGCAAACGGCGCCCTGCGACCGGCCCAGTCGGGCCGATCGGGAGCGTTGATCGCGGATCCGCGCGCGGAGCGGCGCGGACGGAGGACCTCAGTCGATCCGGAACTCGTTCAGCGTCACCGGAAACGTGCCGCTGACGTTCAGCGTGTACAGCCCGGCTCCGGGCTCGTCGCCGCCGGCCGCCGGGTAGTACGAGTCGACGTGGAAGTAGTACGTCTGGCCCGGCGTGAAGGTCGAGGACACGGACGGCGTGCGCTGGCCGCCGACGTCGTCGGTGCCGGCGATGCAGCTGTTGGCATCGCCGCAGGTTTCCAGGATGTAGATCGCCGGGTCCCAGCTGTCGGCGCCGGACAGCGAGAACGTCAGGTTGTTGCCGCTGCCCGGCGTGAAGACCCACACGTCCTCCGGCCCCTTGCGGTTGTTGGGCTCCCAGGCGTACTCGTCGCACAGGCCGCCGGTGTCCGGCAGGCCGGGCACGTTGTTGGCACCCCCGCTGGTGTTCCCGCTCGCCGCCGACGGCGAGGCGACGATCGAGCCGGTCGGCGCGGCACAGCTGCCGGTCGGCACCAGCGGCACCGGCTCGCCCGGAACGGGGCCTACCACGGTCGCCGGCGAGCGCGCCTGCGCGGTGTCGGCGAGCGCCATGGCCGCCAGCAGCGCAAGAACGAGGGTTGTTGCCTTCATCGATTGTTCCCCTTGAGAGTCCCCTGTGGAGCACCGGACGGCACAGACGGCGATGCCCGGCGCATCTGCCCGCGGTGTGGCCGGAGACTAGCAACGGCCGTCCGGAAAGAACAGCGCCATCAGGCCCGGCGCCTGCCGCAGGCGGTTCCGCTACCATGACGCCGGCCACCCTCTTCCGGTATCCGCCGCCGATGCGCCTCCTCTCGACGATCGCCGTCCTGGGCCTGCTGGCCGGCACGCCCGTGGGCGTGGGTGCGGCCCCGGTCCTGGTCACGCTGGACGATGCCGGCCCGCAGGCCGTACAGGCGCTCAAGCAGGCCCCCGGTGTCGCCTGGTGGGCGGAGTTCGGCGACCGGCTGCTGCTGGTAGGCGACACCGATCGCGTGCTGCAGTCGCGCGGCGCGGCGCCGATGCAGGTGCTCGACGGCATCGACCCGGATCGCCTGTTCCTGCACGCCGCCAGCTGTGCGCACGGCGTGGACGGCGACACCCCGCATGCGGATCCCGGCCTCCCGATCGCCCGCGTCGGCCATTGGGAGCTGCGCGCGTTGCGCGCCGGCGAGACGCTGCCCACCGCTGACAACAGCCATTGGCAGCCGCTGCCCCGCAACCGCGTCGCCATCGAGCGCTATCGCGGCAGCGGTGCGGCGGCCGATCCGCTGGTGCTGCCGCTGGTGGCGGCGATCGACCCGGCACGCTGGTACGCCGGCGTCGAGACGCTCGCCGCCTGGGACCGCAACAGCTTCGGCAGCGGCATCGTCCTGGCGCGCGACTGGATCGGCGGCGCGTTCGCCGCGACCGGCCTGGCCGTGACGCTGCCCGCGTTCACGCTGCAGGGCCGCACGCTCAACAACGTCGTCGGGGTCTGGACCGGCACGCGCCGGCCGGACGAGTGGGTGATCGTCGGCGGCCACTATGATGCGATCCAGTCCGGCGGCGGCAGCGGCGCCATCGCACCGGGCGCCGACGACAACGCCTCCGGCTGCTCGGGCGTGATCGAGCTGGCACGCGCGCTGACCGCATTCCGGCCGCAGCGCACCGTGGTCTTCGTCTGCTACTCCGGCGAGGAACAGGGCCTGCACGGCAGCATCGCCCATGTGGCGGCGCTGCGCAGCGGCGGCGACCTGGCCAAGGTCACGGCGATGATCAACATGGACATGATCGGCTACAGCCGCGACGGCACGTTCGACGTGCTGCTGGAGACCAACGGGCAGAACCGCGCGTACATCGAGCGCTTCGCCGCCGTCGCCGCCGCCTACGCACCGGAGCTGGGTACCTTGCTCAGCACCAATCCGTTCGGATCGGATCATGTCCCGTACTTGCAGGCCGGTGTGCGCGCGCTGCTGACGATCCAGGGCGACGACACCACCTATCCGCACTACCACCGCGCGACGGATACCCCGGCGAACATGGATGCCGGCGGCTGGTCGCAATCGATCGGCGGTGCGATCCTGCGCATGAACGCGGCGATGCTGGCGGAACTGGCCGGGGCCGGCGACCGCGTCTTCGCCGACGGCCTCGACCCCGGGGACAACGGCGCCGCGGGCCGGTAGCGGCACGCGGCCGCGAGGAAAACGATGGCGACGACGATCGGATTGATCCTGGTGGCGGCGGCACTGGCGTGGGCCGTGCTCGTCTTCAACCGCCTGGTCCGGCTGCGCAACCAGATGCGCAATGCCTGGGCCGACATCGACGTCCAGCTCACGCGCCGGCACGACCTGGTGCCGCAGCTGGTGACGGCGGTGCAGGCCTATGCCGCGCACGAGCGGAGCGTGCTGGAAGCCGTGACCACGCTGCGCGGCGAGGCGCTGGGCCTGCGCAGCCCGGCACGGCTGGCCTCGGTCGAGGCCGCGCTGGAGCAGGCGCTCGGCCGCGTGCTGGCATTGAAGGAAGCCTATCCGGACCTCAAGGCCAGCGAGCAGTTCATGCAGCTGCAGCAGGGCCTGGTGGACGTGGAAGAGCACCTCCAGTACGCACGGCGCTACTACAACGGCGCCGTGCGCGACTACAACGACGCGGTCCAGCGCGCGCCGGACCTCCTGGTCGCGCGCGGCTTCGGCTTCGCGGCCGGCGAGTTCTACCAGGCGCGCGAAGACGAACGGCCGGCCGTGCAGGTGGAGGTATCGCGATGAAGACCCGATGCAACGCCGTCCTGGTCCGGCTCCTCGCCGGCATTGCCGGCCTGGCGCTGGCAGCCGCGACCGTCCAGGCCGACGAACGGATCCTCGCCTACGACAGCGAGGTGCAGATCGAGGCGAACGGCGACCTGACGGTCACCGAGCACATCACCGTGCGCGCCGAGGGCGACCAGATCAACCGTGGCATCTACCGCGATTTCCCGACCCGCTACAAGGATCGCTACGGCAATCGCGTCGTCGTCGATTTCCAGATGCTCGGCGTCGAGCGCAACGGCGTCGAGGAACCGTGGTTCATCAAGCGCAAGGCCAACGGCCTGCGCATCAACACCGGCAGCGACGCCTTCATCGAGCGGCCGGCCGTGCACCGTTTCACGCTGCGCTACCGCACCTCGCGGCAGATCGGTTTCTTCGCCGACCACGACGAGCTGTACTGGAACGCGATCGGCACCGGCTGGGTGTTCCCGATCGACAGCGGCCAGGTCGAGGTCCGGCTGCCGCAGCCGGTCCCGACCGACCGGCTGCGCGCCGAGGGCTTCACCGGCGCACAAGGCGCCAAGGGCCAGGCCTACCAGGCCACGCTGCCGGCACCCGGCACCGCCCATTGGCAGCTGACCGCCCCGCTCGCACCGCGCGAGGGGTTCACGGTCGTGCTGTCGTTCCCGAAGGGCCTGCTGGCCGAGCCGACGCGCGACCAGCGCATCGGCTGGTTCTTCCGCGACAACCGTGGCGTGCTGATCGCGCTGGCCGGCCTGCTGGTCCTGGCCGGCTACTGCGTGCTGCGCTGGCGGCGTGTCGGCCGTGATCCGAAGCCCGGCGTCATCATCGCGCGCTACGAGCCGCCGGCGGACCAGCCTGCCGCCGCCCTGCGCTACATGCGCAAGATGGCCTACGACACGCGCTGCTTCAGCGCCGGCGTGCTCGAGCTGGCGGTGGCCGGCGTGCTGCGCATCGACCAGCAGCCGGCCGCGGACGACAAGGAGGGCTGGTCGCTCGTCCGCATCGGTACCGCCCCACTGCCGCCAACCCAGGCCGCGCTGGCCGAGGCGCTGTTCAAGGACGGCGACCACCTGGAACTCAAGAGCGAGAACGCCTCGCGCCTGCAGGGCGCGCGGACGGCGCACGGCAAGGCGCTGGAGCAGGCGTTCAACCCGGCCTTGTTCGTGCGCAACGGCACCAGCATCGTGGTCGCGTTCCTGATCGCGATCGCCGCCACGGTACTGGCGTTCGCGTTGTCCGGTGGCGGCGGCATCCCGCTGATCATGGCGCTGTCCGCCGCGATGCTGGCGGTCGCGCTGTGCTTCGCCTTTCTGGTGCATGCGCCGACGCCGGCCGGGCGGCAGCTGCTGGACCATATCGAGGGTCTCGGCCGCTACCTCGGCGTGGCCGAACGCGACGAACTGGCCGGTCTGCAAGGTCCGCCGGCACCGGCGCTCGACGCCGATCGCTACCAGCACCTGCTGCCCTATGCGGTGGCGCTGGACGTGGAGGAAGCCTGGACGCGCCGGTTCACCCAGGCCGTCGGCGCCGCCGCCGCCGCCGCGGCCACCAGCGCCATCGCCTGGTACCACGGGCACCACGGCATGAACCCGGCCGGCTTCACGCAGGCGCTGGGCACCGGCCTCAGCGCGACGATCGCCTCGGCGTCGACACCGCCCGGCAGCGCGTCGGGTGGTGGCGGCTTTTCCGGTGGCGGCGGCGGTGGTGGGGGCGGCGGCGGCCGCTGATCCGCGCCACCGCCACGCTTGCTCCCGGCGGGAGCGATCGTCATTCTTTCCGCGTCATCCGCCGGCCGCCCGCACTTGCATGATCGCTCCCGACGCCGCCGTCCGTCGTTCGCCGCTGCTCGGCCACTACGAGCTGGACCCGGCGCGGCACCATGAACTGCTCGACGCGGACGGCGAGCTGCGGCCGCACTGGGGCCATTTCATGGCCGGCATCGAGCGCAGCGGGCCGGCCCAGATGCGCCACCGCCTGGACCTGGTGGCGCGGCAGATCCGTGAGAACGGCGTCACCTACAACGTCTACGCCGATGCCAAGGGTGCCGATCGCCCCTGGGAGCTGGACCTGCTGCCGCAGATCATCGAAGCGGACGACTGGGAAGCCCTGGCAGCCGGCATCGCCCAGCGCGCGCGCCTGCTCGACCGGGTACTGGCCGACCTGTACGGCCCGCAGACGCTGCTCGCCGGCGGGCTGCTGCCGCCGGAACTGATCTTCGGCCACGACCATTTCCTCTGGCCCTGCCAGGGCGTCGTGCCGCCGGGCGGCCGCCACCTGCACCTGTACGCCGCCGACCTGGCGCGCGCGCCGGACGGCCGCTGGTGGGTGGTCGCGGACCGCACCCAGGCGCCGTCCGGCGCCGGCTACGCGGTGGAGAACCGGCAGATCATCTCGCGCGCGTTCCCCGAGCCGTTCCGCGACCTGCGCGTGCAGGACATCGGCGGGTTCTTCCGGACCCTGCAGACCACGCTGGAGCAGCTCGCGCCCGCCGCTGCCGGCGAGAGCCCGCTGGTCGTGCTGCTGACGCCCGGCCGCTTCAACGAGACCTATTTCGAGCACGTCTACCTGGCGCGCCTGCTCGGCATGCCGCTGGTGGAAGGCCAGGACCTCATCGTGCGCGCCGACACGGTCTTCATGAAGACCCTCGGCGGCCTGCGGCGCGTGCACGCGATCCTGCGCCGCGTCGACGACGACTTCTGCGACCCGCTGGAACTGCGCGACGATTCGGCGCTGGGCGTGCCGGGCCTGCTGGCCGCCGTGCGCGCCGGCCGCGTGCTGGTCGCCAATGCACTGGGCAGCGGCGTGCTCGAGTCGCCCGGCCTGCTCGGCTTCCTGCCCGCGGTCTGCGAGCGGCTGCTGGGCGAGCCGCTGGCGCTGCCGGCGGTGGCCACCTGGTGGTGCGGCGAGCCGCCGGTCTGCGCCGAGGCGCTGGCGGAGCTGCAGCGCCTGGTCGTCAAGCCGGCCTTCCCGGCGCGCCGCGCCGATCCGCTGTTCGGCCCGGAACTCGGTCGCAGCCGCCTCAACGAACTGCGCGCCCGCATCGCCGCCGCACCGGGCCACTGGGTCGCGCAGGAACTGGTCCAGCTGTCGCAGGCCCCGGTCTGGCAGCGCCAGCACGCACGCGGCGCGATCGTCCCGCGCGCGATCAGCCTGCGCGTCTATGCGGTCGCCACCCCCGGCGGCGGCTACCAGGTCATGCCCGGTGCGCTGTCGCGCATCGCGGCCAAGGCCGGCGCGCCGGTGGTGTCGATGCAGCGCGGCGGCGGCAGCAAGGACACCTGGGTGCTGGCGCCGGCCCGCGCCGCCGGCGCCGAACCGCCGCAGCGGCGGCCGCTGGGCGCGCGCGACATCATCCGCCGCGACCAGTTCCTGCCGTCGCGGCTGATCGAGAACCTGTTCTGGACCGGCCGCTACGCCGAGCGCAGCGAGGACACGACGCGGCTGCTGCGCGTCGTGCTGGCCCGCTACGTCGAGACCGCCGGCGGCACCACGCCGGCCCTGGCCGCCGCGCTCGACACCTGCCGTCACCTGGAACTGGTCGCGGCGGATCGCCCGGTGCGCGAGGCGCTGTTCGCAGCCGTCACCGACACGTCCTCGCCCAACAGCCTGGCCAGCGTGCTGGCGGGCCTGTTCTGGTCGGCCGCGCAGGTGCGCGGCCGCCTGTCACAGGAGAACTGGCGCGGCCTGGTGGAGATCCAGCGCGAAACGCAGGCGCTGACGCGCGACCGCGCCGACCTCGGCGAGACGCTGGACCTGCTCAACCGCGTGCTGATGGCCACCTCGGCCCTGGCCGGCTTCGCGTTCGACGACATGACCCGCGACGACGGCTGGCGCTTCCTGGTGATCGGCCGGCGCATCGAGCGGTTGCAGTTCGTCGCCGACGTGACGGCCTGGCTGCTGCGGCACCGGCCGCAGGCCGACGCGGCAACGCTCGAATGGCTGCTCGAGCTGGCCGACAGCATCATCACCTACCGCATGCGCTACCTGTCGCCGCCGCAGCTGATCCCGACGCTCGACCTGATCGTCTGCGATCCCGCCAATCCGCATTCGGTGGTGTTCCAGGCGCTGGAACTGGCGCGCGAGCTGGGCAGCGTGGACGCCGAGTTCGGCAGCCGCTGCGCCGAGCGCTTCGCGGCGGTCGCCGGCCGCCTGGGCGCCTGCGACCTGTCCGCGCTGGAAGAATCGCTGTTCGGCGAGGGCCTGCGCGCCGATGCCGGCGACGCGATCGCCGACCTGCTGGCCGGCAGCGCCGCGATCGCGCGCGAGGTATCCGACGAGCTGGCACTGCGGCACTTCGCGCACGTCGACGTCAGCCAGCCCACCGTGTCGGCCTGACCCATGAATGCCCGGACCCGACCGCGGCCGGACCACGCCCGCTACCGCGTGGTGCACGAGACCGAGTACCGCTATTCGAGCACCGTGTCGATGTCGCGGCAGACGGCGCACCTGGCGCCGCGCGACTGCCCCTGGCAGCGCAACCTGCGCCATGCGCTGCGCGTCGAGCCGCAGCCCACCTACCGGCATGCGAGCACGGACTGCTTCGGCAATCCGCTGGTTCGCCTGGAGATCGACCAGCCGCATCGCACGCTGCTGGCCGTCGCCGAATCGGACGTGGAGATCCGCGCGCGGACGCTGCCGGGCGACCCCGCGGCGTCGCCGGCCTGGGAGGCGGTGGCCGACCACCACGCCTATCGCGCCGGCCGCGTCCCCGATGCCGCCGCGCTGGAAGCCTACCGCTACCGGGCCGACTCGCCGTTCGTGCGCACCGGCATCGAGCTTGCGGACTTCGCGCGGGACTGCTTCGCGCCCGGCACGCCGCTGCTGGTCGCGGTCCGCCGGCTGATGAGCGCGATCCACCGCCAGTTCCGCTTCGACACCGAGGCGACCCAGGTCGCCACGCCGCTGCTCGACGTGCTCGCGCAGCGGCGCGGCGTCTGCCAGGACTTCGCGCACCTGATGATCGGCTGCCTGCGTGCGTTCGGCCTGCCGGCGCGCTACGTCAGCGGCTACCTGCTGACCACGCCGCCGCCCGGCCAGCCGCGCCTGATCGGCGCCGATGCCTCGCACGCCTGGGTGTCGGTCCATTGCCCGGGACAGGGCTGGATCGACTTCGACCCGACCAACGACGTCCTGCCCGATCTGGGCCACGTGACCGTCGCCTGGGGACGCGACTTCGGCGACGTCTCGCCGCTGCGCGGCGTGATCCTCGGCGGCGGCGCCCACGAACTCGACGTGCGCGTGACGATGACGCCGCTCGGCTGAGCCCCGCGCCGGGCGTGCCCGCCTACGGATGCCCGCCGGGCGTCGCCTCGCCGCCGGACGTGCCCGCGGCCGCCTCGACGACCCGGTAGCGGCCGCGACCGGCCGCCTTCGCGCGATACAACGCACCGTCGGCCTCGCGCACCAACCGGCTCGTGTCCTCGTCCCCGCGGACGATCGGCGCGATGCCGACGCTGACGCCGATCACCACCCGGCAGCCGTCCAGTTCGTAGGGGGCGCCGAGCGAGTCGATGATCGCCTCGGCCAGGCGCCCGTCATCGGCGCCGGCGTGCGGGTGCGAACGCACGATCGCGAACTCGTCCCCGCCGAGCCGGATGATGACGTCGGTCGCGCCGGCCAGCGCCCGCAGGCGCTCGGCCGCGAGGCAGAGCAGGGCGTCACCGGTCGGATGGCCGTGGGTATCGTTGACCTCCTTGAAGCCGTCGAGGTCGAGCAGGAGCAAGGCGCCACGGCGGCCGTCGGCGGCCCCCGCGATGACGACGCGCATCCGGTCGGCGAGCTGAGCGCGGTTGGGCAGTCCGGTCAGCGGATCGTGCAGCGCCAGGTGCGCGAGCCGCTCCTGCTCCTGCCGGCGCTTGTCGACGTCCTCGAGGACGCCCACCCATTCCTCCGCCTCGCCGTCCTCGCCCGACACCGGCACGCCGCGCGCGCGTACCCACAGCCAGCGATCGTCGGCGGTGCGCACGCGGAACTCGGCATCGACCGGACTGCGCGCGGCCCGGCCCTGCTCCCAGCGCTGCGCGACCGATGCCAGGTCCTCGGGGTGGACCTGTTCGAGCCAGCCGTCGCCGATCGCCGCGGCGTCGGGCCGCCCGGTCAGCGGCTGCCAGCCGGCGACGGCGGTCACCGCACCGGAGACCGCGCGCCGCCAGAGCACCAAGGCACCCGCTTCGGCCAGCGCGCGATAGCGGCGCTCGCTGGCGATCAGCACCGCCGCGTTCAGCCGCTCGGCCTCGGCCTGGTGGCGCAGCGCCGATTCGGACCGGTCCAGGCTCTCGCGCAGCGCCTCGAACTCGGCGACCGAGGACACCAGTTCGCGCGGCTCGACCACGTCCGGCCGGATGCCGGCGACATGCTCGGCGCGCCGCGCCAGCGCCTGCACCGGCCGCAGGATCCAGCGCGCCGCGATGATCGCCAGCAGCAGGGCGAGCAGGATCGCCAGGGCGCTGCCGGCGACCAGTCCCAGCAGCGGTCCCTGCCAGCGTGCGTCGAAGGCGTCGCGCGATTCGCCGACCACCACGACCCAGCCCGGCGTATTGGCCAGTACGCGGAAGCCGAAGATCACCGGTGCGCCTTCCACCGCGCGGGCCTCGAAGACCCCTGCGGCGCCGCCCACCGCCTGGAGTGCGGCCCAGTCCGGCACCGTCCGGCCGACCGCGCGATCCGGATCGCGCGAGCGCGCGATCAAGCGGCCTTGGCCGTCGGTGATCGCCACCAGGGTCTGTGCCGGCACGCTGCCGGCACGCCGCAGTGCGCGCACCAGGTATTCGGGGCGTGCCGTCAGCGCGAGGACGTCGCGACCGTCCCCGTCCGGGTACGGGACGGCGACGCCGAGGCGTACCGCGCCGTCGGCCTCGAACAGGTCCGACACCACCCAGCGGCCTTCGTCTGCCGCCTGCGCGACGGCGCCGCGCAGCGGTTCGGGCAGCGGCGCCGCCGGCGCGGACGCGGCGTGCAGGTCGAGCCGGCCGCCGAAGCGCTCGGCGATCTGTGCCAGGCCGGCCCGGGCCGGAACCGTCGCATCGTCGGTCCGGGCGGCCGGGGCCGCCAGGGTCGCGATCACTTCGACATTGGCCGCCAGCTCGCTCTCGACCGCGCGTGCCATCACCTGGGCCGAGGCGAGCAGCTGGTACCGGGACGCAGCGTGGTAGGCGCTGCCGGCGCGCCACACCGCGATCGCGATCGCGGCCAGGGCCGGCAGCAGGGCGATCACCACCAGGATCGCCAGATGGGCGCGCAAGCCGCGGCGCCGGGTCCGCGCCTGCGCGGGCCCGGCCGTCGCCGGGCGCAACGCCACTTCCTCCCATGCCGACATGTCCGCTCCGTCGCCGCCAGCAACGAATGGCATGTATACGCAAATCCGGCCACCGGGAAAGAGACCGATGGGGCGGTTTTGCGAACCGGCGCACGGTCCTGGTGCCGGCGCCGGGCGCGCGGTGGTTCAGCTTTCCGGCACGTAGTGCACGCTGCAGATCCGCCCGTCGGCCGTCCGCACGAGCAGGCGTTCGACGACGCCGGACGCGCCGCGCCGCACGGCGGCCGGCAGCGCGAACGGACAGTCGCTGCCCGCCGGCGCACCCGATTCGGCCGCCACGCGATGCACCGGCGGCGCTTCGAAGTCGTCGGCGAAGAGCGGATCCGGGACGAGGTCCGGATCGTAGAGCTGTGCTCCGCCGCGCGGCACAGGCGGGTTGTCCGGGTCCAGGCCCCCGGCGACCAGCGCACGGCCGTCCGGCAGCGGCGCAACCACATGGTAGAGGTGCTTCCTCAGCATCGGCAGCCCGCCGGCGAGCGTGCCGCCGGCGACGTCGTACACGTCCGCCGAGGCCGCCAGGCCGCCGTCGCCGCCGGCGAACAGCACGGAACCGCCGGCCAGGGTCACGGCGAGGCCGAAGATCGGCCGATCGGGAACCGGCGTGCCCACGGCGGTGAACGTCCCGGCAGCCGGATCGAGGACCTCGACGGCCGCCGGCACGAGCGTCTGCTGCGCGTCGAGCGCTCCGTAGGCGACCAGCACGCGGCCGTCCGCCAGCGCGGCGGCTGCATGCCCGGCACGGGCGGTGGCCATCGTGCCGGCCAGCGGCACCAGCGCACCGGTGACGGGATCGAAGCGCTCGGCGGTCGCCAGCGGGTGGTTGACGATCGTGACCGCGCCGCCGTCGTCGATGAATTCCTCGCGGTTGCCGCCGATCACGACCGCGCCGCCGTCGACGAGCGCCGTGACCGTCGCCAGGCCACGCGAGGAACTCAGCGTCCCCGCGGCGACGAACTGGCCGGTGGCCGGGTCGTAGAGTTCCACCACGTCCGTGTCGCGCAGCGTGAACACGCCGCCGCCGAGGTCCGCGCAGGGATTGCAGCCGCGACCGCCGGCGACGATGACGCGTCCGTCGGCGAGCAGGGTCGCCGACGCGAGGTCACGCTCCACCAGTGGCGCGGCGGTCGCCGTGAAGGTGCCGGTGACCGGGTCGTAGAGTTCCGCCAGGGTCGGCGGCACGTCGTTGAGCGGCGCGAACAGGTCGCCGCCGTTGAACACCAGCACGCGGCCGTCCGCCAACCGCACGGCGGTGTGGTCCTGGCGCGCGGTGAGCATGTCGCCGGTCGCCGTGAAGGTGCCGGTGGCCGGATCGTAGAGCTCGGCCTTGCGCGTCTTGGACGCCGCGGCCGGGCTGATGCGGCCGCCGGTGATCAGCACCCGGCCGTCCGCCAGCGGCGTGGCGACCGCCTTCTGCCGTGCGGTGACCATCGTGCCGGTGGCGACGAAGCCGCCGGCGGCTGCGGGCGGCAGGCCGGCGCCGAGCGCGAGGATGAGTAGGAATGGACCTGGAACGTTTCGGAAGCGCATGGACGATATTCCCAATGGACGTGAGGCGCCGGACGGCGCGATCGAGGGCGTGCGGGCCGTGAACTGGATACGCCACGGCCGGCCGCAGGCGCATTCGCGTTGCGCTAGATCACCGCATGATCGGCATTGCGCGGCGGCAAGCCGTTGATCTTCAAGGAGACCGGAAGAACGCGCCTGCGATCAGGACGCGGCCCCCGAAAGCGCCAGGAAATCCGGCCGGCGCAGTTCCTCGGGGACGTCGCGCTCACCGGCCAGCCGGATGACACGATCCAGGCTGCGGCGCCAGGCGGCCGGCCGGCCGAGCGCACGCAGCACGCGCAGCTCCAGCAGCGCCGCGGTGAAGCTGCGTTGCGGCAGCGGCCCCAGGGCAGCGAGCACGCCGCCGGCCCGGTCGATCGCACCGTGCGCCATCAGCCACGGCACGTAGGCCTCGGCGATCCGCTCGCGATCGATCGGGATCGCGCCGGTGACCGCGGATGCGGCCTCGAACGCGCGGTCGGCCGCGGCGGCATCACCGGCGGCGATCGCGAGGTCGGCGTCGATCAGGTGCAGATAGACCGTCGCATAGGCCGGTTCCGCCAACCGCCTCGCCAGCTGCGCGCGGATCGCCACTGCGGCCGGCCGGTCGCCCGGCAGCACGGCACGCGCGCGCAGCAGGTGCAGGTACGCCAGGTCGCGCCCGTCGCCGGTGGCGCAGGCGTCGGCCTCGCACAGCACGCCGAGTGCCTGATCGATTTCGCGCCGCGTCAGTCCGGATTCGCCGCGACTCCAGGCATAGCGCGCGGCGATCGAGTGAACGCGGTAGCGGTTCGGCAGCGGCCCGTCGGCGGCGCCCTGGCCACCGCGCTCGAGCAGCGGCTGGGCGTCCCGCAGGCGTCCGTTGGCGATCAGCACTTCCGCGCGCGCCAGCTCGATCGACGTGCGCAGGTGCGGCCACCGGCTGCGCTCGGCCAGCGCGGCGAGACGGCCGTCCTCGGCCAGCGCGGAGACCGGATCGGCGAGATCGAGCAGGGTGGTCGCCAGATGGACCCGCGCGACGATCTCGTCGTCGACCGCCTGGAACAGGGCCAGGCGGTCGGCCGTGCGCTGCAGCCGCGGCAGCGCCTCCTCCACCCGCCCCTGCTGGCGCAGCGCGATGCCGAAATTGGAATCCACACGTGCCGCGTCGAGCCAGTTGCCGGCACCGGCGTGGATCTCCTGCGCGCGGGCGTAGTCGGCGAACGCCGCTTCGTAGCGCCCCTGCAACGAGGCGGCGATCGCCCGGCCGTGATAGGCGCTGCCCAGTGCCGCAGCGCCCGCATCGGCGGTCTCCAGCAGGTCGATCGCCTGCTGCGAACGCTGCAGAACCGCCTCGGTATCCCGCCGCACCAGCGCCAGGTTCGCCAGGCCGATCAGCGCACGCGCGCGCAGCACCGGCGCGTCCTGCACCGCGGCACGCTCGGCCAGTGCGGCGAAGCCGGCCTCGGCCTGCTCGAAGCGGCCGGCCCGGAACGCCATCGCGGCGAGCTGGATGTCGAGCTCGGGCGCATCCGGATGGGCATCGCGCGCGGCCATCAGCAGGTCCGCCGCGGCATCGGGCCGGCCGCCGAGGAAGATCGCCTCGGCCTTCTTGAGCACGAAATCGAGCGCCGCGTCGCGCGCCGGAACCGGAGCTGACGGCGGCGAAGGCACCAGGCGGGCGGCGAGGCGGTCGGCCGCGTCGCGCGCGGCGTCGAGTACCTGGCCCGCCTCGGCGGCGACCTCCAGCGGCTCGGCGCCGTATACGACCGCGAGACGGACCCGCCAGCCCGCACCGGCCGGCTCGATGCGCGTGGACACGACGCGCCCCGCCGCCGCCGCGGCGGCGAGCCGGGCATGATCCGCCGGCGCCAGTTCGTCGATCGCCAGTCCGCGCGTCAGCGCCGCCGCGTTGTCGCTCGGCACCACGGCCTGCCCGGCCTCGGCCAGACGCTCGCCGACCAGGGCCATGACACCGAGCCGCAGCCAATCCTGGGCGGCGTCGGCCACCAGGATCGCCGGCAGGACCAAGTCGGGCCGGGGCATCGCCGCCGACGCGACCACCGCCTGGGCGGCCTCGTCCGCGGGCGGCGGCGGAGCGGGCGCGGGCCGCAGCCAGGCGCCGGCGCCGATGACCAGCACCGCCGTCGCGGCCAGTCCTGCATGCACGCGCCACCTGGGCCTGGCGGTGGCGGATGCGGCCGTGTCGGCCACGGCGGAGGGCAGCGCCCGCGGCGACGCGGCGACGGTCCGGCCCGGCTCGATCCGCTGTGTCGGCGCGACCCATTGATAGCCGAACCCCGGCAGCGTGCGGATCACCTCCTGCTGGTCGCCGCTGTCGTCCAGCAGGCGCCGTGCACGCACGATCAGCTGCCCGAGCAGGTTGTCGCCGGCGTCCTCGCGCCCCCAGATGACCGCGATCAGCTCGTCGCGGCCGACCGCGCGCCCGCGGTGCTCGATCAGGTGGGCGACGCAGTCGAACAGGCGGTTCGGCAGCGTGACCGCCGCACCGTCGCTGCGGACCAGGCGCCGCGTGGCGATGTCGATGCGGAAATCGCCGAATGCGTAGACCGGGTCAGCAGACATGCGACGGTTGATACGTCGCGCGTGCGCGGAGTGTCAAGCGCGCGGCCGGCCCGCCGGCAGGGCGGGCCGGCCGCGGGTTCAGCGCACGCCGCTTTCGTTGCGCGCGATCACCAGGCGCTGGATCTCGCTGGTACCCTCGTAGATCTCGGTGATCTTGGCATCGCGGAAATAGCGCTCCAGCGGCATCTCCTTGGAGTAGCCCATGCCGCCGTGGATCTGGACCGCCTGGTGGGCGACGAACATCGCCGTCTCCGACGCGTAGAGCTTGGCGATCGACGCCTCGGTACTGAAGCGGCCGCCGGTGCGCGCCGCCTCGGTCTTGGCGAAGGCCGCGCGCAGCGTCAGCAGCGTGGCGGCGTCGAGCCGGCACTTCATGTCGGCGATCTTGGCCTGGATCATCTGGAACGAGCCGATCGCGTGGCCGAAGGCCTTGCGCTCGCGCACGTAGACCAGGCTCGCCTCGTAGGCGGCGCGCGCGATGCCGACCGCCTGCGAGGCGATGCCGATGCGGCCGGCGTCGAGCACGCCCATCGCGATGCCGAAGCCCTTGCCTTCCTTGCCGAGCAGGTCGGCGGCCGGGCAGACGTACTCGTTGAGCTCGATCTCGCAGGTGGCCGACGCGCGGATGCCGAGCTTGGGCTCGGTCTTGCCGGCGTGGAAGCCCGGCCGGCCGGTGTCGATGATGAAGGCCGACACGCCCTTGGCGCCGATCCCCGGCGTGGTGATCGCGAACAGCACGATGTACTTGGCCACCGGGCCGGACGTGATCCAGCTCTTCTTGCCGTTGATGACCCAGTCGCCGTTCGCGTTGCGCGCCGCTCGGGTGTGCATGTTCGAGGCATCCGAGCCCGACTGCGGCTCGGTCAGCGCATAGGCGCCGATCGCCTCGCCGGAGGCGATCGCGCGCACGTACTTCTGCTTCTGCTCCTCGCTGCCGTAGCTCAGGATGCCGTTGCAGAACAGCGAATTGTTGACCGACATGATCGTGGAATGGGCGGCATCGGCCTCGGCGATCTCCATCATCGCCAGCGCATAGGCCACCGTGTCCATGCCGGCGCCGCCGTACTCGGGCGCCACCTCGATGCCCATCAGGCCGAGCTGGCCCATCTCGCGGATCGTCTCGAGGGGGAACTCGCCACTGCGGTCGAAGGCCGCCGCGATCGGCGCGATGCGCTTCTGCGCGAACTCGCGTGCGATGGACTGGATCGAAAGCTGGTCTTCGCTGAAACGAAAATCCATGGGGACGCCCTGGAAAAAAGGACGCGAATTCTAGCGCGCAGGGCCCGTCCGGCCTAATGCACCGCAATATCCGCCGGATCGCGGTCCGCGCGCCGCCGCCGCCGTGACACCTGGCGCGCCGCGGCGGTGCAGGTGCATTGACGCCGCCGGGCGCGCCCGATAGGCTGATCCATCTTTCAATCAAGATAAAGGGATAAACCTTGGACCTGGCCGCGACCTCGGCCCTGCTGCGGCTGCTGTCGGACGCGACCCGCGTGCGGCTGCTGGCGCTGCTGGAGCGCGAGGAACTGACCGTCGCGGAGCTGTCCGCCGTGCTGCGGCTGGCGCAGCCACGCGTGTCCACGCACCTGGCCAAGCTCAAGGAGGCCGACCTGGTCCGCGACCGGCGCGCCGGCGTGTCGTCCTACTACCGGTTCAACGGCGAGCTCGACGCACGTGCCAGCGCGCTGCTGCACGCGCTGCGCGCGAACATCGACGATGCCCTGCTGCGCGAGGACGAGCGCCGGCTGCCGTCGGTGCTGGCGCAGCGCGCCCGCGCCGAGGGATGGGCCGACACCGTGGCCGGCGACATGGAACGCCACTACTCGCCCGGACGCACCTGGGAGACGCTGGCGCGCTCGATGACGCGACTGGTCGACCCGGGCGACGTGCTCGACATCGCCTCCGGCGACGGCGTGCTCGCCGAACTGCTGGCGCCGCGCGCGCGCTCGATCGTCTGCGTGGACGCCAGCCCGCGCGTGGTCGCCGCCGCGCGCGCGCGGCTGGCGCCGTTCGGCAACGTCGAGGTCCTCGACGGCGACATGCACGCGCTCGACCTCGGCGAGCGGCGCTTCGACCTCGTCCTGCTGATGCACGCGCTGACCTACAGCGAGCGCCCGGCGGCCGTCGTCACCGAGGCGGCGCGGCTGCTGCGGCCCGGCGGCCGCCTGCTGGCGGCGACGCTGGCGCGCCATGCCCACCGTACCGCGGTCGAGCCGTTCGACCACCGCAACCTCGGCTTCAAGCCCGACGACCTGCGCGGCTTCGCCACCGCCGCCGGCCTCAGCGTCCTGGCCTGCGAGCGCATCACGCGCGAGAGCAAGGCGCCGCATTTCGAAGTGATTTCCCTGCTGGCATGCAAAGACCGATGAACGCACGCACCCTGCCCTGGCTGCATCCAACGCGCGTCGCCGCGCTCGAAGCCGCGCTGGCACGCCGCATCCTGATCATCGACGGTGCGATGGGGACGATGATCCAGGGCTGGAAGCTCGACGAGCCCGATTACCGCGGCGAGCGCTTCGCCGACGGCTACGACAGCCGCCACGTGCACGGTCCGCAGTGCGGCCACGACCTCAAGGGCAACAACGACCTGCTGCTGCTGACGCGCCCGGACGTGATCGCCGCGGTGCACACCGCCTACCTGGAGGCCGGCGCCGACCTGGTCGAGACCAACACCTTCAACGCCACCTCCGTCAGCCAGGCCGACTATCACCTCGAGCACCTGGTCTACGAGCTCAACAAGGAAGGCGCGCGACTGGCACGCGCCTGCTGCGACGCGATCGAAGCCACCACGCCGGACCGGCCGCGCTTCGTGATCGGCGTGCTCGGGCCGACCAGCCGCACCGCCTCGATCAGCCCCGACGTCAACGACCCGGGCTTTCGCAACACCAGCTTCGACGAGCTGCGCTCGGCCTACCGCGAAGCGACCGACGGCCTGATCGACGGCGGCGCCGACACGATCATGGTCGAGACGATCTTCGACACCCTGAACGCCAAGGCCGCCCTGTTCGCGATCGAGGAAGCCTTCGACGCGCGCGGCGGGCGCCTGCCGATCATGATCTCCGGCACCATCACGGACCGGTCCGGCCGCACGCTGTCGGGCCAGACCGCCGAGGCGTTCTACGCCTCGATGGCGCACAGCCGGCCGCTGTCGATCGGCCTCAACTGCGCGCTCGGCGCCGCCGACATGCGCGAGCACGTGGAAACGCTGGCACGCGTCGCCACCGGCTACGTCAGCGCGCACCCGAACGCCGGCCTGCCGAACGCCTTCGGCGAGTACGACGAGACACCCGAGGAAATGGCCGCCACGCTGCGCGAGTTCGCCGAGTCGGGCCTGCTGAACCTGGTCGGCGGCTGCTGCGGCACCACGCCGGCGCACATCCGCGCGATCGCCGAGGTGGTGCACGGCCTGCCGCCGCGCCGGCTGCCGGGCGCACTGCAGGAGGCCGCATGAAGATCCTGCTGGTCGGCGCCAGCGGCACGCTGGGCCGTGCCGTTGCGGCCAACCTCGGCGAGCGGCACGCGGTGATCGGTGCCGGCCGCAGCAGCGGCGACCACCGCGTCGACCTGCGCGACGAGGCCAGCGTGCGCGCCCTGTTCGACGCGACCGGCCCGCTCGACGCGATCGTCGCCACCACCGGCAGCGTGCACTTCGGACCGCTCGCCGGCATGACCGCGGCGCAGTTCGACCAGGGCCTGCAGGACAAGCTGCTGGGCCAGGTGCGGCTGGTGCTGATCGGCCAGCACCACCTGCGTGACGCCGGCTCGATCACGCTGACGACCGGCATCCTGGCCGACCAGCCGATCCGCCTGGGCGCCAACGCGACGGCCGTCAACGCGGCCATCGAGGGCTTCGCGCGCGCCGCCGCCTGCGAGCTGCCGCGCGGCCTGCGCATCAACGTCGTCAGTCCCAGCGTGCTGGCCGAGGCCTGGGACGCCTATCGCGACTTCTTCCCCGGCTTCGAGGCCGTGCCCGCCGCACGCGCCGCCCTGGCCTACCAGCGCAGCGTCGAAGGCGTGCAGACCGGCCAGGTCTACAAGGTCTGGTAATGACATCGGCATCGCCCCTTCCCGAAGCGCCTGCTCCGCGCTACACCCGCCTGTCCGGCCTCGAACCGCTGGTCATCACGCCGGACCTGCTGTTCATCAACGTCGGCGAGCGCACCAACGTCACCGGCAGCGCGCAGTTCCGCAAGCTGGTCAAGGAAGAACGCTACGAAGAGGCGGTCGAGGTCGCGCGCCAGCAGGTCGCCAGCGGCGCGCAGATCCTCGACGTCAACATGGACGAGGGCCTGATCGACTCGGAAAAGGCGATGACGCGGTTCCTGAGCCTCATCGCCTCGGAGCCGGACATCGCGCGCATCCCGGTCATGGTCGACTCGTCCAAGTGGACCGTCATCGAGGCCGGCCTCAAGTGCCTGCAGGGCAAGGGCGTCGTCAACTCGATCTCGCTCAAGGAAGGCGAGGCCGTGTTCGTAGAGCAGGCGCGCAAGGTGCTGCGCTACGGCGCCGCCGCCGTGGTCATGGCCTTCGACGAGGTCGGCCAGGCCGACACCTGCGCGCGCAAGGTCGATATCTGCACGCGCGCCTACCGCATCCTCACCGAGGAGGTCGGCTTCCCACCCGAGGACATCATCTTCGACCCGAACATCTTCGCGGTCGCGACCGGCATCGAGGAGCACGACAACTACGCGGTCGACTTCATCGAGGCCACGCGCGTCATCAAGCGGACGCTGCCGCACTGCCACGTATCGGGGGGCGTGTCGAACGTCTCGTTCTCGTTCCGCGGCAACGAAACCGTGCGCGCGGCGATCCACTCGGTGTTCCTGTACCACGCGATCCAGGCCGGCATGGACATGGGAATCGTCAACGCCGGCGCCCTGCCGATCGTCGACGACCTCGATCCGGAACTGCGCGAGCGGGTCGAGGACGTGATCCTCAACCGCCGGCGCGATTCCACCGAGCGGCTGCTGGAGATCGCCGACCGCTACAAGGCGAAGAAGGGCGAGGCCCCGGTCGAAACCCAGGCCTGGCGCGACAAGCCGGTACGCGAGCGGCTGGCGCACGCCCTGGTCAACGGCATCGACACCCATGTCGACCAGGACACCGAGGAGGCGCGCCTGGAAACGACCCGCCCGCTCGACGTCATCGAAGGGCCGCTGATGGACGGCATGAACATCGTCGGCGACCTGTTCGGCGCCGGCAAGATGTTCCTGCCGCAGGTGGTCAAGTCCGCGCGCGTCATGAAGAAGGCTGTCGCCTGGCTGCTGCCGTACATCGAGGCGGAGAAGCTGCGCACCGGCGACGCCGGCAAGTCCAACGGCAAGATCGTGATCGCGACCGTCAAGGGCGACGTGCACGACATCGGCAAGAACATCGTCGGCGTGGTGCTCCGCTGCAACAACTTCGACGTGGTGGACCTCGGCGTCATGGTGCCGGCGCAGAAGATCCTCGACGCCGCACGCGCGGAGAACGCCGACATGATCGGCCTCTCCGGCCTGATCACGCCCTCGCTGGAGGAGATGAGCCACGTCGCCCGCGAGATGCAGCGGCAGAACTTCCGCATGCCGCTGCTGATCGGCGGTGCCACCACCTCGCGCGCGCACACCGCCCTGAAGATCGACCCGCACTACGAGGCGCCGATCGTCTGGGTCAAGGACGCCTCGCGCGCGGTCGGCGTCGCCCAGTCGCTGATCTCCAAGGACCTGGTCGATACGTTCATGGCCAAGATCCGCAGCGAGTACGCCGAGATCCGCGAGCGCCACAAGGACCGCGGCGGCGCCAAGAAGCTGGTGCCGCTGGCGGCCGCCCGCGCACAGCGCTTCGACGGCGGCTGGGACGGCTACCGCCCGCCCGCGCCGCGGACGCCCGGCATCACCGTCTTCGACGACTATCCGCTCGCCGATCTGGTGCCGTTCATCGACTGGTCGCCGTTCTTCAACGCCTGGGAACTGGCCGGGCGCTACCCGGCGATCCTCACCGACGCCGTCGTCGGCGCCCAGGCCACCGAGCTCTACCGCGACGCCCGCGCGATGCTCGCGCGCATCGTCGAGGAAAAATGGCTGACCGCGCGCGGCGTCATCGGCCTGTGGCCGGCCCACGGCGTCGGCGACGACGTCGAGGTCTTCGCGGCGCCGGCTGCGGAAGGCGACGCGCCGGGCCCGCGCATCGCCACGCTGCGCTTCCTGCGCCAGCAGGCCGACAAGCCGGTCGAACGACCGGACTTCTGCCTGGCCGACTTCGTCGCGCCCAAGGCCGCGGGTGTGCAGGACTGGATCGGTGCGTTCGCGGTCACCGCCGGCATCGGCATCGACGCGCACGTCGCCCGCTTCGAGCGCGACCACGACGACTACTCGGCGATCATGCTCAAGGCCCTCGCCGATCGCCTCGCCGAAGCCTTCGCCGAATGCCTGCACCAGCGCGTGCGCCGCGAGCACTGGGGCTACGCCGCCGACGAGGCGTTCGACAACGACGCGCTGATCGACGAGAAGTACCGCGGCATCCGGCCGGCACCGGGCTACCCGGCCTGCCCCGACCACACCGAGAAGGACACGCTGTTCCGGCTGCTGGACGCCCCGGCCAATGCCGGCATCACGATCACCGAGAGCTTCGCGATGCTGCCGACCGCGGCGGTTTCCGGCTGGTACTTCGCCCATCCGCAGAGCCAGTACTTCGTGGTCGGCCGGCTGACGCGCGAGCAGGTCGAGGACTATGCGCGACGCAAGGGCTGGACGCTGGCCGAGGCCGAGCGCTGGCTGGCGCCGAACCTCGACTACGATCCGGAGTAACCGGATACCCGGCCGGGCCACGCAATGGCGTGCCGGCAGCGTGCGCGGCGCCGATCATGCCGTCATCGCCGTCGCCGGCATTTCGCCGATGACCCGTCCCGCCCGGGAACTGGGCGACCCTCGGCGAGGACTAACCGCCGTCGCAAACGCACACGAAGGAACGGACATCATGCTCCATCATGCATTCGGCTGGATCGCGGGCCTGGCGTTCGCCGGCAACGTGCTCGCACAGGTACCGGACAACCTCGATCTTGCGTTCAAGATCAGCATCGACGGCCGCCTCGTCGGCGAACCCCGTCTCGTCGTCGCCCCCGGCGTGCCGGCACAGTCCGCCGTGCGCGGCGGTGGCGGCGGCGACTACCGGCTGGATGTCCGGGCCGACCCGGTCGCCGGTGCCGACCCGGCGAGCGTCGTCATCGCCGCCACGCTCTACGATTTTGTCGACGGCACCTGGCGACAGGTTGCCGAACCGACGTTGCAGGTCGCGCTCGACGGCCGACCGGCGTCGATCCGTGTCGGCGACCCGGAACGCAACGCCGCGCGCTACGCGATCGAGGTCTCGGCAACGCCCGTTCCAGCCATTCCAAGCAAGGCGAATCCCGACGACGCCGGCCGCTAGCCTCGCCGCGCGGCCACACGCCATCAAGGCCTCCGGCGCGCGCTATCGACGCCGGCCGTGCAGGGTGCCCGGCGGCGCAGCTACAGGATCACCGGCCGGTCCGGCAGTTCGTCGGGGTTGTCGCGGCGGTCGGCCGGGAAGTGCAGGGCCAGCACGGTGTTGGCCTCTTCCACCGCGGCGACCGCGCCGGCCTGGAACTGGCCGGCCGTGAAGCGCTGGCGCAGCCGCTCGCAGACGCCCTGCCAGTACGCATCGTCGATGCGCGCGGCGATGCCGCGATCGGCGACGATCTCGATGGCGTGCTCGGCCAGCAGCACGTAGATCAACACGCCGGTGTTCTCGCGCGTATCCCAGACACGCAGGTGCGCGAACACGTCCGCGGCGCGCTCGCGCACGCTCCGGCGCGCCAGCGCGAGCCGCCACGGCAAGGCACCCTCGACGGCGAAACAGACCTCGCCGCGATGCCGGCGCTCGCCGGCGGCGACCGCGTGCTGGATCGCATCGAGCGTCGCCGGCGGGAAATGGCGGGCGGCCGGATCGCCTGCGAACAGATGCCGTAGCCAACGCATGCTCATGCCCTCACCAGCTGCCCGAGGCACCGCCGCCGGCGGAGATGCCGCCACCGCCGCTGAAACCGCCGCCACCACCGCCACCACCGCCACCGCCCCAGCCGCCACCACCGCCGAAGCCGCCACCACCACCCCAGCCCCCCCAGCCGCCGCCGTTGGCGAAGCCGCCACCGCCGCCGCCACCGATGAAGCCGATCAGCGCGCCGACCAGGCCGAGCCCGAGGCCGATCGGCACCAGGCCGCTGATCAGCCAGGCGACGCCACCGGCGGCCAGGCCGGCCAGCCCGGCGCGCGGCGTGGGCTTGAGGCGCCCGAACAGGCTGCGCGCCCACACGGCGGCGATGAAGCCGAACAGCAGCGCGCTGCCGAAATCGCCGGCCGGGCGGCGCTCGCGGCCGCCGCTCCACGGTTCCGGCAGGGGCTCGCCGTCGACCAGCTTGGTCAGCGCACCGACCGCATCGCGAATGCCGCCGTAGAAGTCGCCCTCGCGAAAACGCGGGGTGATGTACTCGCGGATGATCCGCGCCGACGCCGCGTCGGGGATCGCGCCTTCCAGGCCGCGCGCCACCTCGATGCGCACGCGACGATCGTTCTTGGCCACGATCAGCACCGCACCGTCGTCGACGCCCTGGCGGCCGAGCTTCCATTGGTCGTAGACGCGGATGGCATAGGCCGCGATGTCCTCCGGTGCGGTGGTCGGCACGATCAGCACGGCCAGCTGCGCACCCTTGCGCTGCTCCAGCGCAGCCAACTCGGCCTCCAGGCCGGCGCGCTGGCCGGCGTCCAGCGTGGCGGTCAGATCGACCACCCGCCCGGCCAGCGCCGGCACCGGTTGCGGCCCGTCCTGCGCGGCCACGCCGGCGACGGCGAACAGCAGCCAGGCCAGCAGCACCGGCCGGGCCCAGGCGGCCCGCAGCGTGGCCATCGGCGTGCCCGTCAGTTGCCGGCGGGCGCGGGCTTGCTGAAATCGACGGCCGGCGCGGTCGAGATCGCCTTCTCGTTCTCGACCGAGAAGTTGGCCTTGGTCGCGTAGCCGAACAACTTGGCGGTGAGGTTCTGCGGGAAGCTGCGCACGTAGGTGTTGTAGTCCTGCACCGCAGCGACGTAGCGGTTGCGCGCCACCGCGATGCGGTTCTCGGTGCCTTCCAGCTGCGCCTGCAGGTTCTGGAACAGGCCATCGGCCTTGAGCTGCGGGTAGTTCTCCGAGACCGCCATCAACCGTGTCAGCGCGCTCGACAGCTCGCCCTGCGCGGCCTGGAACTTGGCCAGGATCGCCGGATCGCTCAGCATGTCCGGCGTGATCTTCAGCGTGCCGACCTGGGCGCGCGCCTGGGTCACCTGCGTGAAGACCGTCTCCTCGTGGCTGGCGTAGCCCTTGACGGTATTGACCAGGTTGGGCACCAGGTCGGCGCGCCGCTGGTACTGGTTGAGCACCTCCGACCAGGCCGCCGTCACCGCCTCGTCCTTCTGCTGGATCGCGTTGTAGCCGCAGCCGGAAAGCAACACGAGCGCCAGCCCGACCAGCACCCACCGGATCGTACGCATCGCACCTCTCCCGTATCGATGGCCCCGGGCGCACTCTGCGCCGCGACGGACCGGCACGCAAGTATCGGCACGCTGGCCGGCCGCGCGCTGAACGCCCGCCGGCGGGGTGCTCAGGAAACCGCGCGATCGCGGCGATGGCGCAGGTCCACCACCAGGTTGTAGATCGCCACCACGGACGGGAACAGGTTCGAGAGGATGCCGACCGAATCGTTCTTGCCGAACGTGAAGTAGCTGACCAGCAGCAGGCTGCCGAAGACCGACAGCCACCAGAACGCACGCGGCATGTGCACGCGCTTGAGCTTGCGCGTGGCGTACATCTGCACGAACCAGCGGCTGGTGAACAGGAAGACGCCCAGGTAGCCGACCAGCTTCCACGGCGTGACGCCGACACTGTGCACGTAGAAAAGGACTTCGTTCATCGGATCGCTCGGAATGGGATCAGGCTGCGCGGCTGCCGATTGTAGGGGCATCGCGGTAACGGCATCGCCGCGCGGCGCCGATGCCGCGGCGCAAGCCGCAAACCGCAAACCGCAAACCGCCGATGCTGGGCCGGGGTGCGTCGGAAAACCGTCGCCCCGGGGCCCGGGGCGCCGGGATGCGCGGCGTCAACCGGCCGCCAGGATCTTCTGGCGGCGCAGCTGCGCGAGGACCTGCTCGACCGCCCGGTCGACGTCGGTGTCCTCGGTCCGCACGTGGACCTCGGCTGCCTCCGGCGCCTCGTACGGCGAGTCGATGCCGGTGAAGTTCTTCAGCTCGCCGCGGCGGGCCTTGGCGTACAGGCCCTTGGGGTCGCGCCGTTCGACGGTGGCCAGCGGCGTGTCGACGTAGACCTCGACGAACTCGCCCTCGGCGACACGCCGGCGCGCCAGCGCGCGCTCGGACCGGAACGGCGAGATGAACGCACAGATGACGACCAGGCCGGCATCGACCATCAGGCCGGCGACCTCGGCGATGCGGCGGATGTTCTCGACGCGGTCGGCGGCGGTGAAGCCCAGGTCCTTGTTGAGACCGTGGCGCACGTTGTCGCCGTCCAGCAGGTAGGTGTGGACGCCGAGCGCGTGCAGGCGCTGCTCGAGCCGGTTGGCGATCGTCGACTTGCCGGAACCGGACAGGCCGGTCAGCCAGACCACGCCGGGGCCGTGGCCGTTGCGGTGCGCGCGCGCCGCCTTGTCGAGCGCGAGCGCCTGCCAGTGCACGTTCTGCGAGCGGCGCAGCGCGAAGTGCAGCAGGCCGGCCGCGACCGTGCGGTTGCTGACGCGGTCGATCACGATGAAGCTGCCCATGTCGCGATTGTCGGCATAGGGGTCGAACGGCACGGTGCGGTCCAGCGTCAGCGTGCAGACGCCGATCGCGTTCAACGCCAGCGTCCGCGCCGCCAGGTGATCGAGGCTGTCCGGGTCGACCTGGTACTTGGGCGGGCCGAGCGCACCGCCGGTGGTGGTGGCGCCGAGCTTCACGAGGTAGCCGCGCCCCGGCAGCATCGGCGCCTCGTCCATCCAGACCACGGTCGCCTCGAACTGGTCGGCAACGGCCGGCGGAGCGGCCGCGGCGGCGATGACGTCGCCGCGGCTGACGTCGACCGCCTCGGCCAGTGTCAGCGTGACCGACTGGCCGCGGACCGCCTCGTCGAGGTCGCCCGCATAGCCGACGATGCGCTCGACCGTCGCGGCGTGGCCGGACGGCAGTACGCACACGGCGTCGCCGGGACGCACGCGGCCGCCGAGCACGCGGCCGGCATACCCGCGGAAGTCCGGGCCGGGCCGGTTGACCCACTGCACCAGGAAACGCAGCGGCGCCTCGTCCGGCAGCGCGTCGACCACCACCGATTCGAGGTGCCCGATCAGGCTCGGCCCGCGGTACCACGGCGTGTTCGGGCTGGGTGCCGCGACCATGTTGTCGCCGCGCAGCGCCGACAGCGGGATCGCGACGACCGCCTCGAGGCCGATGCGCGCCGCGAACGCGCGATAGTCCGCCTCGATCCGCTCGAACGCCTCGCGCGAGTAGTCCACCAGGTCCAGCTTGTTGACCGCCAGCACCACGTGGCGGATGCCGAGCAGCGCGACCAGGTGGCTGTGCCGGCGCGTCTGCGTCAGCACGCCCTGGCGCGCGTCGACCAGGATCACCGCCAGGTCCGCCGTGGAGGCCCCGGTGACCATGTTGCGCGTGTACTGCACGTGGCCCGGCGTGTCGGCGACGATGAACCGCCGCTGCGGCGTCGCGAAGAACCGGTAGGCCACGTCGATCGTGATGCCCTGCTCGCGCTCGGCCGACAGGCCGTCGACCAGCAGGGCGAAGTCCAGGTCCGTGCCCTGCGTGCCGAGCCGCCGCGAATCGGCGGCCAGCGCGTCGAGCTGGTCTTCCAGCAGCGTGCGCGTGTCGTAGAGCAGCCGGCCGATCAGCGTGCTCTTGCCGTCGTCCACGCTGCCGCAGGTGATGAAGCGCAGCAGGCCCTGCGCCGGCGCGGTCTGCGCGGCGTCGCCGGCCGATGCGGTCCGTGTCGCCATCAGAAGTAGCCCTCGGCCTTCTTCTTCTCCATCGAGCCGCTGCTGTCGTGGTCGATCAGGCGGCCCTCGCGCTCGCTGGTGCGGGCGCGCAGCATCTCGGCGATCACCGCCTCGACGGTGTCGGCCTGCGACTCGATCGCCGCCGTCAGCGGCCAGCAGCCCAGCGTGCGGAAACGCACCGTCCGCAGCACCGGCGTCTCGCCCTCGGCCAGCGGCATGCGATCGTCGTCGACGACGATCAGGCGGCCCTCACGCACCACTACCGGCCGTGGCGCGGCGAAGTACAGCGGCACGACCGGGATCTGCTCGCGCGCGATGTACTGCCACACGTCCAGCTCGGTCCAGTTCGACAGCGGGAACACACGCAGGCTCTCGCCTGGGTGCTTGCGCGTGTTGTACAGCCGCCACAGCTCCGGCCGCTGCGCCTTCGGATCCCAGCGGTGCTGCGCATTGCGGAACGAGAACACGCGTTCCTTCGCGCGCGACTTCTCCTCGTCGCGCCGCGCGCCGCCGAAGGCGACGTCGAAGCCGTGCCGGTCCAGCGCCTGCTTGAGACCCTGGGTCTTCCAGAGGTCGGTATGCAGCGCCGAGCCATGCGTGAACGGACCGATGCCCTGCGCCTGTGCGTCCGGATTGCGATGCACGATCAGCGCCATGCCCGCCTCCTGCGCCATGCGATCGCGCAGCGCGTACATCGCGCGGAACTTCCAGGTGGTGTCCACGTGCAGCAGCGGGAACGGCGGCCGCGCCGGGAAGAACGCCTTGCGCGCCAGGTGCAGCATCACGGCGCTGTCCTTGCCGACCGAGTACAGCATCACCGGCCGCTCGGCCTCGGCCACCGCCTCCCGCAGGATGTCGATGCTTTCGGCTTCCAGGGCGTCGAGGTGGCTCAAGGCGGGCATCGGGCGATTGTAGGCGCGGCCGCGACGGCCGTCATGGCGCACCGCCGGGATCGTGCCGCCGGGATCGCGCTGGCGAGAATCAGGAATCGGGACCCGCCTGCCGGGCGCGCCGGCGCGCCCACAGGTTCAGCGACTCGACCGCGATCGAGAAGCCCATCGCGAAATAGACGTAGCCGCGCGGGATGTGCAGCTCGAAACCGTCGGCGATCAGCACCATGCCGACCAGGATCAGGAACGCCAGCGCCAGCATGCGGATGGTGGGATGGTTGTCGATGAACTCGCCGACCGTGTTGGCCGCGAAGATCATGACCGCCACCGCCAGCACGATCGCCGCGACCATGATCGGGATCTGGTTGACCATGCCCACCGCGGTGATCACCGAGTCGAGCGAGAACACGATGTCGATCACCGCGATCTGGGCGATGACGAAGCCGAACGAGGCGAACACGCGCCCTTCCTCGCTGTCGCCGCCGCGCGCGCCTTCGAGCTCCTGGTGGATCTCCATGACCGCCTTGACCAGCAGGAACAGGCCGCCGGCCACCAGGATGATGTCGCGCAGCGAGATCACCTGGCCCGCCGCGGTGAACAGGCCCATGCGCTCGTCGTCGAAACCCGCCAGCGTCGCCAGCACCAGCAGCAGGGCGATGCGCGTGATGCAGGCCAGGGCCAGGCCCACCCGGCGCGCGGCCGGCCGCTGCGCCGGCGCCAGCCGGCTGACCGCGATCGAGACGAAGACCAGGTTGTCGACGCCCAGGACGATCTCCAGCGCCGCCAGCGTGAGCAGCGCGATCCAGGCCTGCGGGTCGGAGAGGAGTTCGATCATCGGTGCTGGTAAGGGCTGGAATCAGGCCGCGCGCGCGGCGGGCACGGCGTCACGGGGCCCGCGCCGCAACGGCGCGCCCGCGTGGCATCGCGGCGGCACCGGCCACTGCATCAGCCGAAGCGCTGCCAGAGGATCAGCCCCCAGCACAGCGCGACGTTGACCAGCAGCAGGAACACCGCCGCCGATCCCATGTCCTTGGCACGTCCGGCCAGCTCGTGGAACTCCGGGCTGACCTTGTCCACCACCGCCTCGACCGCCGAGTTGAGCAGCTCCATCGCCAGCACCAGCAGCAGGCTGCCGGCCAGCAGCGCCTTCTCGACGGCGCCCTGGCCGAGCCACAGTCCGGCCGGCAGCAGCACCACGCAGACCAGTACTTCCAGCCGGAACGAGGCCTCGTACGACCAGGCTGCGCGCAGTCCCTTCCAGGACCACTTCAGCGCCCGGACGATCTGGCGCGGGCCGCGCGGCTCGATGCTCGGCATGTCGCCCGTCCGCCGACGCGCTCAGGCCGCCGCGGGCGATTGCCAGGCGATGTCCAGCTCGCGCGCGGCCTTGACGTCGTCGAGGCGGCGCACCGGCATCGTCAGCGGCGCGTCCTTCATCGCCTGCGGATCGGACGCCGACAGGGCCAGCAGCTCGGTCATGACCTCGACGAAACCGTCCAGCGTCTCCTTGCTCTCGGTCTCGGTCGGCTCGATCAGCAGACACTCGGGCACCAGCAGCGGGAAGTAGTTGGTCGGCGCGTGGATGTTGCGGTCGAGCAGGCTCTTGGAGAAATCCAGCGCGGTGATGCCGTTGGCCTTCTTCTGGCGCGCGACCGTCACGATGAACTCGTGGCTGGCGCGGCGCTCGGGATAGGCCAGGTCGAAGCCGGCATCGGCCAGGCGGCGTGCCAGGTAGTTGGCGTTGAGCGTGGCGTACTCGGCGACGCGGCGCATGCCCTCGCGGCCGAGCAGGCGGGCGTAGATGTACGCGCGCAGCAGCACGCCGGCATTGCCGGCGAACGTGGTCAGCCGGCCGATCGACAGCGGGCGGTCCTTGCGGCGCACCCAGCCGTAGCGGCCGTCGTCCTTCTTCTCGATCATCGGCACCGGCAGGAACGGCTTGAGGCGCTCGGACACGCCGACCGCACCCGCGCCCGGACCACCGCCGCCGTGCGGCGTCGAGAAGGTCTTGTGCAGGTTCATGTGGATCGCGTCGAAACCCATGTCGCCCGGACGCACCTTGCCGAGGATCGCGTTGAGGTTGGCGCCGTCGTAGTAGAGCAGGCCGCCGGCCTCGTGCACGAGCCTGGCGATCTCCTGGATGCGCCGCTCGAACACGCCGATCGTGGACGGGTTGGTCAGCATGATGCCGGCGGTCTTCGGGCCCAGCGCCTTCTTGAGCGCCTCCACGTCGATGTCGCCGTCGTCCTTGGTCGGGATCTCGCGCACCGTGCAGCCGCACATCGTCGCCGTGGCCGGGTTGGTGCCGTGGGCGGCGTCCGGCACGATGATCTCGGTGCGCTCGGTGTCGCCGCGGTGCCGGTGGTAGGCGACGATCATCGCCACGCCGGCCAGCTCGCCCTGGGCGCCGGCCATCGGCGCCAGCGACACGCCGCCCTTCATGCCGGTGACGTCGGCGAGGATCTCCTGCAGGTCGTACATGCAACCCAGGAAGCCCTGGCTCAGCGACTCGGGCGCATACGGATGGCGCGCCAGGAAGCCGTCCAGCATCGCCAGCGTGTGGCAGGCGCGCGGGTTGTACTTCATCGTGCACGACCCGAGCGGATAGAACTGCGTGTCGATCGAGAAGTTCTTGCGCGACAGGTTGGTGTAGTGGCGGACCGTCTGCAGTTCCGACACTTCCGGCAGCGCGGGCGGCGTCTGCCGGCGCAGGCTCGCGGGGAGGTCGGACGGGATCGCGGTATCGGCCGGAAGCTGCGCGGCCGCGGTGCGGCCGGGCTGGGAAAGCTCGAAGATCAGCATGGACAGGCACGCCAGGTGAGGAAAAATCAGCGCGCAATGATGCCACAAAGCACCCCGGCCACGCCGCCCGCGGCATGCCGCCGCCCGGGTGCCGATGCCCGCGCCGGCACCCGGGCGGACCCGACGCGGGGGTCGCCCGCTACGATAGGCCACCTTTCCCCGGAACCGATGCGCATGAGCCGACGCCTGCTGCTGTGGACCGCCGCGATCGCCGCGGCGCTGATGCTGGCGGGCCTGGCCGGCCTGGACTATCCGCTGGCGCGCGCGATCCGCGCCGCCGGGCTGGAGAACGCGGCGCTGTTCCGCGAGGGCCTGGCCGTGCTCGACACCGCGCTCGGCATGCACCTGTGGTTCTGGCTGGCCGGCGTGGCGGCGATCGGCATCGGCCTGGTCGCCCTGGCCTGGAAGCGCCTGCCCCTGCCGCCCCGGCTGGGGGCCGTCCTGCTCGCCGCCGGCCTGGTGCAGGTGGCCACGATCGCGACGATGATCCAGGGCAAGGACGCCTTCGGCCGGCTGCGTCCGTTCCAGGTGCTCGAATCGGGCGACTGGTCGCGGATCTGGTTCGCCGGCGGCGGCTCGTTCCCGTCCGGCCATGCGGCGTTCTACTTCGGCCTGTTCCTGCCGCTGGCCGCGGTCGCGCGACCGGTCTGGCTGCGCGTGGTGCTACTGGCGATCCCGCTGTTCGTGGTCGTCGCGCGGATCGACCTCGCACGGCATTTCCTGTCCGATGTCGCCACGTCGGCGCTGATCGCCGCGCTGTATGCGCTTCTGGCTTCGTTCGCATTCCGTCGCTGGCTGCCACCGCGCTGAACGAGGCTCGCAGCGACGTTGCGACGAACCCCTTCGCCTCTTCCGTCGCATAACAAACCAGCCCTGCGGGTGACCGACTCGGGCCGGTTGTGACATCGCCACGGGCTAGGTAGGCTGCGTGAGTCACAGGGGAAACAGGGATGCACATCGTGCAACGACCGCTATTGATTTCGTTCTTTTTTGCGTGTGCGGGATTCACGGCTACCGCGTCGGCCAGCGAGCAGGAACAGGCGCCACGCCTGTTCGTCACGACCGAAAAACAACCTCCTCCTTCCGAACCCGGTCCCTGGCTGCAAAGCTGGCACATCACCATCGATCAGCAGGCCATCCAGCAGCCGGCCGAGACGATCACTCTGAATGTTCCGGGCCAGCGCGAGATCGTCGTGCGACAGATGTACTGGTCGCCGAAGGCCGGCTATCTCTCGCAGTTGGTTGGTGATGGCCCTGAAGTCATCTGGCTACCAGATCCGAGCGCGAAGCCGGACGACTTCGCTTGGGAGTGGTACGGCCGCTCCGAAGGCCATACGGTCTCGATCGTCTTCAACTACGGCGTGATCGCCGCACGTATCTGGACCCCCGAGCACAAGTACGCCTTGCAGCCCAGGCCGGGCGATGTCACCGAGCTGGCCGAGGTCAATCCGGACTGGTGGCAGATGCATCCGGATCGCGAGGAGCAGCACCCTGGTCAAGCGGCAACCGACACGCCGCTTCACGGCACTCCCGATGGTCTGACCCCGTCCGGGCCACCCACCTGGGACCTTGGTTGCACGGCCCCACTGCCGACGACGGCGAGCACGATCGATGTGCTGGTGATGTATACGACGGACGTACTCGGCCAGTATGGTTCTCATGCTGGCGTCGAGACAGAAGCGATCAGAGCGATCAAAGATGCCAACGATAGTTTGCGAAACAGTGGCATCTGGTCGGTGCGCTTCTTTCTACGCGGCGTGGAACAGGTTCCACCACCGGCTGATCCCTTTTTCAACTATGGGCTAGTCAACATAGAGCAAGCCATGTTCCATCTTGCAGGCGTTCAGGGTACGACCACGAATTATCCAGGTTGGATTTACAACGGTAATCCGGCGGTCAGCAGCCGACGCAATGCGCTACAGGCGGATGTGGTCGCACTGGCCCGCATAGATATCTCCGGTGATGACACATGTGGCGTCGCCTTCGTACAGCGTTTGTATGACTTGATTGGCGGCAGAATCGAACCCGGACCGGAGTTCGAGCGCAAGTCTTACCTTGTCTTCGATCCGCGCTGCGGTGTCGACCGGCTTAATCTCGCACACGAACTCGGTCATTTACTCGGCATGGAACACGACCCGCGCAATGCCGGCATGCCGGGCACCGCCTTTACGTCATGTCCTTGGTCCTATGGGCATCGCAACTCCAGCTCCAATCCCAATGCGGCCTTTCGTACCGTGATGTCGTACGCTGACATGGGCAGCGGCTCCGGGCCAATCTGCACCGGGAAGCACGCGTGCCCACTGATCGATGCCTACTCCAATCCAGCCTATGCGTGGAACGGTGCGATCGTTCCAAACCCCACCCCAGGTGCTCTACCCATCGGCGTCGCGACGGGAGGATCTGCGGGACCCGCAGCGCGAGCGAACGATACCCTTGCGCGACTGGCACCCATCGTCGCTGCATTCCGGACCAGACCAGACCTGATCTTCGCCAATGGATTCCAATAGACTGCTCATCGCGGTTCTCGCCGCGTCGCTGGCCGGCTCCGCCGATGCGGCGTTGACAGTCGGCCCGCCGATGCTGGAGACCTATGGCTACGAAGGCGAACCTTCCTATGGGCCGTGCGGAAACGCCGTGCTGTCCGACGACGCGCACTGGCTGACTTTCTCGTGCTTCTCCAGGGATATCGTGCCTGGCGACGACAACGATCGCTATGACACCTTCCTGCTCGACCGCCAAACGAGGCAGACCCAGCGCGTCAGCGTTGACAGCCTCGGCCAAGAGCATCGGTTCGACAGTAACAGGGGAGTTGCGTCCGCCGATGGACGCCGTGTCGTATTCAACTCCAACGCCAAACTCGACCCCTCGATCCCTTGGGATTACTACAAGCTCGGCATCAGCAATGTCTTTCTGCGCGACCTGGAGCGAGGCACTACCTCGCTAATCGGCCTGAACAGCCGGAGAGAATCGGAACGGCTCGGCACGAGACTGGTGACCGCTCACCATCGCCGCGAAGAAGTGCTTCTTCTTAGCGGCGCCAACTTATTGGGAGAGGATACCAATGGCCCTCTCATGGAAGATCTTTACGTACGCAACTGGCGTACAGCGGCAATCGAGCTCGTATCGACATCAACCGAAGGACATCAAGGAAACTGCTATACACAAGGGGATTCCATCATCTCCGACAGTGGCCGTTACATCGTGTTCATGAGTTGCGCGAGCAATCTCTCCGACGACAACCCACTCCGCACGGGCAACCTGTTCCTGCGCGACCGCTGGCTCGGCACGACTCGTCGTCTGACACGTCCCTGGACCGGCGGAGAATTTATCGCATCGCCGTCCTACTACCTAGATTCCACTGCCGGAAGAATCATTGGCGATCGCTATGTCCCCTTCGGCGCGACCAGCGGCGAATTGGTGCCAGGCGTTGGCACCATTCAGGCCAACACCTATCTGCTCGACATCCAGACCGGTCAGATCGAGTTAATCTCTCGCGGATGGGATGGATCGACACACTCGGCCGAAGGCTGGCGCCCCTCGATGAGCGCCGACGGTCGCTACCTGGCCTTCTACTCGCGATCACCCGACATCATGGTCGATCCGGGGCCGGGGCCCGCCGTGTATCTCAAGGATCGCTTCACCGGCGAGACCGTCAACGTCACCGCCACGCTGGCCAGGCCTCTGTATTTCTACTTTGCGCAAGTCAACCTCTCTGCCGATGGCTCGACGCTAGCCTTTACCTGGCGCTACGACGACGACGCGCCGCAACCGTATGCGGGCCGCCAGCTGATCTACACCGTCTCGATCCATGGCACGCCGATTGCGCCGCCAGAGCCCGAGCCGGTACCGGCGACTGCCCCGATGGCCCGATTCGCGGCCTTTGTGGCACTGCTGCTCGGTGCCTGGATCGCCTTGCGACGGCGCCGGAACACAACGTAAAGCCTTGCAAAACCCGGCAAGCTTCGTTCCGGCCGGCCCGTTCCCGGCAGGGGCGGCGCTATGCTTGGCCGCATGAACAAGAACCGCATCCTGCTGGCCGACGACGACGTCGAGCTGGCGCAGTTGCTGCGCGACTTCCTGGTGCGCGAAGGCTTCGAGGTCGTGCTGGCGCATGATGCCGAGGCCGCGGTGGCCGCCGTGCGCGGCGACAAGCCGTTCGACGCACTGGTGCTGGACGTGATGCTGCCCGGGCGCTCGGGGCTGGACGTGCTGCGCGAGCTGCGCCGCGACAGCACGTTGCCGGTGCTGATGCTGACCGCGCTGGGCGAGGACATCGACCGCATCCTCGGCCTGGAGCTGGGCGCCGACGACTACATCCCCAAGCCGTGCAACCCGCGCGAGCTGGCCGCGCGCCTGCGCGCCGTGCTGCGCCGCGCGCACGGCGAGAACGGCGGCGAGGCGATGACCGACCTGCAGTGCGAGAACGTCACGCTGCGCGCCGCCTCGCGCAGCGTCGCCGTGGACGGCGAGCCGGTCACGCTGACGGCGACCGAGTTCGACCTGCTGGCCCTGCTGATGCGCGAGGCGGGCCGCGTCGTGACCAAGGAGCGCATCTCGCAGACCGTGCTGGGCCGGCCGCTGGGCCCGTACGACCGCTCGATCGACGTGCACGTGTCGAACCTGCGGCGCAAGCTGGGCAATGCCGCCGACGGCCAGTCGCACATCACGACGATCCATCGCAGCGGCTACCTGTTCCGCAAGCTCGACGAGCACTGACATGCGGCGGCTGTTCTGGCGCATCTTCGCGGCGTTCTGGCTGGCCATGGTGGTCCTGATCCTGGCACTGGTCTGGATCACCACACGCAACTTCGAGACCGAGAAGATCCCGGGCCTGGAAGTGACGCGGCTGCAGGCGACGATGGACGACCAGCTCGCCCGCGTCGCGCGCGACCTGCGCCGGAACGGCCCCGACGGCCCGCACCGCTGGCTGCGCGCCAGCGACGACCGCGGGCCGGTGCGGCTGTTCCTGCTCGACGACGGCGGCCACGACCTGCTCGGCCGGCGCGTGCCGGCGGATGCGGCCGACGCGGCGCGCACGGCGCTCCTCGGCCTGGACCCGGCCGACCCGGTGCGCGACGCGATGGCCGCCGATCCCGACTCGGACCGCGTGCGCCTGCGCCTGGTCATCCTGCGCGACGGGCGTCGCTATGCCGCGGTGGCGGTGTTCGACGGTTCCTCGTTCGGCCGCCTGCTGTACCACCGCCCGTTCACGTTCTGGAGCCACATCGGCGTGGCGCTGGTGATCAGCACCCTGGTCAGCCTGCTGCTGGCGTTCTACGTCGCCCATCCGCTCGGGCGCATCCGCTCCAGCATGCGCAGCTTCGCCGAGGGCGACCTCGATTCGCGCGTGGGCCGGCTGCGCTTCGGCCGCAGCGCCGAGATGACCGGGCTGGCCGGCGAGTTCGACCGCATGGCCGAGCGCATCAAGGCGCTGGTCGAGAACAACCGCCGGCTCGTGCGCGATGTCTCGCACGAGCTGCGTTCGCCGCTGGCACGCCTGCGTGTGGCACTGGAGCTGGCGCGCGAAGGCGAGCCGGCCGAGGCGCGTCGGTCGCTGGACCGTATCGACCGCGAGGCCGACCGGCTGGAAGCGATGCTGGCGCAGGCGATCGAGCTGTCGCGGCTGGAGACCGCCACCGAGCCGCGGCGCGAGCGCATCGCGCTCGACGAGCTGCTCGGCCACGCGATCACCAATGCCGACTACGAGGGCGCGCCACGCGGCCGCAAGGTGGTCCTGGCCGCCTCCGCGCCGATCCGCCTGCACGGCGCACCGGATGCCCTCTACAGCGCTGTCGAGAACATCATCCGCAACGCCCTGGCGTACACCGCCGACGGCACCACGGTCGAGGTCGCGCTGCAGCGCGACGCGGCCGATCCGGGCATCGCACGCATCGTCGTGCGCGACCACGGTCCCGGTGTGCCGGAAGGCGAACTGGTGCGGATCTTCGACCCCTTCTACCGCACCGACGCCGCACGCACGCGCTCCAGCGGCGGCACCGGCCTCGGCCTGGCCATCGCGCGCCGCGCCGTCGTCAACCACGGCGGCCACATCATCGCCTGCAATGCCGAAGGCGGCGGCCTCGAAGTGACCATCAGCCTGCCGGTCGACGCCTAGAGCCCGCTATCATCGGCGATCCCTCCGCCCTGGCCGGGAGCCGATCATGCGCGCCGTCTCCGCTTCGCCCACCTCCACTCCCCCGCGCCATCGGCTCGCGGGCCGGCGGTGCCGCTGGCTCGCGGTGCTGGCCGCGGTGCTGACCCTGCCGGCGCCGGCTGCCGATCCGCCGGCCCTGCCGGCACCCGCGACTTTCCGCTTCGAGAGCCAGCGCCAATCACTGGCGATGAGCTATCTCGACATCGCACCGGCGGCGCCCGCCAAGGGCCGCACGGCCGTGCTGCTGCACGGCAAGAACTTCTGCGCCGGCTACTGGCAGGACACGGCCGCGACGCTCGCCGGCCACGGCTTCCGCGTGATCGTGCCCGAGCAGATCGGCTTCTGCGGCTCGGACAAGCCCGAACGCTACCAGTTCAGCCTGCACCAGCTGGCGGCCAATACGCAGGCCCTGCTCGACCGGCTCGGCATCGAGCGCGCCGAGCTGGTCGGCCACTCGATGGGCGGCATGCTGGCACTGCGCTTCGCGCTGCTGTATCCGCAGAGGACGGCGCGGCTGGTGCTGGTCAACCCGATCGGCCTGGAGGACTGGAAAGCCAAGGGCGCGCCGTACCGCACGATCGACGCCGCCTATGCGGCGGAGCTCGAGAGCAGCTACGAGAGCATTGCGCGCTACCAGCGCGCGAACTACTACGACGGCGACTGGACGCCGGCCTACGAGGCGCTGGCGCGCCAGCTCGCGGCGGTCTATGCCGGGCCCGACGGCAAGGCCTACGCGTGGAACGCGGCCCTGACGGCGGACATGATCTACACGCAGCCGGTCGTGCACGAATTCGAACGCATCGCCGTGCCGACGACGCTGATCATCGGCCAGCGCGACCGCACCGCGATCGGGCGGGAAGGCGCGCCGAAGGCGGTGGCCGACGCGCTCGGCGACTACCCGGCGCTCGGCCGCGATGCCGCGCGGCGCATTCCCGGGGCGCGCCTGATCGAGCTGCCGGGCCTCGGCCACCTGCCGCAGATCGAGGCACCGGACCGCTTCCGCGCCGAGCTGCTCAAGGCCTTCGAGCTGGCGCGCTGACGTGGCCACGTCCTTCCCCGACAGCGCCGACACCGGTCCGCACGGCCCGCGCCAGCTGGTTTCCACCCTTGCCTGGCTGCGTCTGTGCGCGGTTGCCGGCCAGGCCCTGACGGTCGCCTTCGTCGCGACCTGGCTGGACCTGCCGATCGCCGTGCTGCCGCTGGCCACGGGCATCGCGGTGCTGGCGGCGTTCGCACTGTTCGCGTTCTGGCGCCTGACCCGGCCCTGGCCGGTCGGCAGCGTGGAAGCCGTCGTGCACATCGCGATCGACACGATCGTGCTCGGCTACCTGCTCTACCTCACCGGCGGCGCGACCAATCCGTTCGTGTCGCTGCTGGTGATGCCGATCACGCTGACCGCCGCGGCGCTGCCGCGCCTGTACGTCGCCGCCGTGGCGACGCTCGCCGCGGCGACCTACCTGGTGCTGCTGCGCTGGTACCAGCCGCTGCCGTACGTGCATTCGGACCACACCTACAACGTCTTCAACCTGCACGTCGCCGGCATGGCGATCAGCTTCGTCATCACCGCCGGCCTGCTCGGCTTCTTCATCGCCGGCCTGGCCGCCGCGCTGCGCGCGCGCCAGGCCGCCTCCGAGCACGAGCGCGAGCGCGCGCTGCGCGACGAAGGCATCCTGGCGATCGCCACGCAAGCCGCCGGCACCGCCCACGAACTCAACACGCCGCTGTCGACGATGCGCACGCTGCTGACCGAGCTGCGCCGCGAGCACGGCCAGGACCCGCAGCTGACCGAGGACCTCGCCCTGCTGGCCGGCCAGGCCGACCGCTGCCGCGACATCCTGCGCGAGCTGGTGGCCGTCGGCCGCACCCAGCTCGCCGGCAAGGCGGACCGCACCACGATCGGCGCCTATGTGGACGCCGCCCGCCGGTCGTTCGCGCTGTTGCGGCCGGAGATCGAGCTGGACTACCGGCCCGACGAGACGCTGGCGGACCGTCCGGTCCACATCGTCCCGGCGTTGCGCCACGCCCTGGTCAACCTGCTCAACAACGCCGGTGATGCCTCGCGCAGCGCGGGACAGGTGCGCATCACGCTGGAAGCGGCGATCAGCGGCGGCCATCTGGAACTGCGCGTGCGCGACTTCGGCCACGGCCTGGACGCACCGCAAGGCCCGCCCGCGATCGGGTTCGTCAGCACCAAGCGCGACGGCCTCGGCCTCGGCCTGGCGCTGACCAAGGCCACCGCCGAGCGCCTCGGCGGCGAGCTGGTCGCGCAGCGCCCGGAAGGCGGCGGCACGCTGCAGCGATTGCGCCTGCCCTTGCGGGTACTGGACAATGCCGGACACGATGTCTGAACTCCCGACCCGGATCCTGCTGATCGACGACGACGAGGTCTTCGTGCGCGTGCTGTCGCGCGCGCTGACCGCTCGCGGCTTCGCGGTGGCGACCGCGCACGACCGCAGTTCCGCCCTCGCCGCCTGCGCCGAGCAGCACCCCGAGCACGCCGTGCTCGACCTCAAGCTCGGCAGCGAGAACGGCCTGGCCCTGATCCCCGAGCTGCTGGCGGCCAGTCCCGGCCTGCGCATCCTGCTGCTGACCGGTTATGCCTCGATCGCAACCGCGGTGGAAGCGATCAAGCGCGGCGCCCACGACTACCTCGCCAAACCGGTCGATGCCGACCAGGTCATGCACGCCCTGCTCGGCGACGGCCGCGACGACGCGGACCTGGAAGCGGCCCTGCCGGATGCGCCGCCACCGCTCAAGCGCCTGGAATGGGAGCACATCCAGCGCGTACTGGCCGAGTGCGACGGCAACATCTCCGAGACCGCACGCCGCCTCGGCCTGCACCGGCGCACACTGCAACGCAAGCTGGCCAAGCGGCCGGTGCGCGAAGCCGGGCACTGACGCCACCCCCGCAACGCCCGCGCCGGCGTTTCCGGCCAACGCGTCGAATCGCACTTCGGCGTCTCTGTGCGGCGTCATCGGCCGGGATAAGACCGGCGGTGCCTGGCGCTCGCTCTACCCGCTCGTACACACCAGGCCGGATACGCTGCCGATCGACGCCGGACTGGCACCGATGCCCGGAAGATCCATTCCGTGCACCTGCCGCACGGGTCGCCGGAACGGTGGCCGGCAACAAAACCTGATCCCGCGCTCGCCCGGCGCGGTGCCAGAGGAGTAGGCTGGCGCGGGGTGCCGGGACACCCTGCCGGCCTCGTGCAGCCATGTACGGTTCCGGCGACCTGCAAACGCCGTCACCGGCCTGCGACAGGGGACGTCGGCGACGGCGGGTCGAGCGTCCATTCGCGTTCTTCACTCTGAAGGGGATATCCATGGAAAACATGCTGGTGAAAATCATCATCGATCTGGTGGCCGGCCTGATCGGCGGCAATGTTGCCGGACCGTTGAACAAGAGCGGCAACCTGGGGCCGGTGCTGAACTCGATCCTCGGTGCCGTCGGCGGCATCGCCGGCGGGCAAGGCCTGGACGCAGCGGGCATCCTCGACCAGCTCGGCATCGGCGGCGGTACCGCCGGCCACGCCGGCGCGGCCGCGATCATCGGCGCCCTGCTGCCGCTGATCATCGGTTTCTTCAAGAAAAAGGCCTGACCCGGCCCGCGCCGCGCGGGCCTGCCGCGCGGTGCATCCGGGACCGGCGCATCGTCCAGTCAGGGCCTGTCCCGGCCCTTCTCGACATGCACGGTCACGGTACCGCCCCGCGACCGGCGCCGCAGATCAATGCGGCGGCACCGCCACCCCGCGATTGACCCATTCCTGGATCGCCCCGGCAGGCTGTTTCTCGACAGTTGCTAGCGATCGGGCAGCGGGATGAACTCGGTCTCGCCCGGCACCTGGTCGAACCGGCCCTCGCTCCAGTCGCGCTTGGCCTGCTCGATGCGCTCGCGCGAGGACGAGACGAAGTTCCACCACATGAAACGCTCGCCGTCGAGCGGATCGCCGCCGAACAGGAACAGGCGCGTAGGTACCAGCGCATGCAGCGCGAACGTGCCGCGCGCGGGCAGCACCAGCATCTGCCCCGCCGTGAGCGTATGGCCGCCGATGGCGACCGCGCCGTCGGCCACGTGGATGCCGCGCTCGCGATGCTCCTCGTCGATGGTCAGGCGCGCGCCGGCGTCGCACTCGATCGCCACGTAGAGCGTGCGCGCGAACACCGCGACCGGCGAGCGCAGGCCGAACGCATCGCCGGCGACCACGCGCAGGCGCACGCGTCCCTCGTCGAGGGTGAGCGAAGGCAGGGTCGCGGCCGGATGGTGATGGAAGGCCGGCGTGGTTTCCTCGTCGGCCTGCGGCAGCGCGACCCAGGTCTGGATACCGTGCATGCGCTGGCCGGCCGCGCGCTCGGCCGCCGGCGTGCGCTCGGAGTGGACGATGCCACGTCCGGCCGTCATCCAGTTGACGTCGCCCGGCCGGATCACCTGGTCGAACCCCAGGCTGTCGCGGTGCTCGATCGCGCCCTCGAACAGGTACGTCACCGTCGCCAGGCCGATATGCGGATGCGGCCGCACGTCCATGCCGACGCCGGCCGGCATCGCCGCCGGGCCGATGTGGTCGAAGAACACGAACGGCCCCAGGTGACGGCACTTCATGTGCGGCAGGAAGCGGGCCACCTCCAGATGGCCCACATCATGGATGCGCGGCTCGATCGTCAGGAAATCGTCGGACATGGGCGGCCTCGGCCGATGGACGGTGGCGCTACAGCATACCGGCCGCACCGGTCGTTGCGTGCTGTACGCAACGCCACGTCCGTCCGGTGCGGTCCACCGGATCGGGCCGCGAGGAGGGCCCGGGTGCCGTTTTGTTGGCGGGGGTCAAACCGCATACAGCCGTGGTTTGCTAGGCTGCCATCCCCGTCCGGAGATCGACCATGGCCCGCCACCTGCTTCTCGCTTCGTTCCTCGTCCTGGCGATGCCGGCCGGCGCGGCCGAGCCGGCCCGTCAACAGACGCCGGTGCCGCCGCCCCCGACCCTGGAGGACCCCGGCATCACCGCCGCCTCCGCCGTCGAACCGGGCAAGGCCGCCGAACCGCGCAGGACCACCGACGCGCCGCCGCCTGCCGGCATCGACCAGCCGCTGCCGAAACCCGACACGCGCCCGGCCCGCGATCGCAACGCCCGCAACAGCGCCAACGCCGCCGCCGTTGCCGAACGCACCGCCGCCAGCGACGTGGCGGTCCGCAAGGAAGGCACCGATACCGTCGAGGAATACCGGCAGAACGGCCGCGTCTGGATGATCCGCATCGTCCGCCCGGACGGCACCGACCAGACCTTCATGGACATGACCGGCAACGGCCGCCTCACCCGCGATCCCAACGAAGGACCGGTGGCCCCGGTGTACTTCCGCCTCTACGAGTGGAACTGACCGGCCCCGTCCGCTGCCGTCGGACCGCTCGCGAACACCTGGACGCGCTCGCCGCCCGCATGCCCGCGGGCGGCCGGTTCCCGGATCGCTGACCGCCGGCTTCGAATGCCGGCGGGTGTCGCCTAGAGCCAGTCGCGCGGCACCAGGTACTCGGCCAGCCGCGCCTCGGCGCTGCCGGCCTCGGGAACATAGCCGTACTCGAAGCGCACCCGCGGCGGCAGCGACATCAGGATCGATTCCGCCCGTCCACCCGACTGCAGGCCGAACAGCGTGCCGCGGTCGTAGACCAGGTTGAATTCCACGTAGCGCCCACGCCGGTACAGCTGGAACTCACGCTCGCGCTCGCCGTACGGCGTGTCCTTGCGCGCGCTGACGATCGGCAGGTACGCCTCGAGGAAGCCGTTGCCGACCGCCTGCGTCAGCGCGAAGCAGCGCTCGAACCCGCCCTCGGACAGGTCGTCGTAGAACAGGCCGCCCACGCCGCGGGTCTCGTTGCGGTGCTTGAGGAAGAAATACTCGTCGCACCAGCGCTTCCAGTGCGGGTAGAGCCCCTCGCCGTACGGCCGGCACAGGTCGTGTGCCACCTGGTGCCACTGCCGGATGTCCGCATCCACCGGGTAGAACGGTGTCAGGTCGAACCCGCCGCCGAACCACCACACCGGCGCCTGTCCCTCCGCCCGCGCCTCGAAGTAGCGCACGTTCATGTGCGTGGTCGGCACGTGCGGATTGCGCGGATGGAAGACCAGCGAGACCCCCGTCGCCGTCCACGCCCGGCCCGCCAGCTCCGGCCGGTGCGCACTGGCCGACGGCGGCAGCGTCGTGCCCTGCACGCGCGAGAAGCCGATGCCCGCCTGCTCGAACACCGCCCCGTCGCGGAGCACCCGCGTGCGGCCACCGCCGCCCTCCGCGCGCTGCCACCGGTCCTCGACGAAGCGCGCCGTGCCATCGGCGGTTTCGATCGCCGCGCAGATGCGGTCCTGGAGTCCCTGCAGGAAGGTTTCGACAGGGGTGATGCTCGCTTCGGTCATTGCTCGCTCGCTGTGGCGGAAGCACCGCCCCGCAGGGCGCGACCGGGCGGTGCGCAGGACGCGCATGGTAGCAACCGGCGCCGGCCGATCGCGCAGCCCCGGGCCTCGGCGCCCGAAGCGCGCCACGCCGCCGATGACCGCTCCTGCGATGCAACAACCCCCGCGAAACGGCTGCGCTATTGTCCTGCCTGTCGCCCCCCTTGCCCGGATCGCTCCCGTTGACCGCACTCGACCGCCCCTCCGTCGCCGTCGTGATTCCCGCGCTGAACGAGGCGGCGACGATCCGCGGCGTGGTGGCCGACGTCCTGGCGGTCTGCCCGCACGTCATCGTCGTCGACGACGGCTCGTCCGACGGCACCGCCGAACGCATCGCCGACCTCCCGGTCACGCTGTTGCGGCATGCCGCGCCGCGCGGCAAGGGCCAGGCCTTGCGCGACGGCTTCCGTGAAGCACTCGCGCAGGGCCACGATGCCGTCGTCACGATGGACGCCGACGGCCAGCACGCCGCCGCCGACGTGCCTCGCCTGCTGGCCGCCGCCCGCGCGTTCCCGGACCACCTGGTGATCGGCGCGCGCCTGCGCGGCCGCGAGCAGCAGCCGACCGGCCGCCGGCGTGCCAACGCCGTCGCCGACTGGGGCATCTCCTGGGCCTGCGGCCTCCCCGTCGCCGATACGCAGAGCGGCCAGCGCTACTACCCGCGCCGGGTGCTCGAACGCGTGGACCTCGCCGCCGACGATTTCGTCTTCGAGGCCGCCATCCTGATCGTCGCCGCCCGCGAATGCGGCCTCGGCATCCTCTCCGTGCCGATCCAGGTCCGCTACCCCGAAGGCGGCGGCAGCCACTTCCGCCCCGTCCGCGACATCGCGCGCATCACCTGCCACACGATCGCCAGCGTGATCCGCTACGGCGACGTCATCGCCAGCTACCGGCGCTCGCACGGGCGAGCGCCGCAGGTGTTCGATCCCGCGGGTCTGCGAGTCACTTGAAAAGCCACTTGCGGATTTTCCTGGATCGATCGCTGCGGAGGCGATGAAGCTCGGTCACGCGAGTCTTGCCGTACGGGTCCTAGGCCCGCGCCACGTCCCGACCCCGGGGTGACGGCGGCATGCCCTACATCGACCCAGCCGCCACATTCCATCGAATGACATGCCCATTTTCCAATGGTGGCACTCAAGCCGCGATGCGCTGCCGAAGGCAGCCTGCGATTTCCATTGAGAATAATGTCGTGTTCGATGGCCGATTCGCGTATCCCGTACCGAAGACTTCGGTGCGGGCTCGCGATGGCGCCTACAGGCATGCGCTCGCCGCCGAAACGTCCGGTTTCCAATGAAACCAAATCGTTCGATTGCCTTGTGCCAGCACGACGCTACACTCGCGCTGCACGAATACCTTCAACCAGACTAGGGGTCTGTATGAAAATGCGTCGTTGCATCCCGTTGCTGCCGTTGCTGGCCTGTGCCATTGCACTTCCGGTCCAGGCCGAGAAGATCGACGCTCCACGCATCGGCGCGCCGGTGCCGCCGTCGCAGGCGCCCACTGCCGATACGCCGATCAGCTACCCGGGCGGCCCGGTGCCGGCCAACGTCACCGGCACGCTCGGCCCCGGCAGCGCGACGTTCAACCGGCCGTTGTCCGGATGCACCAGCCTTTCGGCGGTCGGCACGGCCACGCCGTACGACACGATCACGCTGACCAATACCGGCGCCAGCGCCGCCAGCATCAACCTGGCGATGGGTGCGGCCGGCACGCCGACGACCTGCGCGTCCGGCGCGGCCGGTTCGGATACGTTCGTGGCGGTCTACAACGGCAGCTTCAATCCGGCCAGCCCGCTGGCCAACTGCGCCTTCGCCGAGGACGACGTCAACGGTCCCTGCGCGGCGGTCAGCAACGTCCCGGTCGCGCCGGGCGCCACGATCGTCATCGTGCTGACGACGTTCTACAACGAAGCCTCGTTCGCCTACGAAGCCTCGTTCGCCGGCACCACGCCGGTCACGCTGCAAAGCTTCAGCGTCGAGTAGCCCCTGCGGCGGCCGCTGCCTGCGGGCGGCGGCCGTGCCGGTGCGGCGGATGGAGGTCAGCGGCGGTCGGCAGGCGCTGCCGCGGCAGCGTCCCAGAAGTCGTGGAAGTTGAACCAGTTGTCGGGGTGCTCGCGCACGATCCGCTCCAGGCGGTGGGCATAGCGCTGCACGGCGGCCTGCAGTTCGGCGTCGCGGTCGGCGCGCGCGAAGGCGAGCTCGTCGGCGAAGACCTCGAAGGCGAGGTCGTAGCGGGCACCGCCACGATAGATCCCCCAGCACAGGATCACCGGCACCTTCAGCAGTGCGGCGACCAGGAACGGTGCTGTCGGGAAACGCGCCGGGGCGCCGAGGAAATCGACGGCGACGGTGTTCTCGTGCGGCCGGGCCCGATCGGCCAGCACGGCGACCATCGCCCCTTCGCGCAGTGCGCGGTCGATCGCGAAGACCAGTTCCGGCCCCGGCCGCGAGGCGTCGATGACGCGGCCGGCCAGGGTGGGATTGAGCGCGTGCAGCAGCTCGGTCATCGCCGGCGTCTTCTGCGTATCGAGCACCACGCGTACATCCAGGTCGGCGCGGCTGCCGGGGAGCGCGCGCAGCACCTCGAAACTGCCCACGTGCGCACCGAGCAGCAGGATGCCGCGGTCCGGCCGCAGCCGCGCGCGCAGGTCGTCCAGGCCGGCCACGCGCACGTCGAAGCGGCGGTGGCGCCCGGCCAGCAGGTAGACGCGGTCGAGCGTGGTCGCGGCGTAGGCGTGCAGATGGCGCAGCACGGCCCAGGCGCTGGGTGGACGGCCGGTGACGCGTGCCAGGAAAGCCCGCGAGGCCCGCCGCTCCGGCGCCCGCCGCAGGAAGAAGTACAGCGTGACCGGATACAGCAGCGCGCGCGCGAGCGGGCGGCCGCCACGCAGCGCGATCGTGCGCAGCAGCCACAGCGCAAAGCGCCCGCCGCCTTCGGGTCGGTCGCTCCAGTGCTCGCCGGCGGGTCGCGCCGATTCGGTCATCGCTTGGCTCCCCGGCCTTCGTGAACGCGCCCGCGATGCCGGACGCCGTGACCGCATGCGGCGCCGACCGGGCCGCGTGCGGCCGGCGAGGATAGCAGGGCCGGTTGCCGCACCGATCACGTAAGATGCGCGGTTTGCGAGGGGCGGCGCGGTTTTGCACGAATGACGATGCGTTTCGGGGTGTCTCATTGGGCGATGTGGCCGGAACGGCTGGCCGAACCGGCATCGCCCGGGGCCGCCGGCGGCGATCCGTTGCCCGCCCTGGCGGCGATGCCGGCGATGATGCGGCGGCGGGTGGAGCCGCTCGGCCGCATCGCCCTGCACGCGGCCTACGCCAGCCGCGGCGCCGACGCGCCGCTGCCGGTCGTCTTCGCCTCGCGCTATGGCGACGTGGCACGCTCGATCACGTTGCTGCGCCAACTGGTGGGCGGCGAGACGCCGTCGCCGACGGCGTTCAGCTTGTCGGTCCACAACGCGATCGGCGCGCTGTGGTCGATCGCCTCGGGCGATACGGCGCCGTACACGGCGATCGCGGCCGGCGACGAAACGGTGGAAGCGGCGTTCATCGAGGCGCTGGGCCTGCTGGCCGACGGAACGCCGGCGGCGATGGTGGTGTGCTACGACGAGCCGCTGCCGCCGCCATACGACATCTACGCCGGGCACGCCGACACGGCGCATGCCTGGGCCTGCCGCGTGGCACCGATAGACGAAGGCGGCTTCAGCCTGACCTCGCGTTTGGCCGGCACGGACGCGGTGGCCGCACCGGCGGACCGCGTGGCCGACCGCCGCGTGCTGGAGTTCTTCCATTCGGACGCCGAGCGCCTGACCCACCAGGCCGGTGCACGCGTATGGGAGTGGCGGCGCCATGCGTGAGGCGATCGATCGCGGCTGGCGGGTGATCGGCACCGGGCTGTCGTTCGCGACGTTCGGCGTCGGCGGCGTGCTGCTGGGGCTGGTGTGGTTTCCGCTGCTGGGGCTCATCGTCCGCGACCGCGCGCGCCGGACGCGCCTGGCGCGGCGCTCGGTGCACCATGCCTTCCGGCTGTTCGTCGAATGGATGCGCGTGCTCGGCGTGCTGGACTATCGCGTCGAGGGCCTGGAGCGGCTGGACCGCAAGGGCCTGCTGATCCTGGCCAACCACCCCACCCTGCTCGACGTGGTGTTCCTGGTCTCGCTGGTGCCGGAGGCGGACTGCGTGGTGCGCTCGGGGCTGGCGCGCAATCCGTTCACGCGCGGTCCGGTGCGTGCGACCGACTACCTCTGCAACGACTCGGGCGCAGGCCTGATCGAGGACTGCATCGCCTCGCTGAAGGCGGGCAGCAACCTCATCATCTTCCCGGAAGGCACGCGCACGCCGGTGGACGGGCCGATGAAGCTGCAGCGCGGCGCGGGGAACATCGCGGCCCGGGCGCCGTGCGACATCACGCCGGTGACGATCCGCTGCGTGCCGCGCAGCCTGACCAAGGGCCTGCCGTGGTGGCGCGTGCCGCCGCGGCGCATGCAGTACACGATCCGCGTCGGCGAGGACATCCCGGTGGCCGGCTTCCTCGAAGCGGCCGGCGGCGAGGCGAGCGTGGCCGCGCGCCGGATCACCGATGGCCTGCACCGCTATTTCTCGTCCTTGGACGAGCCCGGGGAGGCCTTCTCGCCCCTGGCGGAAGCGCGACAGCAGCCGACGGCGGGATGAACCGGGGTCCCGGCCCGCGGCGCGGGCCGGCCGGCGACCGTGCGCTCGGCCGGCCGGACGCGCGGCATCCACCCCCAAAAAGTTCTTAACACCCTCTAAACTTCGCCCCCACCGAACACCAGGGCCCCATCCCCCATGCACGACCCGCTGGAGCAGGAGATCAAGCTGTTGATCATCGAGGCGCTCAACCTGGAAGACGTCGACGCTGCCGACATCGACCCGGAGGCCCCGCTGTTCGTCGACGGCCTGGGGCTGGACTCGATCGATGCGCTGGAGCTGGGCCTGGCCCTGCAGAAGCGCTACGGCGTGACGCTGTCGGCCGAGTCGGAGGAAACCCGCCGCCATTTTGCCAGCGTCCGCGCCCTGGCCGGCTTCGTCGCCGCCTCGCGGACTGCGTGAACCCCGGAAAACCCATGACCCCCGAGGACATCTTCCAGCGCCTGTCGGCGATCCTGCAGGAAACCTTCGAGATCGACCCGGCCGCGATCCGGCCGGAGGCGCGGCTGTACGAGGACCTGGACATCGACAGCATCGATGCGGTCGACCTGATCGTGAAGCTCAAGCCGATCGTCGGCGTGCGCCTGCAACCGGATGCGTTCAAGTCGGTGCGCACGCTGCAGGATGTCGTCGACGCGCTGCACGGCCTGCTCAACGACTGAGCGTGCCGTGACCCGACCTGCCGCGCCCGGCATTGCGCCGCCGCACCGCGGCCGGCCGGCGCACCCGCTGCCGCCATGCGCGTCGCACTGATCGCCCTGCTGACGCTGGCCTATCCGCTGCTGGTGTGGCTGGGCATGGCGCATTTCGAGCCGCGCTGGCTGGCCGTGCTGCTGGCGGCGCTGGCGCTGGCGCGGGCGGCGGCCACGCGCGAGCGGCTCTGGCTGGTCGCCGCGGCGGGGGCGCTGGGCCTGGCGGCGTTCGCTGCGTTCGGCAACGCGCTGCTGCCGCTCAAGCTGTACCCGGCGCTGGTCAATGCGGTGCTGCTGGCGGTGTTCGCCGCCAGCCTGATCCATCCGCCGAGCGCGATCGAGCGCCTGGCACGGCTGCGCGAGCCGGACCTGGCGCCGGCTGCGGTCGCCTATACGCGCAAGGTCACCTGGGTGTGGTGCGGCTTCTTCGTCCTCAACGGCAGCCTGGCGCTGGCGACGGCGCTGTGGGCCGATGCGGCCACCTGGGCGCTCTACAACGGCCTGATCGCGTATGGGCTGATCGGCGCGCTGTTCGCCGGCGAATGGCTGGTGCGCCGGCGCGTACGCGCGCGCCACGCGGCGGCTTCGCGGGGCGGACGATGACGGCGGCGCCGTTCATCGCCCTGGACCGCCTGCTGGCCGAGGGGCGTGCGCCGGACCACCCGGTGGCGCTGCGCGCCGGCACGGTGCTGACGTTCGCCGACTTCGCGGCCGCCGCGGCGGCCTGGCGGACGTGCTTCGCGGCGGCCGCCAGGACCGATGCGGCGCTCTACTTCGAGGACAGCTTCGACTTCGCCGCGGCGCTGTTCGGCGCCTGGCATGCCGGGACGCGGGTATGGCTGCCGGCCGACACGCTGCCGGCGACGCGCGCGCGCCTGGACGCCTGCGTGGGCGCCTGGGCCGGCGACGTGCCGGCCGCCCTGGCGCCGCGGACGGCGGCAGCCGCGGACTGGAACACGCTGGACCCGGACTGGGACGGCCTGGCGGTCTATACCTCGGGCTCCAGCGGCGAGCCGGTGGCCATCGGCAAGCGGTTGCGGCAGGTGTTCGACGAGGCGGCGACGCTCGAGCAGGCCTTCCCGGCGCTCGGGCCGGCCGCGGTCGTCGAGGCGACGGTCTCGCACCAGCACATCTACGGCCTGCTGTTCCGCGTGCTGTGGCCGCTGGCGGCCGGGCGGCCGTTCGCGACGGCCCGCCTGGCGTTCCCGGAGGACATCGTGGCGGCGCTGGGACGGCGCCCGGCGGTGCTGGTGGCCAGTCCCGCCCACTTGAAGCGCCTGCCGCCGAACCTGCCGTGGGACGCGGCACGCACGCAGCTGCGGGGGCTTTTCTCGTCCGGCGGCCCGCTGCCGGCCGAGGCGCTGCCGGACTGCCGCCGCCTGCTCGGCCGGGCGCCGACCGAGGTCTACGGCAGCTCCGAGACCGGCGGCATCGCCTGGCGCCGGCGCGAGGACACGGACGAGGCGCCGTGGCAACCGCTGCCCGGCGTGGCGATCCGCATCGACGCCGACCAGCTGTGGGTCCGCTCGCCGCACCTGGCGGACACGGACTGGCAGCCGAGCGCGGACCGCGCGCGGGCGGAAGGCGCGGGCTTCGTGCTGCTCGGCCGCAGCGACCGCATCGCCAAGATCGAGGAGAAGCGCATCTCGCTGGACGCGATCGAGCACGCCCTGGCCACCGACGATCGGGTCGAAGCGGCACGCCTGGTGGTGCTGCCCGGCGCGCGCAGCCAGATCGGCGCGGTGGTGGTGCCCAGCGCGGCGGGCTGGGCCTGCCTGGACGCGCATGGCCGCCGTGCATTCAACACCGCCCTGCGCGATGCGCTGGCCGGCCACGTGGAAGCCAGCGCCCGCCCGCGCCGCTGGCGCGCGACCTGGGCGCTGCCGGTGAACAGCCAGGGCAAGACCACCGAGGCGGCACTGCTGGCGCTGTTCGACCCGCGACGGCCGTTCGCGCGCCTGCTGACGCGTGATGCATGCCAGGCGCGCCTGCGGCTGGTGGCGGACGCCACCCTGCCCTGGTTCGACGGTCATTTCCCGCAGGCGCCGATTCTCCCGGGCGTGACCCAGGTCGACTGGGCGATCGGCTTCGGCCGCGAGCTGTTCGCGCTGCCGGCGCGGTTCGAAGGCCTGGAGGCACTGAAGTTCCAGCAGGTCATCGTGCCGGGTGCCGATCTGCTGCTGGAGCTGGAGTTCGTGCCCGAGCGTGGCCAGCTCGCATTCCGGCTGGGCTCGGCGGCCGGCGCCCACGCCAGCGGCCGCATCGTCTTTTCCGGATCGCCATGAAGACCTGCGCGGTCATCCCGGTCTACAACCACGGCGAGGCGGTGGGCGCGGTGGTGGAGGCGATCAAGGTGCACGGCCTGCCGTGCATCCTGGTCGACGACGGCAGCGAGCCGGGCTGCGCGGCCGTGCTGGACCTCCTGGCCGCGTCCGATCCGGACCGCGTGCGCCTGGTGCGCCTGGCCGTCAACCAGGGCAAGGGCGGCGCCATGATCGCCGGCTTGCGCGCGGCCCACGACTGCGGCTTCACGCACGCGCTGCAGATCGACGCCGACGGCCAGCACGACACGCGCGACATCCCGTGCTTCCTGGAACTGTCCGCGCGCCACCCCGACCGGGTGATCTGCGGCTGTCCGATCTTCGACGACTCGGTGCCCAAGGGCCGCCTGTACGGACGCTACGCGACCCACGTCTGGGTCTGGATCAACACGCTGTCGCTGGCGATCCGCGACTCGATGTGCGGCTTCCGCGTCTATCCGCTGGCGCCGACCGTGGCCCTGATCGACCGGGTCCGGCTGGGCCGGCGCATGGATTTCGACAGCGAGGTACTGGTGCGCCTGCACTGGCGCGGCGTCGGCATCGTCAACCTGCCCACCCAGGTGCGCTACCCGGCCGACGGCGTGTCGCACTTCGACGTGCTGCGCGACAACCTGCTGATCTCGCGCATGCATGCCCGGCTGTTCTTCGGCATGCTGGCCCGCCTGCCGCAGCTGCTCTGGCGCAAGGTGGCGTCATGAGCGTGCGGCACTGGGCGCAGATCGGCGAGAACACCTTCGTCGCCGGCATCTGGCTGCTGTACTGGATCCATCGCCTGCTCGGCCGCTGGCCGTTCCGCCTGGCGCTGTACCCGGTGATCGCGGCCTACTGGCTGGCCCGCGGCGACGTGCGGGCGGCCTCGCTGCAGTACCTGGCGCGCCTGCAGGCGGCGACCGGCGCGCTCGGCCACGCGCCGACCTGGCGCGACGGCCTGCGCCACGTGGGCCTGTTCGCCGAGACGCTGCTGGACAAGCTGCTGGCGGTGTCGGGACGCTACCGCTTCGCCAACGTGCACACCGAGGGGCGCGAGGAGATCTATGCGATCGCCGGCCGCGGTGTCGGCGGCCTGCTGGTCACGGCGCACCTGGGCTGCCTGGAGATCGGCCGCGCGATGGCCGGGCACCGCGGCGTGTTCCGGCTCAACATCCTCGTGCACACGCGCCATGCGGCGCAGTTCAACCGCCTGCTCAAGCGCCTCAACCCGGACCAGGACGTCAACCTGATCGAGGTCACCGCGATCGGCCCGGAAACCGCCCTGCTGCTGGGCGAGAAGGTGGCGGCCGGCGAGTACGTGGTGATCGCCGGCGACCGCGTGCCGGTGTTCGCGAGCCAGACGGTCCAGGTCGACTTCCTCGGCCATCCGGCGCCGCTGCCGGCCGGCCCCTGGGTGCTGGCGGCCCTGCTCAAGTGCCCGGTGCACCTGCTGGCCTGCATCCACGAGCACGGCAGCTACACGATCCGCTTCGAGCCGCTGGCCGATCGCGTGGAGCTGCCGCGCGGCCGCCGCGGCGAGGCCATTGCCGACTATGCTTCGCGTTACGTCGCCGCGCTGACCGGGATGCTGAAGCGTTCACCCTATGACTGGTTCAATTTCTTCCCTTTCTGGGATCAGACGAATGGCTCCGACCGCACCTGACCCGGTCCGCTTCGACGGCCACCCCCTCGCCATCGAGGACGTCGTCGCGCTGGCGCGACGGCAGCGCCCGGCGCAGCTGTCGGCCGATCCGGCGTTCCGCGCGCGGATCGGCCGCGGCGCGGCGTTCCTCGACCGCCTGCTGGCGACCGATGGGGTGATCTACGGCGTGACCACCGGCTACGGCGACTCGTGCACGGTGACGATCCCGCCGGCACTGGTCGCCGAGCTGCCGCACCACCTGTACGCCTACCACGGCTGCGGCACCGGCCGGCTGCTGACGCCGGAGGAGACGCGCGCGGTGCTGGCGACGCGCATGGCTTCGCTGGCGGTCGGCATGTCCGGCGTCAGCACCGGCCTGCTCGAACAGTTCGAGCGCCTGCTGCACCACGACATCCTGCCGCTGATCCCGGCGGAAGGCTCGGTCGGCGCCAGCGGCGACCTGACGCCGCTGTCGTACGTGGCGGCGGTGCTGTGCGGCGAGCGCGAGGTCTGGCACGGCGGCGTCCGGCGCGACACGGCGGACGTGTTCGCCGAGCTGCGCATCGCGCCGCTGCGGCTGCGTCCCAAGGAAGGGCTGGCGATCATGAACGGCACGGCGGTCATGACCGCGCTGGCCTGCCTGGCCTGGACGCGGGCCGACTACCTGGGCCGCCTGGCCACGCGGCTGACCGCGTTCAACGTGCTGGCCAGCGCCGGCAACGCGCACCATTTCGACGAAAAGCTCTTTGCCGCCAAGCCGCACCCGGGCCAGCAGCGCGTCGCCGCGCGCCTGCGCGAGGACCTGGCCAGCGACCGCCCGCCGCGCAACGAGCAACGCCTGCAGGATCGCTATTCGCTGCGCTGCGCACCGCACGTGATCGGCGTCCTGGAGGACGTGCTGCCGTTCCTGCGCGGGCTGATCGAGAACGAGCTCAACAGCGCCAACGACAACCCGCTGGTCGATCCGGACGACGAGCGCGTGCTGCACGGCGGGCACTTCTACGGCGGCCACATCGCATTCGCGATGGACGCCCTGAAGAACGCGGTCGCCAACATCGCCGACCTGCTCGACCGCCAGCTGGCGCTGCTCGTGGACACGCGCTTCAACCACGGCCTGCCGAGCAACCTGAGCGCCGCGGAAGGCCCGCGCGCGGCGATCAACCACGGCCTCAAGGCGCTGCAGATCAGCGTCTCGGCCTGGACCGCCGAGGCGCTGAAGCTGACCATGCCGGCCTCGGTGTTCTCGCGCTCGACCGAGTGCCACAACCAGGACAAGGTCAGCATGGGCACGATCGCCGCGCGCGACGCGCTGCGCGTGCTGGAACTGACCGAGCAGGTGGCGGCGGCGATGCTGATCGCCGCGCGCCAGGGCATCGCGCTGCGTGCCCGCGCCGACGCGCGGCTGGCGCTCAGCCCGCCGCTGGCGGCGATGCAGGCGGACCTGGAGCGGCGCATCGCCCTGGTCGACGAGGACCGCGCGCTGGACACCGACCTCGGCCGCCTGCTGGCGGCGATCCGCGACGAGGCCTGGAGCCTGTATGCCTGACGCCGGCGCCCCCGTGCCGGACCGGTTCAGCCATGCGATTGAGCTGACGCCGGCCTTCCACGACCTCGACCCGATGAACGTGGTCTGGCACGGCCACTACCTCAAGTACCTGGAGCTGGCGCGCTGCGCGCTGCTGCAGCGGTTCGACTACGACTACCCGCAGATGCGCGAGTCGGGCTACTTCTGGCCGATCGTCGACCTGCGCAGCAAGTACATCCGCCCGGCGACCTGGGGCCGCCCACTCAGCGTGCGCGCGACGATCGTCGAGTGGGAGAACCGCCTGAAGATCGACTACCTCATCAGCGATGCCACCAGCGGCGAGCGGATGACGCGCGCGCATACGATCCAGGTCGCCGTCGAGATCGCCAGCGGCCAGATGCAGTACGTCTGCCCGCGTGTCCTGTGGGAACGCCTCGGAGTCCATCCATGAAGATCATCCCGTTCGTCCTGGCGGTGCTGCTGCCGGCACTGGCCGCCGCCGGCCCGGCGATCGGCGCGGGCGAGGCGGCGGCTCCTGCGCCGGCCACCGACGTCGATGCCCTGGCTTCGCGCATCCGCGCCCAGCTCGACCAGCCGGCCGTGCTGCGTGGCCGCTTCGAGCAGACCAAGCAGGTGGCCGGCTTCAGCCGGCCGCTGCGGTCGAGCGGCGACTTCCTCGTCGCACGCGACCACGGCGTGCTCTGGCGCACGCGCGAACCGTTCGCCGGCGAGCTGCGCCTGACACGCGAGGAAATCGTCGCGACCGAAGGCGGCGAGACCGCGTTCCGCTTGAGCGCCCAGGAGGAACCGACCGTGCGCGTCATCAACGGCCTGATGTTCTCGCTGCTCAACGGCGACGTCGATCGCCTGGGCGAGCACTTCACGATCGCCGGCGAGAGCGGCGCGGAGGGCTGGACGCTGGCGCTGACGCCGCGGCAGCCGGCACTGGCCAAGCTGCTGGCCGGCGTGACGCTGGCGGGCGACCGCCACGTGCGCCGCATCGAACTGGCCGAGGCCAATGGCGACCGTACCGGGATCGTCTTCAGCGAGCAGCGCGACACGCCCGCCGCGTTGACGGCCGAGGAGGCCCGGCGCTTTGAGTGACGTGCCGCTCCGGGCGCGCCGGCTGGCGATCGGCTGGCTGCTGGTGGTCCTGGCGATGGCCGGCCACGGCCTGTGGCTGTGGAGCGGCGACCGCCTGCACCTGGAAACCGACATGCTGGCGATGCTGCCGCAGCGCGCCGGCGACCGTGCCGCGCAGGACGCGACGCGGCAATTGGCCGACGCTGCCGGGCGGCGCGTGGTGGTGCTGGTCGGCGCGCCGGACTGGCCGTCGGCACGCACCGCGGCCGACGCCTACGCCGCGGCGGTCGGCGCCGCGGGGCCGTCGCTGGCCCTGCGCTACCGCGTCGGCGACGACCTGGCCGACGACTGGATCGGCTTCTTCACACCGTACCGCCACCAACTGCTGACCGATGCGCAACGCGCGCAGATGGAAACCGAGCCGGCCGACCGGCTGGCCGCGCGCGCGGTGGAAGCGCTGTACCGGCCGTTCGGCCTGCCGCGCGTGGGCACCTGGCAGGACGATCCGCTGAACCTGTTCGGCGGCTGGCTGGCCGCGCGCGCGGCCGAGAGCCCGGTGCGCGTGGTCGACGGCCGCCTGTCGGTGGCCGGGGACGGCCGCCAGTACGCACTGCTGATGCTGGAGCAGCACGGGCCGGCATTCTCGATCGCGGCCCAGCGCGCGCTGATGCCGGTGCTCGATGCCGCGCGCGCGGCGGCACTGGCGGCGGTGCCGGCGGCCGAGGTCGTCAACGCCGGCGTTCCGCTCTACGCCGCGCACGCCGCCGAGCAGGCGCACCGCGAGGTGCACACGATCGGCCTGGGCTCGCTGGCCGGCATCCTGGTGCTGACCGTGCTGGCGTTCAACGGCCTGCGGCCGCGCCTGCTGGTGGCGCTGTCGATCGGCGTCGGCCTGCTGGCGGCGATCTCGGTCTGTGCGCTGCTGTTCGAGCGGATCCACCTGATCACGCTGGTGTTCGGCGCCAGCCTGGTCGGCGTCGCCGAGAACTACGGCACCAACTGGTTCTGCAACCGGCTGGGCCGGCCGCCGGAGGAGCGCTGGGCGATGCGCCGGCGCCAGGCGCCGGTCATGTGGCTGGCGATGCTGACCACGGTGATCGGCTATGCGCTGCTGGCGCTGGCGCCGTTCCCGGGCCTGCGCCAGATCGCGGTGTTCTCCGGCGTGGGCCTGCTGGCCGCATTCGTGACGGTGCTGTGGTGGTTCCCGTTCCTGGACCGGCGGCGGATCGAGTTCAACCGCTTCGCCGCCTGGCTCGGCAGCCGTCGCGCGCTGTGGCCGGCCCTCGGGCGCAACGCGTTCACCGTGGTGTTCGCCGTGGCGGTGACCGGACTGGTCGGCGCGGGCCTGGCCCGGCTGCGCAGCAACGACGACATCCGCCTGCTGCAGAACTCGCCGCCGACGCTGATCGAGCAGCAGCTCCGGCTCGGCGCACTGCTCGACCTGCCCAGCCCGGCGCAGTTCTACCTGGTGACGGCGCCGAGCGAGGACGGCGTGCTGGCCGCGGAGGAAGCCGTCAAGCAGCGCCTGGCGGCCCGGGTCGCCGACGGCACGCTCGACGGCTGGCAGGCGGTATCGGATTGGGTGCCCTCGCGCGAGCGCCAGCAGCAGGACGCGGCACTGGTCGCGCGCCGCATCGACGGCGACGGCGGGGTGCTGGCGCTGGCCGCCGCGCGCCTGGGCGAGACCCTCGCGCCGGCCGCCGCGGCGGCGGTCGTGCCGCTGGCGGTGGCCGACTGGCTGGCCGCGCCGGTGTCCGAACCGCTGCGCCACCAGTGGCTGGGACGCTTCGGCGACGGCTACGCCAGCGTGATGCTGCTGCGCGGCGCCCACGATCCGGCCCGCTTCGGCGCACTGGCCGCGATCGCCGCCGAGGTGCCCGGCGTGCGCTTCGTCGACAAGGTCGGCGAGGTGTCCGAGGTGCTCGCGCGCTACCGGCAACTGATGGGCTGGGTGATCGTGGCCAGCTATGCGCTGGTGCTGGTCGCGCTGTGCCTGCGCTTCGGTCGCCGCGGCTGGCGCGCGCTGGCGCCGACGGCGATCGCCAGCGCGCTGGCGATCGCGCTGCTGGCCCTGCTCGGCCAGCCGCTGCAGTTGTTCAACGTGCTGGCACTGCTGCTGATCCTCGGCATGGGCGTGGACTACGGCATCTTCCTGCTCGAACAGCCCGGCCGCTCGGAGCGGCGGCCGTTCCTGTCGGTGACGATCGCGGCGGCCTGCATCGAGCTGGCCTTCGGCCTGCTGGCGCTGTCGCAGACGCCGGCACTGCGCGCGTTCGGCCTGACGATGCTGTTCGGCATCTTCCTGGCCTGGCTGCTGACGCCGCTGTTCATGGATGCCGACCACGCCGCATGATCGGATCCGCCGCCACACTGCGTACGTATTGCCGAACCCGCCGGTACCGTGCGGCGGCGCAGGATGGGGGCCGGCCGGGGTTGCCGGCATACTGCGCGCGCCAGCCGGCGCTCGCCGGCGCCGCGACCTGAACCCCCGCGGCGTCCCCTTTCACGAAGGAACACCATGCAGACCGAAACCACCCAGATCCTGATCGTCGGCGCCGGCCCTGCCGGATCGGTGGCCGCGGGCATGCTGCGCAAGCAGGGCCGGCAGGTGCTGGTCCTCGAGAAGGAACAGTTCCCGCGTTTCTCGATCGGCGAGAGCCTGCTGCCGCAGAGCATGCAGTACATCGAGGAGGCCGGTTTCCTGCGCGACGTCGTCGAGGCGGGCTTCCAGTACAAGAACGGCGCGGCCTTCGTGCGCGGCGCGCGCAGCACGGCCTTCGATTTCCGCGACAAGTTCTCGCCCGGCTGGGGCACCACCTACCAGGTGCAGCGCGCCGACTTCGACCACGTGCTGGCCAAGGCCGCCGAGAAGGCGGGCGCCGAGGTGCGCTACCGCCACCAGGTGGTGGCGGTCCATGTCGACGGCGACCAGCCGACCGTCGAGGTGGTCGGGCCGGACGGCGCGATGTACCAGGTGCGGGCGCGGTTCCTGCTCGACGCGAGCGGCTTCGGCCGCATCCTGCCGCGCCTGCTGAACCTGGAGACGCCGTCGGACTTCCCGGTCCGCGGCGCCTACTTCACCCATGTCGAGGACCACATCCCCAGCGGCACGTTCGACCGCAACAAGATCCTGGTCAGCGTGCACCCGGAGCACGTGGACGTGTGGTTCTGGACGATCCCGTTCTCGAACGGCCGCTGCTCGCAGGGCGTGGTCGCCCGCACCGATTTCCTGGAGCGCTATGCCGGCAGCGAGACCGACCGGCTGCGCGCGATCATCGCCGAGACGCCGACGCTGGCCGGCCTGCTCAAGGACGCGGTCTGGGACACCCCGGCCCGCAAGCTGGTCGGCTACGCCGCCAACGTGAAGTCGCTGTGGGGCAAGGGCTACGCCCTGCTCGGCAATGCCGGCGAGTTCCTCGACCCGGTGTTCTCCAGCGGCGTGACGATCGCGTTCAAGTCGGCCAGCCTGGCATCCGCGGCGATCGCGCGCGAGTTCGACGGCGAGCGCGTGGACTGGCAGCGCGACTACGCCGACCCGCTCAAGAGCGGCGTCGACGCATTCCGCGCCTTCGTCGAGAGCTGGTATGCGGGCGGTTTCCAGGACGTCATCTTCCACCCGAACCAGTCCGCCGAGGTGCGCCGGATGATTTCCGCGATCCTGGCCGGCTATGCCTGGGACCGCAGCAATCCGTATGTCGCCGAGCCGCGGCGGCTCAAGACGCTGGAGCAGCTGTGCGCGGCATAGGCCGCGGCCGGCCGACACCGGCCGGCGCGAGGCCCTGGCTGCACCGGCTCCTGCTGGCCGGGCTGGCGGCGCTGCTGGCGGCCTGCGCCCACGCGCCGCGCCGCGATACCGCACCGCTGCCGGACCTGGCGCTGGCACCGGCGGCGTTCGGCGGCACGGTCAGCCTGGCGCAGCGGCTGACCTTCGCCCGGCTCGACGGCCGGTCGGTCGCGGCGCATCCACTGGACGCGCTGCTGGAAATCGATGCCGGTGCGGTCCGGCTGGCGGCGCTGGCGCTGAACCGGCGCATCCTGAGCCTGACCTGGGACGGCCAGCGGCTGGACGTGGACCGCGACCCGCAGCTGCCGCCGCAGGTCGATCCGGCGCGCGTGCTGCGCGACGTGCAGCTGGTGCTGTGGCCGGCCGCGGCGATCCGCGCGGCGCTTCCGGCCGGCTGGACGCTGCGCGAAGCCGAGCGGCAGCGCGAGCTGCTGCACGGCGAACGCGTCGCCGTCGCGATCCGCTACGCCGCCGCGTCGCGCTGGGCCGGCGAGGTCGTGCTGGAGAACCGGCACGAAGGCTATCGCCTGACGATCGCCTCGCACGAGCAGGCGCCGTGACCTCGCCCGCCTATCTCAACGCGCTCGGTGTCGTCTGCGCGCTCGGCCGCGGCTGCGAGGCGCTGCGTGCGGGGCTGTTCGCCGACACGCCGGGCGGCGTCGCCGCGGACGATCAGGTGCTGCCGGGGCGCCGGCTGCACCTGGGCCGCGTCGACGCCCCGCTGGCCGATCCGGCGCTGCTGCCGGCGTCGCAGCGCAGCCGCAACAACGCGCTGCTGCTGACCGCGCTGGAGGAGATCCGGCCGGCGGTCGACGCGGCGATCGCCCGCTACGGCGCCGACCGCGTCGCCCTGGTGCTGGGCACCAGCACGTCGGGCATCGGCGAGAGCGAGGCGGCGATCGACGAGTACCTGCGCACCGGCCGGCTTCCCGGCCACTACCACGTCGGCCAGCAGGAACTGGGTTCGCCGGCGATGGCGCTGGGCGGCCTGCTGGGCCTGGCCGGCCCGTCGATCGTCGTGTCCACGGCCTGCTCTTCCAGTGCCAAGGCCATGGCCAGCGCCGCGCGGCTGCTGCGGGCCGGCCTGTGCGACGCGGCGATCACCGGCGGCGGCGATTCGCTGTGCGCCTTCACGGTGGCGGGCTTCTCTGCGCTCGAGGCGGTCAGCCCTACGCGCTGCAATCCGCTCAGCCGCAACCGGTCGGGCATCAACATCGGGGAAGGCGCGGCCTTGTTCCTGATGACGCGCGAGCCCGGACCGGTCACGCTGGCCGGCTGGGGCGAATCCTCCGATGCCCACCACATCTCCGCGCCCGACCCGACCGGCCGCGGCGCGCTGGCGTCGATGCGCGCGGCGCTGGACCGGGCGGGCATCGGCCCGGACGCGATCGACTACATCAACCTCCACGGCACCGCCACCGCGCAGAACGACCTGATGGAGTGCCTGGCGGTCCATGCGCTGTTCGGCGAGGACACGCCCTCCAGCTCGACCAAGCCGCTGACCGGCCACACCCTCGGCGCCGCCGGTGCGATCGAGGCGGCGATCGGCTGGCTGACGCTGGCCGGCAACCCGGAAGGCCGCCTGCCGGTGCACTGGTGGGACGGCGCCGTCGATCCGGACCTGGCGCCGGTCGCGATCGCCGGCCCCGGCAGCCGGCTCGGCCGCCCACCGGCCTATGTGCTCAGCAATTCGTTCGCGTTCGGCGGCAGCAATGCGAGCCTGGTCCTGGGGCGCGGCCGATGACGCCGATCACCGTGCCGGTCGCCGACCTGCTGCCCCACGCGGGCCGCATGCGCCTGCTGGACCGCGCGATCGAAGGCGATGCGGAGCACCTGGTGGCCGAGGTCGACATCCGCCCGGACGGCCTGTTCTTCGACGGCACCGGCGTCGGCGGCTGGGTCGGCATCGAGTACATGGCGCAGGCGATCGCCGCCTGGGCCGGGCTCAAGGCACGCGCCGGCGGCGGGACGCCGCGCATCGGCTTCCTGCTCGGCAGCCGCCGCTACCGCTGCGAGGTCGCGCACTTCCTGCCCGGCCAGACCCTGCGCGTGCGGATCCGCTGCGACTACCTGGCCGACAACGGCCTCGGGCAGTTCGACTGCCGCATCGACATCGACGGCACGCCGGTCGCCACCGCGGCGCTGACGGTGTACGAACCGGCCGACCCGGCCGCGCTGCTGCAACGGGCGGCGCATGACCGACAAGACGCTCCGACATGACTGACAAGACGATCCTGGTGACCGGCTCCAGCCGCGGCATCGGCAAGGCGATCGCGCTGCGCCTGGCGCGCGACGGCTACGACCTGGTCCTGCACTGCCGCAGCCGCCTCGACGAGGCCACCGCGGTGGCCGCGGACATCGCCGCGCTCGGCCGCGGCGTACGCGTGCTGCAGTTCGACGTCGGCGACCGTGCCGCGGCGGCCGCGGCGCTGCTGGCCGACGTGGAGGCGCACGGCTGCCCGTACGGCGTGGTCTGCAATGCCGGCATCGCCCGCGACAACGCGTTCCCGGCGATGCCGCCGGAGGACTGGGACGCGGTGGTCCACACCAACCTGGACGGCTTCTACAACGTGCTGCATCCGCTGACGATGCCGCTGGTCCGGCGCCGCAAGCCCGGGCGCATCGTCACGCTGGCATCGGTTTCGGGCATCATCGGCAACCGCGGGCAGGTCAACTACAGCGCCGCCAAGGCCGGCATCATCGGCGCCACCAAGGCGCTGGCCGTCGAGCTGGCCAGCCGCGCGATCACGGTCAACTGCGTGGCGCCGGGCCTGATCGACACCGAGATGGTCGACGCGCGCGTCCTCGACGAGGCGCTCAAGGCGATCCCGGCCGGCCGGGTCGGCAAGCCCGCCGAGGTGGCCGCCCTGGTCAGCTTCCTGATGGGCGAGGACGCGGCCTACATCACGCGTCAGGTGATTTCGGTCAACGGAGGTCTGGTGGGATGAGGGGTCAGGCATGAAGCCGGCGGGTACTCGCCGCGTCGTCGTGACCGGCATCGGCGCGATCAGTCCGCTCGGCAACGACTGGGCGACGGTCCAGGCGCGGCTGCGCGAGCGCCGCAACGCCGTCAGCTACATCGACGAATGGGATGCCTACGAAGGGCTCAACACGCGCGTGGGCGCGCGGGCCGCGCCGTTCGAGCTGCCGGCGCCGACCTACAACCGCAAGAACACCCGCAGCATGGGGCGCGTCGCGCTGATGGCCACGCGCGCCAGCGAGATGGCACTGGCCGATGCCGGCCTGCTCGGCGATCCGCTGCTCGGCAGCGGCCGCATCGGGATCGCCTACGGCTCCTCGTCCGGCTCGCCGGTGGCGATCGGGGACTTCGGCCGCATGATCGCCGAGAAGACCACCGAAGGCATCAACGCGACGACCTACATCCGCATGATGTCGCACACCGCGCCGGTCAACATCGGCGTGTTCTTCGGCGTGACCGGCCGCGTCGTCACGACCTCCAGCGCCTGCACGTCCGGCAGCCAGGGGCTGGGTTACGCCTACGAGGCGATCAAGGCCGGCCACCAGGTGGCGATGCTCGCCGGCGGTGCCGAGGAACTGGACGCCACCCAGGCGGCGGTGTTCGACACGCTGTTCGCGACCAGCGTGCGCCACAACCACGCGCCGCAGCTGACGCCGCGCCCGTTCGATGCCGAGCGTGACGGCCTCGTGCTCGGCGAGGGTGCCTGCACCCTGGTGCTGGAGGAGCTGGACCACGCCCGGGCGCGCGGCGCGACGATCCACGGCGAGATCGTCGGCTTCGGCACCAACAGCGACGGCCGCCACGTCACCCACCCCAACAGCCAGACGATGGCGACGGCGATGCAGCTCGCGCTCGACGACGCCGGCCTGCCGCCGTCGGCGATCGCCTACGTCAACGCGCACGGCACGGCGACCGACCAGGGCGACGTCGCCGAGGCCGCCGCCACCCATGCGGTGTTCGGCGAACGCGTGGCGATCTCCTCGCTCAAGAGCTACATGGGCCATACGCTCGGCGCCTGCGGCGCGCTGGAGGCGTGGATGAGCCTGGAGATGATGCGCAACGGCTGGTTCGCGCCGACCGTCAATCTCGCGACCACGGACCCGCGCTGTGCCCCGCTCGATCACGTCACCGGCGACGGGCGGCACATCGACACCGACCTCGTCATGACCAACAATTTCGCCTTCGGCGGCATCAACACTTCGCTGGTGCTGCGCCGCTGGAGCGACTGAACGCCACCCGCCACCTGCAGGAGAACCGCCTATGAAGACCGCTCTCGCCTCCGCCGCCGTCGCCGTGCTGCTCGCCGTCGCCGCGCCGGCCTTCGCCCGTGACGATGCCCACATGATGCCGCTCAAGGACGTCATCGAGCTCGGCAAGGCCGAAGGCAAGCTCGATGGCACGGTGCAGTTCTACCTGCAGGGCCAGAAGACGCCCAAGGTGGTGCAGAAGCTGAGCTCGGACGTCTCGAACAAGAAGACCAACAGCGCCGGCAAGGGCATCGACCGCGCCTGCCAGTGGGCGGCGCTCTCGGCGCTGATCGCGTTCCAGGACAAGGCCAGGCAGCTCGGCGCGAACGCCGTGATCGACCTGGTCAGCTACTACAAGAAGAACACCAAGGCCAGCCCGACCGACTACGAGTGCCACGACGGCGCCTTCGTGACCGGCGTGACGCTGAAGGGCAACTACGCCAAGGTCGCCGAGTAGGCGATCCGGCCCCGCCCGCTGCCGGCCGGCAGCGGGCGGCGTACACAGACGGGCCGCCTCGTTTCCCCTCGCGTTTCGCCCGCGGCGCCGGCGTATCCTGCGGCATCGCAACATCTCTTTCGGCTTCTCAACGCATCGCCGGCGCGGCCAGGAACGGCCAGCAGCGGTGGCACGCACCGCCGCCCGGCCGCGATGCCTTCCGCGACCCCGGCCCGATCGCCGGCTCGATCGCCGGCATGCACGCCGGATGATGGCGGTACGGCCCGTTGCCGCGGCCCGGAACGCTCCCAACCGCCCGCGGAGCCACTGCGCATCACGGGCAAACACAAACGAAAGACGACGCAAAAGTCTTCGGTGCGGATTTGCGGCAGGCTGGACCGGTAGCGCCCCCCGGCCTGCCCGGCGGTCGCGCTGCTTTCGTTTTCACGCCCCTGCACCGAGGTGTCCGATGACCCAACGCAGCCTTTCCCTGACTCTTGGCTTCTGTGCCGCACTGGCAGCACCGCTGACCATTGCTGCAACGCCACAACCCTTGCCGGCCGGAGCGGCCGGCTTCGACGCCCGCCATGTCGAGCGTGGCGACTACGCCGGCCGCCGCCCGCTGGCCGCATCGCGGCTCGGCGAGGCGGCACCGGCGGCCGCCGGCCGCGGCACCGGCATGCCGGCGGCCTGGGCGGCACTGGGTCCCTACGGCGGCGACGTCACCAGCGTGGCCGTCTCGCCGGTCGACGCCGCGCTGGTCCTCGCCGGCACCGCGCCGGCCAATGGGGGTGGCGGCACGCTGTACCGCTCGGTCGACGGCGCCGCGAATTGGACGGCCGTTCCGGCGATGACCTTCCGCAGCATCTTCGACATCGAGTTCACGCCGAGCGGCACCGCCTATGCGGCCACCGACGGCGGCGTCTGGAGCAGTTCCGACCAGGGCGTCAACTGGACGCAGCACAACCTCGGTATCGGCACGGCCCAGCTCGTCACCGACCTCACGATCGACCCGACCAACCCGTCGGTGATCTGGGCCGGCGTCGACGACGCCTTCGGCAGCCAGCCGATCAACCTGGTGCGCTCGACCGACGGCGGCCTGACCTGGAGCAACGTCACGCCGCCCCGCTCGACCGCGATGAGTGCCACGGCCGTCGCCGTCGACCCGACCAATTCGCAGAACGTCGCCGCCACCTTCGCCGGCTGGATCGGCGGCACCGAGCTGTGGGTCAGCACCAATGGCGGCACCACCTGGACCAACCGCTCGGCCGGCCTGCCGAGCAACCCGCTGCGGGCCGTCGTGCTCGACGGTTCGCGCCTCCTGGTCGGCGGCGGCCAGATGTTCGGCTCGCAGTTCGTCGGCCTGTACCTGTCCAACGACCTGGGCCAGAACTGGAGCGCGCTGCACGACGAAAGCTGGCCGCTGCTGTGCGTGACCGACATCGCGGTGGACCCGAACGACCCGCAGACGATCCTCGCCTCGATCGACGGCGCCGGCATCAACCGCTCGACCGACGGCGGCAACACCTGGGAAATCGCGGTCGGCGGCAGCTCGATCCTGTCGGCGCAGTCGGTGCGCTACGCCCCCGGCAGCTCGCAGACCGTGCTGGTCGGCGCAGCCTCGCTCGGCGTGTACCGCTCGACCGACGGCGGCGACGCGTTCGCCGCGTCGACGATCGGCATCGCCGAGCTGGCGCTGTACGCGGTCGACACCAGCCCGACCGATCCCAACCTCATCGCGGTCGCGTTCCAGGGCAACAACAACGGCGGCGTGCTGAGCTCCAGCAACGGTGGCATCGACTGGACCGCCGAGTCCGTGCCGCCGACGCGCTACAGCAGCGTCCGCTTCGCGCCGGACGGCACGCTGTACGCCCTGTCGGCCGGCCCCAGCTCGGTGGCGCCCGAAGGGCTCTACCGGCGCAACGGCGACGGCAGCTGGACCAGCCTCGGCCCGGACCAGGGCACCCTGTTCGAATCGGACCTGATCACGATCCGCTTCGGCACCACCGCCTCGACGATCTACCTCGGCGGCGCCGACTTCGGCGTGGCCGGCTCCGAGCGCACGGTCTGGCGCTCCGTCGACGGCGGCACGACCTGGGCCAAGACGCACGAGGGCACCGACGGTGACAAGGTCGCCGACATCGAGAGCGTCGCCGGCCGCGGCGGCCAGTACCTGGTCGCGACCTACGACGGCCCGGCCGGCGGTGCGCTGCGCTCGAGCGACGGCGGCCTGAGCTGGACCGAAACACGCAACGGCCTGCCCGACTTCGCCCGTTTCGGCCGGCTCTGCTCCACCGCCGCCACGCCCGGCACCATGTACATGTCGATGTGGGACTCGTGGGGCACCGGCGCGATCTACCGCAGCACCAACGACGGCGCCAGCTGGACCCGTGGCTGGACCGGCGGCAACCTGTCGGACGTCGCCTGCCATCCGCACGAGCCGGGTGTGCTGTACGCGGCCCAGCAGAGCGCCGACGCGGTGATCCGCTCGACCGACGGCGGCACCAGCTTCACGCCGTTCGCGACCGGCCTCGGCGCGGCCGGGGCACCGGTGGAGCTGGCCCTGTCCAAGACCGGCGGCCTGCCGCTGCTGTACCTGGCCACCAGCCGCGGCAGCTTCGTCACCCTGCGCGATCCGTCCAGCGAAACGCTGTTCGCCGACGGCTTCGACTGAACGATGACATCCTCCGCCCTGGCGACACCGGGCGGATTCGCAGCCGGAGCGCCGCCCACAGCGGCGCTCTGGTCACGCGCGCACGCGGCGATTACCCTCGCCCCGGTGACACGACGGCTGCGCTTCGGCTCCCATCTGATCGACCTGGCGACACGCGAGTTGTCCGAGGACGGCCGCCTGCGCCCGTTGTCGCCGCGCGTCTTCGACTGCCTGGCCTACCTGATCGAGCACCGCGACCGTGCCGTCGGCCGTGACGAGCTGATGGCGGCGGTCTGGGGCAAGGCCGACGTGGCCGATACCCAGCTGGCGCAGGTCATGCTGAAGGCACGCCGCGCGATCGGCGATTCCGGCGAAGCGCAACAGATGATCCGCACGGTCGCCGGCTTCGGCTACCGCTGGGTGGCCGAGGTCGTCGCCGAAAGCGACGACCCCGAACCTCCGCCGGCCGCCGACGCCGGCATCACGCCGGACGAAGCGCCGGCCGCCGGCCCGGCGGCGATCCCGGCACCAGCGACCGAGCCGGCCCCCCGGCCGACTTCGCCCGACCGCCGGTGGTGGGGTGCGGGCGCGGTACTCGCGCTGGTCCTCGCCGGCCTGGCGGCGCTCGCCTGGCAGCGCCAGCGCCTGGCGAGCGCACCGGCGGTACCGCCCCCGGCCGCAACCACCGCACCGGCCGGGTCCGTCCCGCCGCAGGCCGACAACCTGGTCGCGGTGCTGCCGGCCACGGTGGACGCCCCGGCCGAATGGTCCTGGCTGCGGCTGGGCGTCATGGAATTCGTGGCCGGCCGCCTGCGCCATGCCGGCCAGCGCGTCGCGCCGAGCGAGAACGTCGTCTCGCTGCTGCGGTCGGGCACCGACGCGGCGGCATTGGCCGAACGCGTGCAGCGCACGCTCGAACCGCGCTGGCAGGTGGTCCCGCAGATCCGCCAGGCCGATGCCGGCTGGACCGTGAACCTGGAGCTGCGCGAGCGCGGCGGTGCCCCGCGGGCATTCCCGGGACGGGCCGACGACGCGATGACCGCGGCGCGGATCGCCACCGACCAGCTCCTCGGCGCGGTCGGCGGCACCGCCACCGAGGCGGCGACACCGGCCGCCAGCCCGGACGCGGAGGAGCGCCTGTCGCGCATCGACGCCGCCCTGCTGATCGACGACCTGGAGACGGCGCGGCGCCTGGTGCTGGCCGCCCCCGCCGCGGTGCGCGCCACGCCGGAACTGCGGCTGCGCGAGGCGGAGATCGACTTCGTCGCCGGCCGCAACGAGGAGGCCGGCCGCGTGCTGGCGCGCCTGCTCGACGACCTTCCCGCCGAAACCTATCCGCTGCTGCGGGCACGCGTCGTCAGCGGGCTGGGCGCCGTGCACGTGCGCCTGGGCGAGATCGCCCAGGCCGAGCGCGAGACCACCGACGCACTGGCCCTGCTCGAGAGCCACGGCGACCCGGCCCTGATCGGCAAGACCCATATGCGGCGCGGCGTCGCCCGCAGCCTGCTCGGCCGTCACGACGATGCCCTGGCCGACTTCGCGCAGGCGCGCATCGCGATGCAGCTGGCCGGCGACTCGCTCGGCCTGGCGCAGATCGAACTCAACGAAGGCGCGCTCAACGGCATGCGCAACCATCCGGCCGCCGCGCTCGCCAGCTTCGAGCGTGCCGCCGTGCAGTTCGAGCGCTTCGGCATTTCCGGCGAGCTGGCGGCCGCCCTGGCCAACCAGGTCGTCGCGCATCGCGCGCTGCTGCAGCCCGCCGCCGGCCTCGCCACCAGCGAGCGCGGCCTGGCCCTGCTCGCCGGACCGCTGAACGTCGAGACCGCCCAGCTCATCAAGCTGCGGCGCGCCCAGGCCCTGGTGGACTCGGGCCGGTGGCGCGAGGCCGATGGCCTGCTCGAGGAACTCAGTCGCGCGATCGACACCGCGCGCGAGCCCGGGTCGGCGCTGCTGGTCGCGATCGAGCGCGCACGCGTCGCGCTGGCACGCGGCCAGGTCGAGGACGCGCTGGCGCTGGCCGCACCGGCCAGCGCGGCGACGACCGGCCCGGACCTGGACAGCGCGCGCGCCGACGCCTGGCTGATCTCGCTGCGCGCCTTGCGCCGGCTGGACCGGGTCGCCGAAGCGACGCAGGCCGCGCAGGCGTTCTCGACCTGGGCCGAGAGCACCGGCAACAGCTCGGTGCGCATCCAGGCGCAGCTGGCGCTGGCCGAGCAGGCCGTCGCCGAAGGCCGCCCATCGGCGGCCGATCCGCTGTACGCGCAGGCGCTCAGCGACGCCAACCGGCAGAACGTGCCGCTCGACCTGGCCGAGGTCGCGATCTCCTGGGCCGATACGCTGATCGCCCGTGGCGAGCTGCGCCGTGCCGTGCCGATCGTCGGCCAGCTGGACCGCTACGCGGCCGGCGACTTCGCCGCCGCCGCGCTGCAGGCCCGCCTGTATCGCGCGCTGGGCCAGGCGCAGGCCTGGCGCTCGGCGCTCGACCGCGCCCAGGCGCTGGCCGGCGAGCGTTCGCTGCCCCCCGATGCCGATCCGGAACCTGGCAAGCACTGAGCCGGCGGCAGCAGCCGGCCCGGCGAAGCGATCTCACGACCGCGGGTCGGCGGCCCGGCCGAGCACCCGATGCGGCCAGCCGGTGTATTCGATCAGGTAAAAGGTGGTGTCATCCCAGCGCTTCGCACCGACCGCCTGCTCCGCCGCGTCGACGTGGCGGGCCAGCCAGTCGGGTAGGTCCGCGCAACCGGAAAAGCCGGCGGCCACGTACGGAAACGGCGCGGCGGCGGCGCGCGACGTGTGCACGTACACCGCATCGCTCGCGGAATCGTCGGCCGCCACCGACACGAACAGCTGCAGATCATGGCGGCGCACCCACAGCCGGTCCGCCAACTGCGCGAATACGCCGAAGAGCCGGCGGAGCACCACTGCCTGGCGTCCGTCCCCGTGTTGCCGTAGCCGTGAGGGTCCGGGTGTGCATGCCACGGATCGAACGTGCCGGACGCGTCGAAACGCGACACGACCCGCTCGGCCTCCCTGGCCAGCCAGCGCTCGAGGCGCGGCAGCTCCACGGAACCGGCCGGCCGGTTCCGGGCCCGCCCGGCGGGCCTCCTCAGTAGCTGCGGCCGTCGAACGGAATGCGCTTCAACGTGTCCAGCTCGACGCCTTCCAGGCAGCGCACGTTGATGGCGGCGGTGGCGCGACCGTCGGGGCCGGTGCCGAAGCCCAGCGGCGCGCAGCCGCAGTGCGTGCAGAAGCGGTGCTGGATGTGATGCTTGTTGAACGTGTAGGTCGCCAGGTCCGCTTCGCCGGAGCGGAACGTCACCTGCTCGCGCGGCTGGAACCACAGCAGGTAGCCCTTGCGGCTGCAATGTGAGCAGTTGCACTCCACGACGTCGCCGATCGGGCCTTCGACGGCGACGTCGAACGCGACCCGTCCGCAATGACAGCTTCCCGAATACATGTCCGGCGCTCCGCAGCGTGATGGAGCGGCGACTATAGGCGCCCCGTTCGGATCCGGACAAGCGGCTCGCGCCGACGCCGGCCACCGCCCCCGCCGCGGCCGGCTTGCGTGATCGGCCGCCGTTTTGCCTATTGAAGTCTATCTATCGATCCGCAGGGACGTCCCGCTCGCCGGGACCGTCGATGAACCGATACGCGCCGAGCGGAACGCGCCGTATCCCGTACGTTCCGGGGAAGAGTATGAACACAGCAACGATCGCACCGGCGCTCCTGGCGCTGCTGGCTGGGGTATGCGGCGGCCTGGCCGCTCCCGCGGCGGCGGCACCGCCGCGCTGGGACCGGCCGCCGACGGTGGCCGAAGCGCCGGCCGGCGACGCACCGGGCGAATGCAGCGAGGGTTTCGAGGACGTCGAGTCGCTGTTCGCCGAAGGCGGCTGGCTGCGCCGCAACACCAGCACGCTCGAGCAGGAATGGGACCAGGCCCTGATGCCGGGCAAGGGCTCCCGCTGGGAACAGAAGATCGAGTACCTCGATTCCAACGTCGAGGGCCTGTTCTTCAACGCGCATGCCGGCACGCCGCACTCGGTGATCTTCACGAGCCTGTACGCGCACTCGGTGCTGATGATACCGGGCACCGGCACCGGTACCGGCGTGCTCAGCAACTGGCTGGTCACGCCCGAGATCACGTTCCGCCCCGGCATGCGCCTGAGCTTCTGGACGCGCAAGGGGTTCTACGAGTACGCGCCGATCTGGGCCGACGCACCGGATCGCATGGTGGTGCGCCTGTGCACGACCGGCGACTGCAGCGACGTGGGCACCGGCCCTCACGACACCGGCGCCTTCACGACGACGCTGCTGACGATCAATCCGCAGCTGGGCATGAACGACGACCCGGCCGGGCTGCTGGGCTATCCCTACAACGGCTGGCGCCAGTTCACGCTGACCGACCTGCCCGCATCGGGCACCGGACGCATCGCGTTCCAGTACTACGTCACCGGTGCGATGGACGTGGAAGGCGCATTCTCCGGCGTCGGCAACGGCAACATGATCGCGCTCGACAGCGTCGAACTGCACGGCGCCGGGGCATGTCCGCTGCGGGCGACGCCGCTGTTCGCCGACGGCTTCGAGCCTGGCGCGCCGCGCTCGATCACCCAGAACACGGGCACCTTCGCGCCGGTGGACGGCCTGGTCGCCACCTGCGTCGCCCCGACGTCCTGGCTGCGCCGCTTCGACCTCGACGGCGAGTTCGGCCTGGACGGGCGCGTGTCGGTCGACTCGGTCGATTTCGCCGTCGAGCGCAGCTACAGCACCGTTCCGGTCGAGGTGCGCCTCTATGCGATTCCCAACGAGGCGGACTTCGTCTATGCCAACCTGGAGCAGATCGGCGCGCGCACGATCACCGTCGACCAGAACGACCGCCTGTCGATCCGCACCGTCGCCGTGACCGGCACGGTGCCCGATGCGGCCACCCACGACCTGGTCGTGGAGATCCGCAAGAACGAGTTCCACCGCGAGTTCTACGTCGGCTTCAACGCGCAGACGCAGACCGCCCCGTCGTACATGGCCTTCCGTGGCGACAACTGCGGCGACCATCCCGAGCCGACCGACATGGAGAACATCGGCGGGGCTCCGGACGCGAGCCTGCTGCTGCGCGTCAACCTCGCCGATCCGGCCGCCGAAACCGGATCGCGCTGACGTCCGGCAGAACGCCGTGCCGCCCCTTCATCCATCGATCGATCCCTCGATCAGGAGTCCCGTCCGATGTCCGTCCTGACCCTGTCGCGGCCTGCGCTCGCCGCTGCCGTCCTGCTCGCGCTGGCCACCCGCGGCGAGGCCGCCCCGCCCCTGCTGCACACCCTGCCGCTGCAGGCACCCGCCCCGGAAACGATCCAGAGCCTGCGCGAGGACGCGACCCTGCTGGTGCTGCAGGCCGGCGCCTTCGATCCGCTGCGCGAACGCATCGCGTTCCCGGCGGCGCGCGCCGCAGCGCGCGCGGATGCACGCTACGGCATCGTCCAGTACCGCGCCGGGCAGTCGGCGGCGGCACGGGCCGCGATCGCGCGCGCCGGCGCCGAGATCGTCGGCCACCTGCCGAACACGGCCTTCCAGGTCCGCGGCGACGCCGATGCACTGGCGCGCATCGGCAACGCGCCGGCGGTGCGCTGGAGCGCCCCGTACCCGGCCGGCTTCAAGCTCGCGACCGGTCTGCTCGACGGCAGCGTGGCCGCGCGCCACGCGCCGTCGGGCCGCGTCGCGCTCGAGATCCACGGTTTCCGCGGGGAATCGATCGAGCGGCTGGTCGACGTGCTGCGGGCGACCGGCATCGACCTCGGCATCGGCACGCGTGCCGGCGCCTTCGACCTGCCCTCGGTCCGGGTGGATGTCCATCCGGCCGCGCTCGACGCCCTGCTGCTGGCCGCCTCGTCGATCGAGGGCATCGCCTGGATCGAGCCCTACCTGCCGGCCACCCTGCACAACCGCGATTCGGTCGGCCCGATCCAGGCCAACCAGGCCTCGTGCACCGCGCCGGACGGCGAAGGCGCCTGCGCGGACGGGCTGGACCCGGCACGCGCCACGCTCTGGCGGCGCGGCCTGACCGGTCACGGCCAGATCGTGGCGATCGCCGACAGCGGCCTGGACCGCAACGAAGACTGGTTCGCCGGGCTCGACCTGGGCGCCGGCCCGAACATCGCCATCACCGATGCGGACGATCCGGCACCCGCTCCGCTGGCGACCGGCGCGACCTACCCGGACCGCAAGGTGTACGCCTACTGGGTGCAGCCGGGCGCGAGCGCGTACGACAACAACCAGTTCTGCGAGGCCTACAACCGCTACCACGGCACGCACGTGACCGGCACCGCGGCCGGCGACGCCGCGCCGTACGCGAGGCCGGGTGCCGTCGACTACACCGACGGCGACGGCATGGCACCGGGCGCCCAGGTGCTGTTCCAGGACCTCGGCGACGATGCCACCGGCTGCCTGTCGATCGCCGATTTCGGGGCGACCCTGGCCCAGGCCTACGCCGGCGGCGCCGGCATCCACAACGACAGCTGGGGCAATTCCAGCGGCGGCTACTACGTCGGCCACGACGTCAGGGCCGATGCGGCACTGTGGTCGAGCGAGAACCTGCTGGTGGTCGCCGCCGCCGGCAATTCCGGACCGGAGGCCACCACCACCGGCTCGCCGGGCAATGCCAAGAACGTGCTGGCCGTCGGGTCGACGCGGCATGGCCACCTGACGGCGACCTCGGCGTTCTCCAGCCGCGGGCCGACGATGGACGGCCGGCGCAAGCCGGACATCATGGCGCCCGGCGAATCCATCGTGTCGGCGCGCGGCAACGACGACAACGGTGCCGCCGTGCAGGCACCGCAGACGCAGGCGCTCAGCGGCACCTCGATGGCGGCGCCGACGGTCACCGGCGGCGCCGCGCTGCTGCGCCAGTACTTCGGCGACGGCTGGTACCCGTTCGGGCGCGCGACGCCGCGCGAACGCAGCGAGCCGGCGGGCACCCTGCTCAAGGCCGCGCTGATCAACGGCACCGCGCCGATCTCGACCAACTGGCCCAGCCACAACGTCGGCTGGGGACGGATCTGGCTCGAGAACAGCCTCTACTTCCAGGGCGGCACGCGCGGCCTGCGACACTGGGTCCGCGACAACGGCGCCGGCCTGGAAACCGGCGACGTCGACACCTTCCCCGTGACGGTGGCCGCGGGCGAGGAGCTGCGCGTCACGCTGACCTGGTTCGATCCGGAAGCGGCGCTGGCGGCCAGCCCGGCCCTGGTCAACGACCTCGACCTGGTGGCGGTGGCGCCGGATGGCCGCCAGTACCTCGGCAATGTGTTCCATGCCGGTCAGTCCGCGACCGGCGGCAGCCCGGACCGGCTCAACACGGTCGAGCACCTGCGCGTGATCGCACCGGTGGCCGGCGCCTGGACGCTGCGCGTGATCGCGCACGCGGTTCCCGGCAATGGCCGGCCGACCAGCCACCGCCAGGGCTATGCGCTGGTGGTGGGCGCGCGCATGGGCGTGCTCGGCGACCGGCTGCTGGCCGACGGCTTCGGTGCGGACGATACGCCGGGCGTGGCCGCGCCGGCCTCGCTGCAGACGACCGGCAACGGCGAAGAGGGCGTGCGCATCGCGGCGCAGCCGGTGGCCGGCGCCGACGGCTACCAGCTCTACCGCGCCGACGGCAGCTGCGCGACCGCCGACCCGGGCCGCTTCCGCTTCGTCGGCCAGTCGCCGTCGGCGACGCTGCTCGACACGCGCAGCCAGGGCGGCGCCGCCTACGCCTACCGCGTCCGCGCCGTGAAGGACGGCGCGGAGGGACCGCTCTCGCACGCCTGCGTGGACGTGGTCTCCGCCGATGCCTGCTCGATGTCGCTGAACTTCGACGGCGACTCGCTGGCCGCCGCGTCGGCGCACGCGACCTGCACCGTCGGGCTGTCGTGGCAGCCGGCCACGGCGAACTGCCCCGGCAAGGCGGTCGCCTACCGGGTGCTGCGCGACACGACGCCGCTGTTCACCGCGCCCCAGGTCGTCGCGACCGTGGACATGCCGGCCTACAGCGACACCGATGTCGTCGACGGCCAGCCGCGCTTCTACCAGGTCGAGGCCTTCGACGAGGCCGGCAACACCACCCGCTCGCACATCATCGGCACCACGCCGAGCGGCACCGGCAGCACCGGCGCCGGTGTCTGGACCGACGATGCCGACACGCGCACGAACCTGCAGCAGCAATGGCCGTGGTCGATCACCAACGCCGCGGCCGCCAACGGCAGCTTCAGCTACCGCAGTGCGCCGGGCCCGGCTTATCCGGCCGATACCTGCGCGGCGATCGCCACCGTGCCGCTCACGCTGGCGGCGGGCACGCCGCAGCTGCGTTATGCGGCGCGCTACCAGCTGGAATCGGAATGGGACGGCGTGGTCGTGGAACTGTCGGCCGACGGCGGTGCCACCTGGACGCCGCTGGTGCCCGCCGGCGGCTACCCGGGCAGTTTCGCGCAGACGATGGACCCGCCGGTCAACGCCTGCGGCTATCCGGCCTCGCAGAGCGCGTTCACCGGCGAATCGGCCGGCTTCGCCGCCGGCCAGTTCGTCCAGATCAGCCACGACCTGAGTGCCTACGCCGGCCAGGGCGTACTGGTGCGCTGGCGGCTGAGCTCGGACCCGGCCATGCAGGCGGCCGGGTTCTACCTGGACGACATCCGCGTCGACGCCGAGCTGCCCGGCACGTGCCAGGCCGGTCCTTGAACGGACCGGGCGGCCGGCCGGCTTCCGATCACCTGCGCGGCGGACGCCGCCGCGCAGCGGGCACGGGTCCCGCCAGCCGCACCCGGCCACCGCTCCGATTGGACGCCGGTGCGCCGGTCATATCACTATGTCCGCCGGTCATCTCCGGCGGACAGGCAGTGGAACCCCTCGACGACATCACCCGCCTGCTCGACCAGGCCCGCGATGGCGAACACGAGGCGTGGACGCGCCTGCTGCGCTCGGCCTACGGCGACATCAAGCGGCTGGCGCGCCGGCAGCTGGCCCAGGGCGCGACGATGCCCACGCTCAACACCACCGGGCTGGTCAACGAGTGGTACCTGCGCGTGGCCGACGCCGGCGACGCGATTCCTGAAAACCGCCGGCACTTCTTCGCGTTGACCGCCAAGATCATGCGCCAGGTCATCTGCACCTACGCGCGCGAGCGGTCTGCCGCCAAGCGCGGCGGCGACCAGACGCGCATCGACATCGGCCTGGTCGACCGGGAGCTCAGCGAGCAGGCCCACCGCTTCATCGTGCTGGACCAGGCGCTGTCCCAGCTCGGCAAGGAGAACGAGGACATGGTGCGCGTCGTGGAATGCCGCTTCTTCGCCGGCATGACCGAGCCGGAGACCGCCGAGGCCGTCGGCATCCCGATGCGCACCGTGCAATGGCTGTGGGCGCAGGCGCGCGGCCGGCTCGCGCACATCATGGAAGAACCATGAGCGGCTCGACGGTCACCTTCGAGCCCGGTGGCGCGCTGCGCTGCCGGCTGGTCTCGACGATGCTGGTGGACACGCTGCCCGCGCTGGAGGCCGGTACCCAGATCGGTCCGTTCCGTGTGCTGCGGCTCGTCGGCCAGGGCGGCCTCGGCGTGGTCTACCTCGCCGAACGCGCCGACGGTGCGTTCGAGCAGCAGGTGGCGCTCAAGCTGATCGCGCCGGAGGTCGATCCCGGCGTCGCCGAGATCCTGCTCGAACGCGAGCGCCGGCTGCTGGCGCGCCTGCACCATCCGAACATCGCCCGCCTGCTCGACGGCGGCCGCAGCAGCACGGGCCTGCTGTGGTTCGCGATGGACGCGGTGCAGGGCGTGCGCATCGACCTGTGGTGCGACGAACGTGGCCTCGACGCGCGTGCACGCATCCGGCTGGTGGCCGAGGTCTGCACGGCGGTCGCCTATGCCCACGCGCGCCTGGTCGTGCATCGCGACATCAAGCCCTCGAACATCCTCGTCGACGACGCCGGCGTGCCGCGACTGCTCGACTTCGGCATCGCCGCGGCGCTGGACGACGCCAGCGACGATCCCGCGCGGCGCGCCTCGACACCCGGCTATGCCAGCCCGGAACAGCGCCGCGGCGATCCGGCCGGGATCGCCCAGGACATCTACCAGATCGGCCGGCTGCTGCAGACCCTGCTCGAAGGCCGGCTGTCACGGCACGAGCGTGCCGATGCCGAGGCGATCCTGCGGCGCGCGCTGGCCGAGCAGCCCGAGCACCGCTACGCCAACGTCGATGCACTGGCGGCGGACCTGCGCGCGATACTCGAACACCGCCCGGTCGCGGCACGCGGCAGCGCGCTGGCGTATCGCCTGGGCCGCCTGCTGCGGCGCCACCGCCTGACGGCCGGTGCGCTGGTGCTCGGTGCCCTGACCCTGGTCGGCGTGGTGGGCTATTTCCTGTGGAGCCTGGACCGGGAGCGCGACCGCGCCGAGCGCGAGGCACAGACGGCCCGGCACGTCAGCGAGTTCATGGTGGGACTGTTCCGTGCCGCCGACCCGGCGCTGCACGGCGGCCGCGTCCCGACCATCGACACGGTGCTGGCCGATGCACCCGAGCGCATCGAGCGCGAGCTGGCCACCGAACCCCTGGTCATGGCCGAGCTGCTGACCACGATCGGCCGCACCTTCGTGGCCTTGCGCGATTTCACGCGCGCCCAGCCGCCGCTGCGCAAGGCGGTCGAATTGACCCGCGCGCAGCCGCAGACCCCGCCGCTCGTGCGGGCCGAGCGCCTGCGGGCGCTGGCGATCACGCTGTACGACATCGAGCGGATCGACGAGCGGCGCGCGCTGCTGGTCGAGGCGATCGCCGGCCTGGACCCGGACTCCCGCGAGCATGCGCGCACGTACAACATCACCCAGCAGAACCTGGCGATGGCCGACCTGTCGGCCGGCGACAGGACCGCCGCGATCGAACGCCTGCGCCTGGCGCTCGATCATGGCCGCCGCCTGCTGGCCGAGGGCGAACCCTCGCTGGTCGCGGACCTGCTCGGCCTGGCCAGTGCGCTGGCCGAGGACGGCGATCCGTCCGAGGCGCTGGCGCTCTACCAGGACGCCTATGCCAGCGGCCGCGAATACCTGGGCGTACGCCATCCGTACACGATCCTGGCGGCCGGTGGCCTGGCCGGCAGCTTGGCGCGGGTCGGGCGGCACACTGAGGCGACGCAGCCGATGCGCGAAGCCGTCGCGGGGGCCTTGCAGCTCTACGGGAATCCCTCGCCGAACTATGCGCTGGCCCTGCTGCAGAGCGCGGAGGTCACCGCGGCCGCGGGCCGGCACGGCGAGGCCGTGCCGGTGCTCCGGCAGGCGCTGGCCGTCTGCGAGCAGCTGCCGCCCGGCAATGACACGCTCAGCGTGAACGTGCTGGAGGCCCTCGGCGATACGCTGCTGGCCGGCGGCGATGCCGTGGCGGCCGAGGCCAGCTACCGCCGCATGCTCGACCTCAACCGCGACGGCAGCGGTGCCCAGACACTGGATCGCGGCCAGCGGCCGCTCAAGCTGGCCGGCGCCCTCGCCGCGCAGGGGCGGTGCACCGAGGCGGCGCAGTGGCGGCAGACCGCCCGGCAGCGCGCCGAGCGCTTCCCACCCGATGCCGCACTGCGGGCCCGGCTCGATGCACCGCTGGCGGCGTGCGACTGACCTCCCGCTGCCGGTCCATCGGCGATTCAGGTGCAGGGACTAGGCTGCGGGGACCGAAGTCGTAGGGAGGTTGCCGCGATGATCCATCCCGCTCTTTCCCGCTGCGCCGGCCTCGTGCTGGCGTTCACGGCCGCCGGCGCCGCCTGGGCGCAGGGCGGCGACCGCGTCCACCGGTTCCAGGACCGCCAGGGCGCGCAGGTCGAGCTGCACTCGGGCCAGCCGGTGTACCCGGCCGACGGCCCCGCTCCCGCCTTCGCCGCCCTCGATGCCGACCGCAACGGCAGCATTTCCGCCGACGAGGCACGGGCCTATCCGCTGCTGGCCACCGATTTCCTCTACGCCGACAGCAATCGCGACGGCCGGATCTCGGCGCGCGAATACGCACGCTGGACCGCGCAACGCTGAGCGCGCGGCGGCACGGTCAATCGGCGGCGAACACCCGCGCGATCGCCGCGGCGTCGAGCGCGCGCCAGGCACCGGCCTCCAGGTCATCGAGTGCGAGGCCACCGACCGCCGCGCGATGCAGCGCGACGACGTGGTTGCCGGTGGCCGCGAACATCCGCCGCACCTGGTGATAGCGGCCTTCGAAGACGGTCAGCCGCGCCCGGCGCGGCGCCAGCACCTCCAGCCGCGCCGGCGCGAGCGGCGTGGTCTCCGATTCGAGCAGCAGCGTGCCGCTGGCGAACAGGGCGGCCTCGTCGCCACGCAGGTCCTCGGCCAGGTCCGCTTCGTAGACCTTGGCGACCTGCGCACGCGGCGAGATGATCCGGTGCAGCAGTCCGCCGTCGTCGGTCAGCAGCAGCAGGCCCGAGGTGTCGCGATCGAGCCGGCCGACCGTCGACAGCAGCGGACTGCGCAGCCGGTAGCGTTCGGGCAGCAGGTCGTAGACCAGCCGTCCGGCATCGCGCGTGGAACAGGTGTAGCCGGTCGGCTTGTGCAGCATCAGCGACAGGCCGGGCGGCGGGTCGAGCGGCTCGCCGTCGATGCGGACGTCGGCAGGGGCGACCGCGTCGTCGGCATAGAGCACCTCGCCGTCGGCGAGCGTGACGCGGCCCTCGCGGAACATCGCGGCGACCTGCTTGCGGCTGCCGTAGCCGAGGTTGGCGATCAGGCGCACCAGCTTCATCGACGCGCTCCGCCGGCCTCGATGACCTTGTAGCCCTCGCGCACGACGTGGGTCTGCACCGATGCGAAGCGCTGCGCGAGCAGCGCCTCGTACGGCAGGTGGCGATTGGCGACCAGCCAGAAGCGCCCACCCGGCAGCAGCGCATCGGCGGCCGCGGCGATGAACGCCTGGCCCAGTTCCGGCTGGCCGGCGCGGCCCTGGTGGAACGGTGGATTGCTGACGATGGCGTCATAGCGCTGCGGCAGGCCGGCGGCGACGTCGTGCCAGTGCACCGCGGTCTCGACCGCGTCGCCGCGTGCGGCCCGAGCGCGATCGAGGTTGGTCCGCGCCGGCGCCAGCGCACGCTGTTCGGCCTCGTACAGGTCGATCGCGCGGACGGCGGGGCAGCGCTGCAGCACGCGCACCGCCAGGTAGCCGTAGCCGGCGCCGAGGTCGGCGACGCGGCCCTGCAGCGCCGCCGGCAAGGCGTCGGCCAGCAAGCGCGAGGCCGGATCGACGCGGTCCCAGGCGAACAGGCCGGGACGGCTGACGAACGCGCCGTCGGCGATCGGCCGCGGCGCATCGAGCATGGACCAGGCGGCCGCCAGCGTCCGGTCGAGCCGGCGCGCGTCCGGCGCCGTCCAGAACACCCGGCACTTGTGCTTGGACCGCACCTGCAACGGGCCGGCCAGGCGCGCCAGATCGGCCTCGCCGGAACGGGCGCCCTCGTCGTTGGCGAGTGCGACCACCACCACCCCGTGATCACCGGCGTGGCCGAGTGCGCGCGCCAGCAGGGCCCGCGCCGCTTCGCGCTGGCGCGGCGGCAGCACCAGCACGAACGCGAAGCGCGTGTCCTCGGCCGGCTCGGACACCACGGTGCCGGCGTGGCCCAGGGCATTGGCGAACGGCTTGAACGTCTGCACGCAATGCCAGTCCACACCGGCATGCAGCTGCTGCCAGCGCCCGGCGCGGGCCCCCAGGAACAGCACCGGCGCGCCATCCGGCAGCGCCAGGGCGCCGTCGGCAAACGGCACGAACAAGGCGTCGAGGGCGGCGTCGGACGCAGGTGGGACGGCGGCATTCACGCAAGTAAGGATCCGGCACGGAACGAACCGGTCATTCTACGGCCTGCCGCGGTGCACGGCAGGCCGGTCCGCCGCGTCAACGTGGGCGGCGCATGCGCTCAGTCAACGCCGCCAGCCCGACGATCGCGAAGACCAGTGCGGCATTGACCAGCAGGTGGCCCTGCTTGGCGACGTCGGCCAGGCCGTCGCCGAGCACGGTGATCGTCAGCGTGACGCCCATCGTCACCGCCGTGAGTGCCGCGTAGTCGCGCAGCACCGAGACGCGCCGCAGGCCGTGCCGCGCCAGCAGCAGGCCGAGACCGGCCAGCGGCACGGCCAGGATCAGCCACTGCAGCGCCGGCCAGGCATGCAGCAGGTGGCCGAGGCTCGGCTGCGAGGCCGGGAGCAGCGCGAACGAGGCGCCTTCGACATGGCCGATGTTGCGCGCCAGCCAGGGATCGAGCGCCTTCACGCCGCCCCAGGCCAGCCGCGCCGTGAGGCCGGGATGGCGCAGCAGGGTCGCCAGCTCCTTGCCGCGCGTGAAGTTGACCAGGCCCGGGCAGGCTCGGTCGGGCATGTCCGGCAGTTGCCAGGCATGCAGGCCTGTGAAGGCCTCGCAGGCCCGGTCCAGGCCCAGCTCGTCGAGCAGCGCGCGCCGGTCACCGGCCATCGGCAGCAGCGCGGTGAACACCACGTGCGCATGGTTGTACTGGCGGATGCTGTCGACCATCGCGCCGGGCCGCTGCAGCTGGATGAACTGCATCCAGAGGCCGGCCAGGGCGCCGATCAGGACCGCCGCCGCGCGCCAGCCGGTGCGGCGCAGCCGCAGCCGGTCCGCCGCCAGCAGCACCAGCGCCAGTGCCAGCGGCAGCAGCAGGTGCTGGATCTTGCTGGCGGCCAGCGCGAAGGCCAGCAGCGCCAGCACGAAGAAGCGCCCGCGCGAACGCGGCTGGTCGTGCCACAGCAGCAGCAGCGTGAACAGCGCGTACGCCGCCAGCAGCGCGGTCCATTCCGCGTAGAAGGTGTTGAGGTAGAGCGTATTGCCCGGATCGGCCAGCACCACGGCGAAGACCACGCCGTGGACGACGGCCGCACCGGTGCGGCCGCGGCGCAGGAAGCCGGCCGTCAGCGCCACGCCGAGCGCCGCCAGCGCCGCCAGGCGCAGCAGGCCGAGCCAGCGCACCGAATGCAGCGGCCCGCCACCGAACGCCTCGGCCAGGTGATAGCCGGCCACGGCCAGGCCCTGGAACACCAGCTCGCTGGACCAGTAGCACATCGGGTCGGTGGTGGCGAGGAAGCGGAACCGCTCGAACGGCGCCTCCGGGCTGTTCTGCGTCGGCGGCACGTCGGCCGGGCGATCCGGGTACAGGTCGAAGCAGGCGGTATAGCGCACCTGGTCGTAGCTGTTGGCATAGGCGTACAGCGGCTCGTGCGCCCAGATGGCGAACGCGCGGACCAGGCCCAGGGCCAGCAGGGCGGCCACCAGCCAGAGCGCCCAGCCGCGCACCGGTGGTCGGTCGCGGGGCTGGCGTGGATCGGCGGTGTCGTGCATGCGGTCCATTCTCGGCAATTGGTACCCCCGCGATCCAGTGCCGCCGCCGGGGGCGGGCCGCCGCGGCGCGGCCCGGCACGATACCCGCGCCCTGCGACCACAGCGTGACGCAGTTGGCACTCGCTGCGTGCAGCCGGCACGGTGCCGGCCGCCAAGCCGGTCCGCGAATACCCCCGGCAGGCCGGTGCTAGGATGCCTTCATCGAAAACGGGAACACCCCCGGGGGAGTGCCAAGGCCATGAAGCAGCGCGTGGGTCACTACGACATCGTCGCCGAACTCGGACGCGGCGGCATGGGCGTGGTCTACAAGGGATTCGAGGCGGCGCTGAACCGCTACGTCGCGATCAAGGTGCTGGCCGACTCGCTGGCCGACGACCCCGCCGTGCGCGAACGCTTCCTGCGCGAAGCGCGCAGCATGGCGGCCCTGAACGACCCGCACATCATCCAGATCCACGCCATCGGCGAGGACGCCGGCCATCCGTACTTCGTCATGGAATTCGTCGAGGGTGAGTCGCTCGGCTCGCTGCTCAAGCGCGAAGGCCGGCTGACGCTGGAGCAGTCGCTGAAGGTCATCCACCAGACCGCCTCGGGCCTGGCGACCGCGCACGACCGCGGCGTGGTCCATCGCGACATCAAGCCGGGCAACCTGATGGTCAGCAGCCGCGGCGCGATCAAGATCGCCGACTTCGGCATCGCGCTGTCCAACCACGACCTGTCCAAGAAGCTCACGACCACCGGCGAATTCGTCGGCACGCCCGGCTACCTGTCGCCGGAAGTGTGCCTCGGCAAGCCGGTCGACCGGCGCTCGGACATCTTCTCGCTCGGCATCGTGCTGTTCGAGATGCTGACCGGCAAGATGCCGTTCACCGACGAGTCGCCGCTGGGGCTGATGCTGGAGGTCGTGCGGGCGGAAATTCCCGACGTGCGCCAGCTCAACGCCAATGTCGACGAGGAGACCTCGCGCATCCTGTCGCGGATGATCGCCAAGGACCCGGCCAGCCGCTACCAGGACTGCCACGAGCTGGCCGCCGACCTGCAGCGCAACCCGCTGGTCGCCCGCAGCGGGCCGATCACGCTGCAGCCCAAGCTGTCGCCGGCTGCCGCGACCGTGATCGGCCAGAAGACGCCGCTGCCGTCCGCGGTGACGACGCCGATCACCGCGCCGACACCGATCCGGCCGTCGGCGGGCGCGCCGACGCACATCAGCGCCGGCGCGGCGGTGGCGCCGCCGGTGCCGGGAGCGCCGGCCCGTCCTTCGGTCCTCGACCGGCCGACCGTGCATGCCTCCGCGCCGAAGCGCACGAGCGCCCTGCCCTGGGCGATCGCCGCGCTGCTGGTGCTGGCCGCCGGTGCCGGCGCCTGGACGCTGCGCGACCGGATTCCCGGCCTGGCCGGCCCGACCACCACCTCGACCCAGACCATCACCGCGACCGCGGCGACCGCGGATGCGCCGGCCAGCGCGTCGATCTCGTCGGTCGTCACGCCGCCGATCCCGGCACCGCCGCCCTCCGGACCGTCGGATCCGGCGGCCGGGAGCACGCCCTCGCCGGCCGATACGGCAGCCGTGGTCCCGACGCCGGACACCGCCGCGCCGCAGGCGCCCGGCGCCACGACCGGCGCGGCACCGCCCGAAGACACGACCGCCGGCGCACGGGCCCAGAGCGATCCGCCGCCGGCATCACCGGCCGAACCGCCGGCGCCACGTGCCGCACAGGCCGATGTCGAGGCCCTGCGCAACCTGCCGGCCGCCCAGGCCGAAAGCGGCGCGCCGCCGCAGATCGCCAAGGCGCCGCCGCCCCCGAAGCCGGCCGCGCCGGCAAAGCCGCGCGTGCCGACGGTGGCGGTGGTCTTCGGCGGCGACGAGGTCATCGCCGAGCCCGCCCGCGACGCCATCACCGACCTGCTGCAGAGCCGGGGCTTCCGCGTGATCGAAGCCGGCAGCGTCTCGGGCAGCCAGCCCAACCTCAAGGCCCTGTCGGGTCGTGCCGATGCGGTCGTCTTCGTGCAGGCCCGTCCGGTCGGCAGCCAGGAGATCCACTACTACGGCCAGAGCTCGACGCTCTACACCGTGCAGGTGGCGGTCAAGGCGTATCGCGTCGGCGACGGCAGCGTGCTGTGGAGCAGCCCGGCCGAGCAGGTCAACTTCACGACGCTCAACGCCGCCGAGAAGGCCCGCGAGGTGGTCGATCCGATGCTCGACGCCGTCGATCGCAACCTGGCCGAGTTCCGTCCCGGGCGCCGTGGCTGATCGCAGCGCCGGCGGCGCAGGCCGGTGAGCCCGCGGCCGGCGTTCCTGCGCGGCGTGCGCCGCCTCGGCTGGATCGCGGCCGGGTTGCTGGGCCTGTACCTGATCGCCGGCAACCTGTTCCTCAACACGCCGGTCGGCCCGTGGGCGATCAATCGCAAGCCCGACCGGTTCCAGATGCAGTGGTCGCACGGCCTGACCTGGTGGCCCGGCTGCGCGATGCTCTGGAACGTGGAGGTCGGCGGCCATGTGCGCCGCGTCGTCTGGAACGCGCGGGCTGCGCGCGGCCACGGTCGGATCGCGCTGCTGCCGCTGTTCGGGCGCGAGCTGCGGCTGGCCTCGATCGACGCCTCGGAGGTGACGGGCAGTCTCCACCTCACCGACCAGGACCGGACGCCGCCGCCACCGCGGCCGGGCGGCTGGTCGCTGCGCTTCGACCGCATCGCCACCGATTCGCTGCGCACCGCGCGCATCGGCGCTATCGACATCGCGACGCAGGGCCAGGTCGCGTTCGGCTTCTACAAGCAGCTGCGCGGCGGACCGCTGGAGATCTATCCCTCGCAGGCCCGGCTGGACGCGTTGCAGGTCACCTGGGACGGGCGTGTGTTGCTGCACGACGGCGCCGCCACGGCGCGCTTCGCGCTGCCGCGGCATCGGCGGGAAGACGCGAGCGGCCTGGCGAAGCTCGGCCTGGCCGACGCGGCGCTGGACCTGCACGGCGCACTGCCGGGGTTGGCGGTCGACCTCGACGACGCCGGCCGGATCACCGGCACGCTCGACCCGGCCGGCACCGGCACGCTGGCCGCGACGCTCGGCTGGCAGCGCGGCGCGCTGACGGCCGGCGGCACGCTGGCGCTGCGCGTGCCGCTGCAGGCCACGCGCCCTGGCGCCGCGTTCGACAACGAGGCCACGCTGCGCCTGGCGGTCGAGGACGAGGCGATCCGCATCGACGCGACGCTGCCGCGCAGCGAGACCGATCCGCGCTCGATCGACGCCCGGCTGGTGCTGGCCGGCACCGCCGTCCCGCTGCCGCCCGATCCGCAGCAGCTGCTCGCGCGCCTGGGTGGCGAGGTCGCGCTCGATTGGCGGTTCGGTTCGCTGGCCTGGCTGGGGCCGCTGCTGCTCAAGGCGCCGTGGCTGCAGCTGGAAGGCGCCGGTGCGGTCGAGGCCCGGCTACTGCTCGAGCGCGGCCTGCTGCGCCCCGGCAGCACGCTGCGCATTCCGGACGTGGCGGTGGCCGCGACGGTCGCCGGCCATCGCTTCGACGGCCAGGCGCATGCCGAGGGGCAGCTCGTCGACGCCGCGGGCACGGCGCTGGCACGGATCGACCTGGCGATCGATCGCTTCGACGTCGCCGCCGTGGACGCGCCCGGCACGCCGCTGGTGCGCGGCCGCGACCTGCGCATCGACCTGGAGGCACCGGACAGCCTGGCCGGGCTGCGCGAATCGCTCAAGGCGCGGCTGCGCTTCGAACAGGCCGAGATCCCGGACCTGCGCGCCTTCAACCCATACCTGCCGCGCAACGAGCTGCGCCTGCTGGCCGGCCGCAGCCGGATCAGCGGTGACCTGCACCTGGATGCCGCCGGCGAGATCGCCAGCGGCCGCGTCAGCATCGAGGGACGCGGCGGGCAGGCCCGCCTGGGCCGGCTGGAGTTCGCCGGCGACTTCGACCTGGACGGCCGCCTGGCACGGGCGGACATCGCCTCCGGCCGCTTCGACCTCGACGGCAGCAGCCTGCGCCTGCGCAAGGTGCGCGTGGCCGACGCCGGCCGCACCGCCGGCCGCGACTGGTGGGCCAGCATCGGCATCGTGCGCGGTCACGTGGAAGCCGGCCGGCCATTGGCGCTGCGCACCGACGCGGCGATCGAGATGGAGAACATCGGCCTGCTGCTGGCGCTGTTCGCCGAGCGCAAGGACTACCCACGCTGGGTGCTGGGCCTGGTCGACGCCGGCCGCCTGCGCGCACGCGGCCTGATGCAGGTGCGCGGCGACGCGATCGTGTTCGACCGGGTCGAGGCCGCGAACGACCGCTTCGAGGTCAAGACGCGGATGCGCATCGCCGGCGGCAGCCCGGTCGGCGACCTCCTGCTGCGCTGGCGCGCGTTGAGCGTCGGTGTCGAGCTGCGCGACGACACGCGCGACCTCCACCTGCTGCGCGCCGCCGACTGGTACGCGCAGCGCCCACACCTGCTCGGGCCGCCGTGACCGGCAGCGCCGGCCGCCGGGCGGCGCGCCTCAGTGCCCGCCGCCGGGTGGCGCGCCGGTCTTGGCGCCGAACGGCGGCTTGGCCAGCCACAGCACCAGCACCAGCGAGAAGAACGTCCAGCCGAGCAGGTGGAACACCTCGTTGAACGAGAGCTGGTAGCTCTGCAACGTGATCATCTGGTCGAGCAGGCCGGCGGCGCGCTGCGGATCGCCGTTGCCGAGGGTGGCGAGTGCCTGTTGCGCGGCCGGATCGTAGACCGTCACGTGCTCGGTCAGGTGCGCATGATGCACGTCGGCACGCCGCTCCCAGAGGAAGGTCGTCAGCGAGGCGGAGAAGCTGCCGCCGAGCGTGCGCAGGAACGTCGCCAGGCCGGAGCCGTCGGCGATCTCGTTCGGCTGCAGGTCCGACAGCAGGATCTGCATCACCGGCATGAAGAACAACGCCACGCCGATGCCCTGGATCAGCTGGATCATCGCGACGTGGTTGAAATCCACGTCGAGGTTGAAGCCCGCGCGCATCAGGCTGGTCGCACCCATCGTCAGGAAGGCCAGCGAAGCCAGCACGCGCAGGTCGAACTTGGGCGCGTAGCGGCCGATGAACGGCGACAGCAGCACCGGCAGGAGGCCGATCGGTGCCGTCGCCAGGCCGGCCCAGGTCGAGGTGTAGCCGAGCTGGCGCTGCAGCCACTGCGGCACCAGCAGGCTGATCGCGAAGAAGGCCGCGTAGGCGAAGACCAGGACGGTGGTTCCGGCCGCGAAGTTGCGGTGGCGGAACAGGCGCAGGTTGACGATCGGTTCCTTGTCGGTCAGCTCCCAGATCAGGAACACCGCCAGTGCGATCACCGAGACGATCGAGGTGGCGATGATGAAGGTCGACTCGAACCAGTCCTCGTCGTTGCCCTTGTCCAGCACGATCTGCAGCGCGCCCACGCCGATGATCAGCGTGATCAGCCCGACGTAGTCCATCTTCGGCCGTTCCAGGCGCTGCGGCCGGGCGCCGAGCTGGCTGCGCACGACCAGGCAGGCGAACAGGCCGATCGGCACGTTGATGAAGAAGATCCACGGCCAGGAATAGTTGTCGGTGATCCAGCCGCCGAGGATCGGACCCGCGATCGGCGCGACGACCGTCACCATCGCCAGCAGCGCCAGCGCCTGGCCGCGCTTCTCCGGCGGATAGATCGAGATCAGCAGGCTCTGCGTCACCGGGTACATCGGCCCGGCGACCGCGCCCTGCAGCGCGCGGAACGCGATCAGCATCGGCATGCTCTGGGCGATGCCGCACAGGAACGAGGCCAGCGTGAACAGCAGCGTCGAGGCGACGAACAGCGGCACCTCGCCGAAGCGGCGCGTCAGCCAGCCGGTCAGCGGCAGCGAGATCGCCATGCAGACCGCAAACGAGGTGATCACCCAGGTGCTCTGGTCGGCGCTGACGCCGAGGTTGCCGGCGATCGTCGGCAGCGAGACGTTGGCGATCGTCGTGTCGAGCACCTGCATGAAGGTCGCCAGCGACAAGCCGACCGTCGTCAGGCCGACGCTGGCGGGCCGGAAGGCGTCCGGCCGCGGTGCGGCGACAGCGTTCATCGGGGAGTCCTCGGGGGTCCGGGCGCGTTACGGGGTCTTGGCCGCGATCGCGCCGCCGGCGGAGTTGGCGTGGACGATCTGCGCTATCAGCGCCTCGACCTCGCCGAGCTGCGCACCGTAGACGTCGGTCGCGAACGCGGGCTGCGCCGGCGGCTGCTGCGCCAGCGCCGGCCCGGAGCGGTCGTGCAGGTTGACCTCCACCTGCATCGACAGGCCGATGCGCAGCGGATGCTCCTTGAGCTGGGCGGCGTCCAGCGCCACGCGCACCGGCACGCGCTGCACGATCTTGATCCAGTTGCCGCTGGCGTTCTGCGCCGGCAGCAGTGCGAACGCGCTGCCGGTGCCGGCGCCCAGGCTCTGCACGCGGCCCTGGTAGACCGCCTCGCGGCCGTACAGGTCCGAGGTCAGCGTGACCTCCTGGCCGATGCGCATGTGGCGCAGCTGGGTCTCCTTGAAGTTGGCGTCGACCCAGACCTGCTCGAGCGGGATCACCGCCATCAGCGGCGCGCCGGGCTGCACGCGCTGGCCGACCTGCACGCTGCGGCGCGCGACGTAGCCGGTGACCGGCGCCACCACGGTGGCGCGCGCACGGTCCAGGAAGGCCGCGCGCAGCCGCGCGGCCGCCGTCTGCACGTCCGGATGCGAGGCGATCACGGTGTCGTCGACCAGCGCGCGGGTGGTCACCAGTTGTTCCTGCGTCGCCGACAGCGCCGACTCGGCAGCGGCCAGCGCATCACGCGCATGCGCCAGTTCCTCGGCCGAGATCGCGCCGCTGGCGGCGAGGTTCTTGCGTCGCTTGAAGTCGTCGCGGGCCCGCTCCAGCGCCACCTTCTGCGCGGCCACGTTGGCGCGGCCGCTGTCGACGTTGCTGTAGAGGCCGCGCACCTGGCGCACGGCACCGGCCAGGCCGGCCTTGGCCTGTTCGAGCGCGACCTCGGCGTCGGTGACGTCCAGCTCGATCAGCGGCTGCCCCTGCCGCACCAGGTTGCCGTCGTCGGCACCGATGCTGATCACCGTGCCCGCGGTCTGCGGCGTGATCTGCACGATGTTGCCCTGCACGTAGGCGTCCTCGGTGTGCTCGAACCAGCGGCCGTGCAGCCAGTACCAGGCGGCCCAGGCGACGGCCGCGGCGGCGACGACGACCGCCAGCAGCACCAGCAGGCGCCGGCGGCGTCCGCGCTGGGTCGTGGCGGCGAGGGGTTGCGGACTGCTCATGACGATGTCCTCTGGATGTTCGATGGGATCAGGAGTGCGCGTCGGCGTCCGCTGGTGGCGCCGCGTCGGCCTCGAATCCGCCGCCGAGCGCCTGCACCAGCGCGATCGAGCCGTCGATGCGCTGCGTCTCGAGGTCGGCCACGCGCTGCTCGGCGACCAGCAGCTGCTGCTGCACGACCAGCACGTCGAGATAGCTGCCGATGCCGTTGCGATAGCGTTCCTCGGCCAGGCGATGCGCGTCGGCGGCGGTCCGTGCCGCCTGGCGCGCCGCCTCGATCTGCGGCACCAGCGAGCGCAGCGCGGTGATCCGTGCGGCGACGTCGCGCAACGCATCGACGAGGTTCTGGTTGTACTGGGCGACGGCCAGGTCGTATTGCGCGTCGGAACCGGCCAGGTTCGCGCGCAGGCGGCCGCCGTCGAAGATCGGCAGCGAGATCGCCGGCGCGAACTGGTAGTAGCGCCCCTGGGCCGAGAACAGGCCGTCGCCGCCGAGTGCCGCCAGGCCGACCGCCGCGCTGAGATCGATGTTGGGGTAGAACGCCGCACGCGCGCTGGCGATCGCATGGTCGGCCGCCTCCACGCGCCAGCGCGCGGCCACCAGGTCGGGCCGGCGGCCGAGCAGCTCGGCCGGCAGGGTCGCCGGCAGCTGCAGCGCGGCCGGCGCCAGCCGCTGCGGGCGGGTGATCGCGAGCCCGCGGTCCGGGCCGGCACCGAGCAGGGCCGCCAGCGTGATGCGCTCGTCGTCGATCTTCGCCGTCGCCGCCAGCCATTGCTGTTCGGCCGCCGGCACGGCCGCTTCGGCCTGGCGCAGCTGCAACGCGCTGTCGATGCCGGCGTCGACGCGCTGGCGCGTCAGCTCCAGCGAATGGCGGGCGCGCTCGCGCTCGTGGTCGGCAATGTCGGCGCGCTCGAACGCGTGCGCCAGCTCGATGTAGCTGCGCGCCACATTGGCCGACAGCGTCAGCCGCGCCGCCTGCGCGTCGATCTCGGCCGCATGCGCCTCGTCGACCGCCGCCTCCCAGGCCGCGCGCTTGCCGCCCCACAGGTCGAAGCCGTAGCTGAAACTCAGCGACAGCGAATTGAGCGCGCTGTAGTGGCCTCCGGTCGGCGGCTCGATCACGGTTTCGGGAATGCGCAGCCCGGACGACGAGGCGCTGGCGCCGATCGTCGGCTGGCGATCGGCATCGGCGACGCCGACCCGCGCCAGCGCCTGGCGGCTGCGCGCATCGGCAGCCTCCAGGCCGGGATTGCCGGCCAGCGCCTCGGCGATCAGCGCGTCGAGCTGCGGGTCGCCGAGCGACCGCCACCAGTCGCGCCGGGGCCAGGCCGCCGCCGACACCTCGACCTGGCCGAGGCTGCTGCGCGCAGCGAGGCTGTCGGGGTCGCGCAGGCGCCCCTCCGGCCGCAGGCCATGGGTGCTGGCGCAACCCGCGGCCAGCACCAGGGGAAGAACGAGCATCGCAAGAGAAGGACGCATGATCGGGTTCCGGAAGCGGAAGATCAGGACTCGCACGCGAGGGTGCGCAGGATGCGCTGGAGGATCGTCGCCAGGTGCTCGCGCTCGCCGGCATCCAGGTCCACCAGTGCGTTCTCGAGGCAGGCGTCGACGCTGGCACGGATGTCCTGCCAGAGCCGGGCGCCGACCTCGGTCAGTTCGATGCGCAGCGCACGGCGGTCACGTCGATCGGGGTGGCGGCACAGGTAGCCCTTCGCCTCCAGCTTGGCCAGCATCCGCGTCATCGCGCCGGGGTCGTGGCGCAGCGCCTGCGCCAGTTCTCCCGCGCTCATCGGGCCGTTGGCCGCCAGCTGCTTGAGCGCCAGGAACTGCGACATCGTGATGTCGAAGCCACGCTGCGCCAGCGTGCGCTCGATCGAGGCGACCAGGGCGCTGCGCGTCTGGCCGATCAGCGACCCGAGGCTGTAGTGGGCTTCGACCGGCGGGCGTTCGGAGGGGCACATGGGCGGCGCATTCTAAACTCGCCAGTTTAGTTGTCAAGGCAAGTATTCGCACCAGCCAGTTGGCGTACAGCTTCGATCGCCTGCCGGCCGATCGCCCAGGCGCAGGGACACGGACGGAACCCCAGGCCCCCCGGTGACGCTCTCCATCGCTCACGCGGCGATGACGCGGCCGGCCGTCAGGGCCGCGTCGCGACTTCCAGCGCGGTCAATCGCGACAGCGCATCGGCGGCCCCGGACCCGCACATCGATGCGGACGGCTGCAGGCGCCGGCATACCGCTGGCCGCTCGGGCCGCCCGAAGATCGCGCAGCGGTTGTCGGGCGTCAATTGCACGCAGCGCACGCCGGCCGGCTTGCCGTGCGGCATGCCGGGGATCGGCGAGGAGATCGAAGGCGCGATGCAGCAGGCGCCGCAGCCGGACCGGCAGTCCATCGGTCAGGCCAGCCGCGCGCGCAGTCCCGCGTACACCGGCGCGGTGTCGGGCGGGTGGCCGTGCCAGAGCGCGAACGAGGCGGCCGCCTGCTCGACCAGCATGCCGAGGCCGTCGAGCGCGGTGCGCACGCCGGCCGAAGTTGCCAGGGCAAGAAAAGGCGCCGCGGCCGCACCGTACGAGAGGTCATAGGCGACGCTGCCGGAGTCCATGGCCGCGGCCGCGAACGCCGGCGGCTGGCCCTGGTGCCCGGCCGCGCTGGCATTGACGACGAGATCGAACCGGCCCGGCACGGCATCGGGCGCCGAGGCGCTGGCGCGCGGATCGGCCAGCGCCTCGACCAGTCGCTGCGCGCGCGCCGGCGTGCGATTGGCGATCACGAGCGCGGCGACATCGGCATCGAGCAGCGCGCGGGCGGCGGCACGCGCGGCACCGCCGGCGCCGATCATCAGCACGCGCAGGCCCACCGGCGACACGCCGTGGCGGGCGCCGAGGTCCTGCAGCAAGCCGATACCGTCGGTGGTGTCGCCGGCCCAGCCGCCGGACGTGCGCGTCAGCGTATTGACGCTGCCGGCCCGGCGCGCGCGCGGCGTCACCTCGGCGCACAGCGATGCAGCCAGTTCCTTCAGCGGCAGCGTGACGTTGGCGCCGCGGCCGGCGGCGGTCGCGAAGGCCGCGAGGGCCGCGGCGAAGTCGTCCGGCCCGGCCTCGATGCGGCGGTAGTCGATCGCCAGCCCGAACTGCGCCGCGAACGCGGCGTGGATGTACGGCGACAGCGAATGCGCGACCGGCTGGCCGAACACCGCATGCAGCACCGGCGCGCTCATTCGCCCCGCGTCAGCCAGCGCGCGGCGTCGATCGCGTAGTAGGTCAGGATCGCATCGGCGCCGGCACGCTTCATCGCGGTCAGGGTCTCGAGCACGACGGTGCGCTCGTCGAGCCAGCCGTTCTGCGCGGCGGCCTTGAGCATCGCGTACTCGCCGCTGACCTGGTAGACGAAGGTCGGCACGCCGAAGCGATCCTTGACCCGGCGCACGACGTCCAGGTACGGCAGGCCCGGCTTGACCATCACCGCGTCGGCACCCTCGTGGATGTCCAGCTCCACCTCGCGCAGCGCCTCGTCGCTGTTGCCCACGTCCATCTGGTAGGTGTGCTTGCCGCCGGAACCGAGGTTGCCGGCGGAGCCGACCGCGTCGCGGAACGGGCCGTAGAAGCCGGAGGCGTACTTGGCCGAATAGGCCAGGATGCGCGTATGCACGTGGCCGGCCTGCTCGAGCGCCAGCCGGATCGCGCCGATGCGCCCGTCCATCATGTCCGACGGGGCGACGAAGTCGAAGCCGGCCTCCGCCTGGGCCAGCGCCATGCGCACCAGCGCCTCGATCGTCGGGTCGTTCATGACGTAGCCGGCCGCATCGATCAGGCCGTCCTGGCCGTGCGTGGTGTACGGGTCCAGGGCCACGTCGCCGATCAGGCCGAGCTGCGGATAGCGCGCCTTGACCGCGCGGGCGGCGCGCTGGAACAGCGCGTCGGGATTCCAGGCCTCGCGCGCGTCCTCGGTCTTGACGTCCTGGCCGGGCGAAGGGAACAGCGCCAGCGCCGGGATGCCGAGGGCGACGCAGTCGCCGGCCAGCTTCACGAGTTCGTCGATCGAAAGCCGGAACACGCCCGGCATCGACGGTACCGCCTCGCGCTTGCCGCTGCCCTCGACGACGAAGGCGACCATGATCAGGTCGCTGACCAGCAGGGTGGTTTCGCGCATCAGCGCGCGCGAGAACGCGTCGCGGCGCATGCGGCGCAGGCGGGTGGACGGATAGGACATGGCGGCTCCGGGTGGATCGTGGGCGCAGCGGAAACGGGGCGACCATTGTAATGAAAGCGATGCGGCGGCCCGTTGCGTCCAAATGCCTCGGCCGCGGGCCCTGCCCTGCCGCACCCCGCTTGCCAGCGCCGGTGCTCTTTGATCTGATGGCGGGGTTGCGCACCGGCACAGCAAGGGTCGCCCGGCGCAGGGCTCGCAGCCGGCAGGAAGCCGGCGGCCTGGCGACCGCTCCGATGGCGACGACGGCGTGCGACACGCCACGCGCGCAAGGCGATGCGGCGCGTTCGCGGCGGATCGCATCACATCCCGGGGGACTTCTTGAGCGGCATCTTGCTAGTCGAGCGGTCGAGTACGCTCAGCCATCTGCTGCGGCGCACGCTCAATGCGGCCGGGTTGCCGCCGCGCGCCGAGCTGGCCAGCTACCTCGACGCGCACGACCACCTGCGCAAGTCCGTCGGCGCCAACCAGGCCTACTCGCTGGCCGTGATCGGTGCGCCACCCCGCTCCAGCCGCGAGTTCCTGGCCCTGCTCGACTACCTCGGACGCAACCCGACGGCGCCCTCGGCCGTGATCCTGGCGCACGAGGCCAGCGCCGAGGCCGGCAGCTGGGCGCGCACCTGCCGCAACGGGCGCCTGCTGCTCTGGTCCAACTTCGCGCGCCTGCCGGCGGTGATCGGCGAGCTGCATCCGGTCGGCGTCTCGACCGCGCCGGTCGACGTACCGGCACCGGTGCGCGACGGCCAGCTGCGTATCCTCTTCGTCGACGACTCGCACAGCGTCCGCCACGCCTACCGGCAGCTGCTCGAACGCAACGGCTTCGCGGTCGACACCGCCGGCTCGGTCGCCGAGGCGCTGGCGCGGACCGCCGCCGCGCGCCACGACCTGGCGATCGTCGACTACTTCCTGCCCGACGGCACCGGCGACGAGCTGTGCCGGCGCCTGGCTGCGCAGCCGGCGGCACCGCTGCTGGCGGTCATCACCGGCACCTACCGGGACGACATCATCCAGCGCTGCCTGGCCGCCGGCGCCGGCGAATGCCTGTTCAAGACCGAAACCAAAGACCTGTTCCTGGCGCGCGTGCGCCGGCTGGCCCGGCAGATCGAGCTGGAACGGTCCGCGGACGCCGAGCGCGAGCGGCTCGAAGGCATCCTGGGCTCGGTCGGCGACGGCGTCTTCGGCCTCGACGGCGAGGGCCGCATCGGCTTCGTCAACCCGACCGCGCTGGAGCTGCTCGGCCATGCCGACGACGGCCCGCTGCTCGGCACGCCGATCGACCGCTACGTCGGCGGCTACGGCGCGACCGCCCGCCTGCTGCGCGAGACGCTGGCGGCCGGCACGCCGGCCCGTGGCCTCGAAGCGGTCTTCCTGCGCGCCGATGGCACGCCGCTGGCGGTGGAGTACACCTTGCTGCCGCTGCACGATCCGCGGCAGCGCAACGGCGCCGCCGTGATCTTCCGCGACGCCTCCGGCCAGCACGACGTCCAGCGCCTGCACTGGGAACTGACCCACGACCACCTCACCGGCCTGCTCAACGGACGCCGCTTCAACGAGCTGCTGGCCGGGGAACTCGAACGCCTCGCCGAACAGGGCGGCTACTCGGCCCTGCTCTACATCGACATCGACCGCTTCAACCAGGTCATCGATGCCGGCGGCCAGCCGGCCGCGGACCGCATGCTGGTCGAGCTGGCCGAGGCGCTGCGCCAGCAACTCGCGGAGGGCGACCAGGCGGCCCGCCTGGAGGGCGACCGCCTGGCGGTGCTGCTGTCGCGGATCGAGCTGGACCAGCTGCACGCGCAGGCCGAGAGCTACCGGGCGCTGGTACGCCAGCGCCGCTACCAGGCCGGCGGCCATTGGCGCGCGGCGACCGCCTCGCTCGGCGTCGCGATCCTCGGGCCGGGCACGCCCTCGGTCGAGCACGCGCTGGAGCAGGCGCGGCTGGCCTGCAAGACCGCCAAGCAGCGCGGCCGCGACCAGACCGAGATCAACAGCGGCCAGCGCGACGCGCGCGTCGCGCGCGAGCTGGAGGCCGGCTGGACCGAGCGCATCCGTGCCGCGCTGGAGCACGACCGCCTGGTCCTGCTGGCCCAGGCGATCGTGCCGATCGGCGCGCTGCCCGAGGACGAGCGCGACGTCGTCGAGCGCCAGGGCTGGCGCATCAACGGCGGCAGCCACGGCGATCGCGAGTATTTCTTCGAGGTGCTCACGCGCATGGTCGGCAAGGGCGGCCAGCTGATCACGCCGAGCGTGTTCGTGCCGATGGCCGAGCGTGTCGGCCTGATGCCGCGCTTCGACCTGTGGGTGTTCCGCCACCTGCTCGGCCAGATCGTGCGGCTGCCGCTGCCGGCGGTGCCGGTGACGTTCACGGTCAATCTTTCCGGCGTCACGCTCGACGATGCCGCGACGCTGCAGGCGATCGAGGAATGCGTGGTCGCCTCGGGCGTGCCGCCGCGCCGGCTGATGATCGAGATCACCGAGACCAGCGAGCTGGTCAGCCTGCGTCTGGCGCGCCGCTTCATCGGCCGGATGCGCGCGCTGGGCTGCCGCTTCGCGCTGGACGACTTCGGCATCGGCTTCTCCTCGTTCAGCCACCTGCGCGACCTGGACGTCGACTTCGTCAAGATCGACGGCAGCTTCGTCGAGGCGATGACGACCAGCGACATGGACCGCAAGATGATCGTCTCGATCAGCCAGCTGGCCCATTCGCTGGGCCTGCAGGTCATCGGCGAGCACGTCGAGAGCTTCGGCAGCATCCAGGCCTTGCGCGCGGCCGGCGTCGACTACGCCCAGGGCCACTGGATCGGCGAGCCGCGCCTGCTGCACAAGCTGGACCTGACCGCCCTGCTGGCGCCGGGCCAGCGGCCCGCCCTCGAAGCGGCGGCCGCCGTCGACGACGTTCAGCGATAACCGGCCGCCTGCAGCTCGAACAGCTCCGCGTAGCGGCGCCCGGCCGCCAGCAGCGCCTCGTGCGTGCCGATCTCCTCGATGCGGCCGCCGTCGAGCACCAGGATGCGGTCGGCCATGCGCACCGTCGAGAACCGGTGCGAGATGATCGCCGCGGTGCGCCCGGCCGCCAGCGCCTTGAAGCGCTGGAACACCTCGAACTCCGAGCGCGCATCCAGGGCGGCCGTCGGCTCGTCGAGGATCAGCAGCTGGGCGTCGCGCATGTAGGCGCGGGCGATCGCGATCTTCTGCCACTCCCCGCCCGACAGCTCCACGCCGGTGCGGAAGCGCTTGCCTACTACCTGGTCATAGCCGTCCGGTAGCCGGCGGATCACCTCGTCGGCCAGGCTGTCGCGGGCGGCACGCTCGATCCGCGCGCGGTCGGCCCGCGCCTCGATCCGGCCCACCGCGATGTTCTCGGCCGCGGTCAGGTGGTAGCGGACGAAGTCCTGGAAGATCACGCCGACGTTCGCGCGCAGCGTGTCGAGGTCGTACTCGCGCAGGTCGTGGCCGTCGAGCAGGATGCGGCCTTCGTCCGGGTCGTAGAGCCGCGCCATCAGCTTGACCAGCGTGGTCTTGCCGGCGCCGTTCTCGCCGACCAGCGCGAGCACCTCCCCGGCCTCGAGCGTGAAGTCCAGGTGGCGCACCGCCCACCGCTCCGCGCCCGGGTAGCGGAAGCCGACGTTCTCGAAGGCCAGCCCCGCGCGGATCGGCCGCGGGAACGCGCGCGGCTGCGCCGGCGTGCGGATCTCCGGCTGGATCGTGAAGAACGAGAACAGGTCGTCCAGGTACAGCGCCTGGCCGGCCACCTGCGAGAAACCGATCAGCAGGTTCTCGAGCAGGGTGCGCAGGCGCCGGAACGCGCCGGACAGGAAGGTGAGGTCACCGATGGTGAAGTCGCCGCGGATCGTGCGCCAGACGATGATCGCGTAGGCGGCGTAGTAGGCCAGCGTGCCGATCGCGGTCAGCACCGTGCCCCAGACCGCGCGGCGTGTCGCCAGCGCGCGATTGGCCGCATAGAACGCCTCGGCCAGCTCGCGGTAGCGCGCGATCAGGAACGCGTGCAGGCCGAAGATCTTGACCTCCTTGGCGGTCTCGGCGCTGGCGCCGGTCTGCCGGATGTAGTCCAGCTCGCGCCGCTCCGGCGCCCGGGCGTAGTCGAGCGAGTAGCTCTGCGCGTTGAAATGGGCCTCGCCGATGAAGGCGGGTACCAGCGCGATCACCAGCAGCACGATCAGCCACGGCGCATAGACGATCAGGCCGGCGGCGAACGCCAGGATCGTCACGACATCCTGCGCCTGGCCGAACAGCTGCGCCATCAAGGTCACGCGGCCCATGCTCTGGCGGCGGGCGCGGTCGAGGCGGTCCTGCAGCTCGCTGTCCTCGAAATCCTCCAGGTCCAGCGTCGCCGCGTGCTCCATCAGGCGGATGCTCGAGGCGTTGGTGTAGCGCTCCGACAGCAGCGCGTCGATCAGCGAGACGGCCCGCCCGAGCAGGTCGGAAAGCACGGCCAGTCCCAGCTCGACCAGCAGCAGGGCGAACACCGGATCCAGCACGCCGCTGTGCCAGAGCGCCGCCAGGCCGTCGGCGGCGACCGGATGGCCGACCAGCGCGACCACCGCGTCGATGATCAGCTTGCCGACATACAGCGTGGCCACCGGCAGCAGCGCACGGACCAGGCGCAGTCCGAGCGTGGCCAGCGTGAAACCGCGGTGGGTCTCCCAGACCAGCCGCAGGAACGGCGGCAGGTTGCGCAGCGCACCGAATCGTTGCCGCAGCGTCTGCTTCGGCGGCGGCTCGCGCCCCTGCCAGCCCGGGCCGCTGCCGGCCCGGCCTCCCATCGCATAGTGGCGCGGCATCGCCCGCCTCGAGACGCCCCCGGGGGCCCAGGGACCGGATTCTGCTCGAAAACGCCCGCAGACGCGCCGATCCGCTGCCGTTCTCCGTCTTCGCGCTGCGCCAGGCTGCTTCGCACCCTGGCAGCCGACAATGTTCAGTTTTTGTTATGCAGCCCTCGGGCAAACTGTTAAGCGTTTGTTATTCCAACTTAGGAATATCTCTGATAGCATCGCATCAACAATGCGCTGCAAGTGTCTGTAGTTAAATAACTAGAGTACCCAGGACATGTTGTCGCCCTTCATATGGACATTCCTCGGCGCTGCCGCCCTGCTCGCCGTCCTCTCGATCCGCCGCATCCCCGTGGGGCAGGTCTATACGCTGCGCCGGCTCGGCGGTCGCACGCGCGTGCTGCCGTCGGGCATGCACGTGGTGGTGCCGCTGATCGAGCGCGTCGCCCACAAGATCAGCCTGACCGGCAGCTCGCTCGCATTCGAGGACGCCGCCGGCGACGGCCGGCGCATCAGCGGCGCGGTCTATTTCCAGGTGCTCGACCCGCAGCGTGCCGATGCCGTGATCGAACAGGTGGACGACCTGCTGCGGGCGCGCACCAGCGAGCTCCTGCACCAGCCGGCGCTGCCCGACGACCTGGCCGAACGGCGCACCTGGCTCAAGCAGACGCTCAACAGCGAGCTGCGCGAGCGCGGGCTGCTGGTGACGCGCATCGACCTGGCCGAAGCCGCCTGACGCCGGCGCGCGGCCGCCGGAAGACGGCGGCCCGTCTGGATTTTGCGGAGCGCCGCCCCGATACTGGCGCGCCCGCACCCGCTTTCCGCCATGCCTGCCCGCGAACCGCTGCGGCCTCTCCTGACCGACGGCGCAACCCGCTTCGGCCTCGATCTCGCCGACGCGACGGCCGAGCGCCTGCTCGACTACATCGATCTGCTGGTTCGCTGGAATCGCGCCTACAACCTGAGCGCCGTGCGCGACCCGGCGGCCATGGTCGTGCGCCACCTGCTCGACTCGCTGGCGATCGCCCGCTGGGTCGACGGCGCGGCCCTGGCCGACGTCGGCTCCGGCGCCGGCCTGCCGGGCATTCCACTGGCGATCCTCGCGCCGGAGCGGCCGGTGCTGCTGATCGACGCCAACGGCAAGAAGGCCCGCTTCCTGCGGGCGGCCGCGCGCGACCTCGGGCTGCGCAACGTACGCGTGGCCGAGAGCCGGGTCGAGGCGGTCGACGGCACTTTCGATTGCGTGACCGCCCGCGCCTTCGCGACGCTGGCCGAGATGCTCGACAGCGGCGGCCACCTGCTCGCTCCCGGGGGGCGGTGGCTGGCAATGAAGGGCCGTTTCCCTCAGGATGAAATAGACGCCGTTCCCGCCGGATTCCGCATCGACGCCGTCCATGCCCTGGAGGTTCCGGGCCTGGGCGCCGAGCGGCACCTGGTGGTCATCCAACGCAACGCCCAGGATCCGGCCCCGCCATGACGCGCATCATCGCCATCACCAACCAGAAGGGCGGGGTCGGCAAGACCACGACCGCCGTCAACCTCGCCGCCGCGCTGGTCGAGACGCGCCGCCGCGTGCTGCTGGTGGACATGGATCCGCAAGGCAACGCGACGATGGCGTCGGGCATCGACAAGCGCCACGCCAAGCCCAACACCTGCGACGTCCTGCTCGACGAGGTGCGCGCCGAGCAGGCGATCGTGTCGACCGAGGGCGGCTTCGACCTGCTGCCCGGCGGCCCCGACCTGACCGCCGCCGAGGTCAAGCTGATGGACGCCCTGGCCCGCGAATCGCGGCTCAAGGACCAGCTCGCCGGCCTCGGCGACCGCTACCGCACGATCCTGATCGACTGCCCGCCGAGCCTGCACCTGCTGACGCTCAATGCGCTGACCGCTGCCCATGGCGTGCTGATCCCGGTGCAGTGCGAGTACTTCGCGCTGGAGGGCCTCTCCAGCCTGCTCGACACGATCGAGGCGGTGCGGCGCCGGCTCAATCCGGACCTGGAAGTCGATGGCCTGCTGCGCACCATGTACGACGTGCGCAACAATCTCGGCAACGAGGTCTCCGCGCAGCTGACCAAGCATTTCGGCGACAAGGTGCTGCGATCGGTGATCCCGCGCAACATCCGCCTGGCCGAGGCGCCCAGCCACGGCAAGCCGATCAATCTCTACGACCGCGAGTCGCGCGGCGCTATCGCCTACCTCGGCCTGGCCGGCGAGATGCTGCGGCGCGAGCGCGGCCCCGCGCCGCCGGCACCGGCGGCCGTTCCCCACGCATAGGAGTTGGACCTGATGGCAGCCAAGAAGCGCGGACTCGGCCGCGGGCTCGATGTCCTGCTCGGCGGCGGCGAAGCCGCGGCCGCCGAGAGCGAAGGCGAACTGCGCACGCTGGCCGCCGCCAGCATCCAGCCCGGCAAGTACCAGCCGCGGCAGTCCATCGATCCGGAGCGGCTGGAGGAACTGGCCGCGTCGATCAAGGCGCAGGGGCTGATCCAGCCGGTCGTCGTGCGCGCCATCGCGCCGGACCGCTACGAGCTGATCGCCGGCGAGCGGCGCTGGCGCGCGGCGCAGAAGGCCGGCATGACCGAGGTCCCGGCCCTGGTCAAGGAAGTGCCCGACCAGGCCGTCGTCGCGATGGCGCTGATCGAGAACATCCAGCGCGAGGACCTGTCGCCGCTGGAAGAGTCCCAGGCGCTGGCCCGCCTGATCGAGGAGTTCGACCTGACCCATCAGCAGGCGGCCGATGCCGTCGGCCGGTCGCGGGCGGCCGTCTCCAACCTGCTGCGCCTGCTGGAGCTGCCGCCCGAGATCCGCACGCTGCTCGATACGCGCAAGCTCGACATGGGCCACGCCCGCGCGCTGCTGACGCTGCCGCCGAACCGCGCGATCGCGCTGGCCCGGCAGGCCGCCGAGAACGGCTGGTCGGTACGCGAGCTGGAAGAAGCCGTGCGCCGGGTGGACGAGCTGCCCACCGGCAAGGCCGCCACGCCGCGCCGCGACGCCAACATCGAATCGCTGGAGCGCGAGCTGGCCGAGAAACTCTCGACCCGGGTCGCACTGGCGCACGGCCGCGGCGGCCGCGGCCGCATCGTGATCCACTACCACAGCCTCGACGAGCTGGACGGCATCCTCGAGCGCATCCGCTGACCGGCGGCGGCCCCAGCGCCTCGCCGTCCCGGGAGCCGGCGGCATCGGCGGTACACCCGACCGGCGGCGCCTGGAGCACGACGGATCCGGGTGCACGGAGCGCCGTGCTGCGGGCCGATCGGCGATAATGGCGCCCGGGCGGCCCGGCCGCCGCATCCCTCCCGTGTGATGGACCCGGTGTCATGCGCCAACTCTCCGTCGTCGTGCCGGTGCACAACGAGCGCGACAACATCCTGCCGCTGATCGACGAGATCGTCACCGCCCTGCGCGGGCGAGCCGACTTCGAGATCGTCTACGTCGACGACCTCAGCCGCGACGACACGCTGGCCGTGCTCGCCGAAGCGCGCGCGCGCACGCCCGAGCTGCGCGTCGTGCGCCACCTGGCCCAGAGCGGCCAGAGCACGGCGATCCGCACCGGCGTCAAGGCCGCGCGCGGCGACTGGATCGCGACGCTGGACGGCGACGGGCAGAACGACCCGGCCGACATCCCCAAGCTGCTCGTACTGCGGGACGGATCGCCTGCCGACGTCAAGCTGTTCGCCGGCTGGCGCGTGCATCGGCAGGATTCGGGCTCCAAGCGCTACGCCTCCCGCATCGCCAACGCGATCCGCCGGCGCCTGCTGCGCGACGACACGCCGGACACCGGCTGCGGCATCAAGCTGTTCGAGCGGGCCGCGTTCCTGGACCTGCCCTACTTCGACCACATGCACCGCTACCTGCCGGCGCTGATGCAGCGGGCGGGCTGGCAGGTCCGCAGCGTACCGGTCAACCATCGCGCCCGCGGGGCCGGAAGCTCCAAGTACAACAACCTCAACCGGGCCCTGGTCGGGATCGCGGACCTGCGCGGCGTCGCCTGGCTGATCCGCCGCTCGCGCCGCACGGCGGTCGAGGAACTCTAGGCCCTTCGTCCAGCGCCGGACCGGTCGCGCCTGGGCGCTGAAGATGTCGTCAGGGGTGCCGCGGGCTCCGGCCGTCGGGTCCAGGCACCCGGCACCCGCCGGCGGCCTCCAGGCCCGATCCGGCGGGCGCTTTCCGGACCCGCCCGCCGTCCCGGCGGTTGCCGGACCGGCGGATTTCCGCTATAAAGCGCGGCTCGCTTCGATCCGCCTGCCTCCGCAGGCCGCCAGGCCCCGGCACACGGTCCGCCCTGTCGCCCGATCGCAGCGCTCCAGCACCGTGTGGCGCATCGTCGCCGCTGGGCCGCCGCCGTCCTGGCCAAGGACGGCACCCGAGACACGAGAGGTTCGCATGTCCAGAGTCTGCCAAGTGACCGGCAAGAGCGTTCTTACCGGCAACAACGTTTCCCACGCCAACAACAAGACCCGGCGCCGCTGGCTGCCGAATCTCCACGAGCGCCGCTTCTGGGTTGCCAGCGAGAACCGCTGGATCCGCCTGCGCGTGTCCAGCAATGGCCTGCGCACGATCGACAAGAAGGGCATCGACGCGGTTCTCAAGGAACTGCGCGCCCGCGGCGAGAAGGTCTGAGGAGTAATCGAACATGGCATCCAAGCGCGACAAGATCCGCCTGATCTCCACCGCCGGCACCGGTCATTTCTACACGACCGACAAGAACAAGAAGAACACGCCGGAAAAGATGGAAGTCAAGAAGTACGACCCGGTGGTGCGCAAGCACGTGCCGTACAAGGAAGGCAAGATCAAGTAAGTCCGGCCTTGCCGACCCGACAAAAAACCCGCCTCTCGGCGGGTTTTTTGTTGTCCGGGCCTGTCCGATGCCCGCGCGGCCGCTGCCGGCTCAATGCTCGGCCGCGATCCGGTAGCCCTTGAGCCGCGCCGCGAAATCGGCCAGCACGCGGATGCCGCTCGATTCGGCTTCGTGGCACCACTGCTTGACGCTCTCCAGCATCGCCTCGGCATTGCGGCCGTTGCGCTCGGTCAGCGCGGCGAGGCGGGCGCGGAACTCGCAGACTGTCGCCAGCAGCGGGCGCTCGCGCACGACCGCCTCGAGCCGCTCGCGCGAATGGGAATCGAGCCAGCGGCCGCCGTTGGCGAGCGCCTTGCGCAGCTTGCGCGGCATCGACTTGATGCTGGCGCCCGCATGGGCAGCTTCCTCGCGCAGGATCGGCACGATCACGCCGCTGAAGTAGTCGCTCATGACGTGGAACCGGTGCGACAGCAGCGCCTTGATCGTCTCGCCGTCGGGCAGCGGCACGTTCGCGCGCAGATCGAGCGCCGGCGCGACGCGCAGGACCTTGGCCAGGCGCAGCGTCTCGAACAGGCGGATCGCCGCCCAGCCGATGTCGAACTCGAACTTGCGCAGCGCGAACTTCGCCGAGCTGGGGAACGCGTGATGGTTGTTGTGGAGTTCCTCGCCGCCGATGATGAGCCCCCACGGCGAGAGATTGGTCGAGGTGTCGGCCGACTCGAAGTTGCGGTAGCCCCACCAGTGCCCGAGGCCGTTGACGACGCCGGCCGCCCAGAACGGGATCCAGATCATCTGCAACGCCCAGATGGCCACGCCCACCGCGCCGAACAGCGCGAAGTTGACCAGCAGCATCAGCGTCGGACCCATCGACGGCGCGCGCGCGTAGACAGCGCGCTCGATCCAGTCGTTGGGCGTGCCCATGCCGTACTTGTCCATGATCGAGGCATCGCGGCAGGCGACGCGATACAGGTCCACGCCCTCCAGCAGCACCTTGCCGATGCCGTGGACGACCGGGCTGTGCGGATCCTCGGCGGTCTCCGTCTGCGCGTGGTGCTTGCGGTGGATCGCGACCCACTGCTTGGTCACCATCGCCGTGGTCAGCCACGCCCAGAAGCGGAAGAAATGCGCGAGCAGCGGGTGGAAATCGACGCCGCGGTGGGTCTGGCTGCGATGCAGGTACAGCGTGACCGAGAAGATCGTCAACTGCGTGACGACCACGAAATAGGTGATCCAGGTGCCCCACGAGGCCTGGCTGAACAGGCCGCGCGCGGCGAAATCGAGAACGGTATCCAACATGTTGACGCCAAAAGCCCAAGGAATGCGATGGCCGACTATACGTGAGCCGGCCCCCCGGGGACCATCGACGACGCCGCAGGCGGCGTAAAGGTTTCAAAAGCTGCCGGGCGGGTCCGTCCCGCGGCCCGGCTTGCCGCGCGGGGGGCCGAACCGGAACAATGCGCGCTCCATGCCTTCTTCACCCCCTGTCCTCACGCTCGAACAGACCGGCCGCTCCTTGGCCGGCCGCGTCATCGTCGACGCACTGGACCTGACGGTCGGCAAGGGCGAGGTCGTGGGCCTGCTCGGCATCAACGGCGCCGGCAAGTCCACGACACTGCGGCTGGTGGCCGGCGTCCTGGCGCCCGATCGCGGCACCATCCGCCTCAACGGGGTCGACCTGGCCGAACAGCCGCACACCGCCCGGCGTGCGATCGGCTACCTGCCGGAGGACCCGCCTCTCTACGCGGAACTCACGGTCGCCGAGTTCCTGCGGTTCTGCGGACGGCTGCACGGCCTGGCCGGCGCGCGGCTGCGCGCGCAACTGGACCGCACGATCGAGCGTTGCGACCTCGGCGACGTCCGGCGGCGCCTGATCGGCGCACTGTCCAAGGGCTATCGGCAACGCGTGGGCATCGCCCAGGCGATCGTGCACGAACCGGACCTGATCGTACTGGACGAGCCGGCCTCCGGCCTGGACCCGGTGCAGGCACTGAAGCTGCGCGCGCTGGTGCGAAGCCTCGGCGAGCACCATGCGGTGATCCTGTCGACCCACCTGCTGCCGGACGTATCGGCCTGCTGCGACCGGGTCGCGATCCTGCATCGCGGCCGCCTGCGCTACCGCGGCCGCATCGACGCCCTCGACGCCGGCGGCCTGCTGCGCGTGACCCTGGCCCGGCCGGTGACGGCCGACGCGTGGACCGGCATGACCGGCGTCGCGGCGGCCGAGGCGATCGACGGGCTGCGCTGGCGGCTGCGCCCGCAGGCGGCGACCGATGCGGCGGCGATCGCCGCGGCGGTCGTGGGCCGCGGCTGGGGCCTGGTCGAGCTGCGCTCGGAAGGCTCCGCGCTGGAGGAAACCTTCCTGCGCATCGCCAGTACCGAAACCGAACCCGAACCCGAAGGTGCCGCCGCATGAGCACCGGATTGATCGCGACCAACGAATGGCGGCGACAGGCGGTCCAGGCGTTCGCCTGGGGCCTGGCCGCTGCCGTGCTGGCCCTGATGGCCTGGCAGTTCCTGGTGGCCCTGGGCGCCTACCTGCAGATCGCGCCCAAGCTCGGCGCGCTGCCGAACGCCCCGGGCGTGACGGACCTGGTCGCGATCCCGCTGCTGCGCAGCTTCTCGAACCTGCTGCTGCTGGTCGTGCCGCTGCTGACGATGCGCACGTTCGCGGGCGAGCGCCAGCTGCGCACGCTGCCGCTGCTGCTGGCCGCCGGCGCGGGCGACCTGCGCATCGTGCTCGGCAAGTTTCTCGGCACGCTGCCGCTGGCCTTGATCCTGATCGCGCTGGTCGCGGCGATGCCGCTCAGCCTCGCCTTCGGCACCACGCTGGACCTGGGCAAGCTGGCGGCGGCGGCCCTCGGCCTGACCTTGTTCGCCGCCGCCCTGGTCGCGATCGGGATCGCCTGCTCGGCCTGGGTCGCGCAGCCGGCGCTCGCCGCCGGCCTGGCCGTCGCGATCGGCGGCGCGCTGAGCGTGCTCGACCTCGGCGCGCGCTTCGAGGGCATCGGCAACAGCGCGATCAACTGGTTCGCGCTGCCGACCCACCTCGAGCCGTTCCTGCGCGGCATCGTCGCCAGCGTCGACATCGCCTACTTCCTGCTGATCTGCGCCGTCGCCCTGGCCCTGGCGACGCGCCGGCTGCAGCGCCTGCGGCAGGCACCGTGATGCGCGCACGGCTCGGCGACATCCTCTTCAAGGTGGCGATCGGCATCGCGGCCGTGTGCCTGGGCTTCTTGAGCACGCGGCACGGCTTCGAGTACGACCTCAGCGCCGGTGCCCGCGCCAGCCTCGGCCCGGCCACTACCGCGCTGCTCGAAACATTGGACGCGCCCGTCGAGGTGGTCTCCTACGCGCGCCGGCAGGGCGGGCTGCGGCCGGTCATCGGCGAGTTCGTCGCGCGCTACCAGCGCCTGAAGCCGGACCTGACGCTGCGCTTCGTCGATCCGGACGCCGACCCGGGCGCGATGCGCGCCGAAGGCATCCGCCTGGACGGCGAGATCGAGATCCGCTATCGCGAGCGCAGCGAGCGCCTGAAGGTGCTCAGTGAGAACGAGTTCTCCAACGCGCTGCTGCGCCTGTCGCGCAGCGGCGAGCGCATCGTCGCCTTCCTCGAAGGCGCCGGCGAGCGGCAGCCGCTGGGCCAGGCCAATGCGGACCTCGGGCAGTTCGTCCTGGCGCTGCAGGAACAAGGCATGCGTCCGGTCGGGCTGCCGCTGGCGAGCAGCGGCCAGGTGCCGCGCAACACCGACCTGCTCGTGATCGCCAATCCGCGCGTCGCGCTCCCGCCGGCGGCGGTGACCGAGCTGATCGACTATGTCGAGCGGGGCGGCAACCTGCTCTGGCTGGCCGAGCCGGACGAGCGCGGCGGCCTGGATGCGCTGGCCGAGGCGCTCTCGCTGCGCGTGCTGCCCGGCACGGTGGTCGACGGCGGCGGCGCGGCCTTCGGGCTCGACGACCCGACCTTCGTCGCGGTCAGCCAGTACCCTCCGCATGCGATCACCCAGGGCTTCGTGCTGACCACGCTGTTTCCGCAGGCCGTCGCCCTCGCGCAGGTTTCGCCGCCCCGCTGGGACATCGCCCCGCTGCTGCGCAGTTCGCTGCAGTCGTGGAACGAGACCGGCCACATCCCCCAGGCCGGCGAGGCCGCCGGCAACGTCCGCCACGACGCCGAAGCCGGCGAGATCACCGGCCCGCTGGACCTGGGCTTCGCGCTGCGGCGCAACTCGCCGGATCCCGAGCGCAGCGAGCAGCGCGTCGTCGTGATCGGCGACGGCGACTTCCTCTCCAACACCTTTCTCGGCAACGCCGGCAACCGCGAGTTCGGCGTGCGCCTGTTCAATTGGCTGGTCCACGACGACAGCCTGGTCGAAGTCCCCGATCGCAGCGCGCCCGATCGCGAGCTGACATTGTCCCAAACCACCCTGAACCTGCTCGGCTTCGCGTTCCTGGTCGGCCTCCCCGCACTGCTGGCGGCCTGCGGCGGCGTGATCGCCTGGCGCCGCCGGCGCCGCTGATGCGCCGGCGCACACGCCATCTGGTGCTGGCCGTCGCGGCGGCCGCCGCGCTCGCGGGCGCGGTCGGCCTGCAGCTCCGCCACGAGCGGACCGCGCTGCCCGGTCCGCTGACGGCCCTGGATGCCGCCGGCATCACCGAGGTGACGGTCCGCTGCCGCGGCTGCGACACACGGCGTTTCGAACGGGTCGACGGCCGCTGGTGGATGCGCGAGCCCTACGACCTGCCGGCCGACCCCGCGGCCGTCGACGGCCTGCTGGCCATCGCCGCCACGCCGGTACGCACCTGGTACCACGAAGGGGACCTGGATCTTTCGCGCCTGGGCCTGGACCCGCCGCTGATCGAGCTCCAGCTCGACGCGCACGCCATCCGGGTCGGCACCACGGACGCCATCGACAGCGATCGCTACATCGCCGTCGGCAACACCGTCGCACGCGCGCGCGACCGCTTCAGCCCACGCCTGCTCGCCGTCGCCGAAACCGAGCTGGAGCGCCACCTGGTGCCGCAGGATGGCAACCCGCTGACGGTCAGCCTCTCCGTCGCCGGCACGGTCCATGCCGGCGACGCCGGCGCCTGGGCACAGGCACAGGCGCTGCACATCGAGAAGGCGGCGGAAGGCTTCCAACCGCCTGCGTCGGCGATCGAGGCCACCCTCGTGCTGGCCGGCGGCACACCGCTGAGCTACCGGCTGCTGCGCCAGGGGAACGCCTACCTGGCGCTGCGCGACGCTCCGGCCCTGATCTACGTCCTCGACCAGGCCACCCTGGTCGCGCTGCTGCCGGAGGGTGTCGCGCTGCCGCAGTGACGCTTCCGGCGCGGACCTGCATCATCCGCGGCTGTCGCTCCTCATTTCACCGACGTCCCGATGCCCGAATTGCCCGAAGTGGAGACCGCGCGGCGCGGCCTGGCGCCGCACCTGGTCGGCCAGCGCGTCGACGCCCTGGACATCCGCCAGCCGAAGCTGCGCTGGCCGATCCCCCCTGCCCTGCGCGAAGGGCTGGTCGGCCACCGGATCGAGGCGGTACAGCGGCGGGCGAAGTACCTGCTGGTGGATACCGACGCCGGCAGCGCGCTGCTGCACCTCGGCATGTCGGGCATGTTGCGCGTCCTGCCCGCCTCCACGCCGATCGGCCCACACGACCATGTCGACTGGCAGCTCGAGTCCGGCCGCGTACTGCGCTACACCGACCCGCGCCGGTTCGGCTGCCAGCTCTGGCAGCCGCGCGGCGAGACGCACCCGCTGCTGGCCCACCTCGGTCCCGAGCCGCTGTCCGACGCGTTCGACGGCGACCTGCTCTGGCACCGGTCGCGCGGCCGCGCGGCGCCGGTCAAGCTGTTCGTGATGGACCAGGCGATCGTGGTCGGCGTCGGCAACATCTATGCGTCCGAAGCGCTGTTCGCCGCGGGCATCGACCCGCGGCAGGCGGCCGGCAGGATCGCGCGTGCGCGCTACGTCCGGCTGGCCGACGCGGTGCGGCGAATCCTTGCGCATGCGATCACGCGCGGCGGCACCACCCTGCGCGATTTCCTGAATCCCGACGGCGCTCCCGGTTACTTCGAGCAGGAACTGTTCGTCTATGGCCGCGAAGGCCAGGCCTGCCGCACCTGCGGCACGCCGATTCGCGGCGTACGGCTGGGCCAGCGCAGCACGTTCTACTGTCCCGCCTGCCAGACGCGCTGAACGCGGCGCATCAGTCAGCCATCATTCAGCTCCCGGCGTGCGATCGTATGACGGAAGACACTAGCAAGCACTGGGCGGATCAGGCAAAAATCCGCACGCTTTGTGCAAGCCGCAGCCACAGATCCCGAAACCGGGGTGGGTTTTCTGATTGGCGCTGCGCCCGCCCGCTGTTACTATACTTTCCAGTTCATTATTTGGTGCCGTCCATGGCCAGCCAACCCTGCCTTGTGTCCAGGATTCCTTCTCCTGCCTCCGTTTCCGGCCGCCGCGGTTCAGCGGTCGGTGCTGCCGTGCTCACGGTCTTGCTGGCCGGTTGCGCGGTCGGCCCGGAGTTTCGCTCGCCGGCACCGCCGGAAACCGGCGCCTACCTGCCCGACCGCCTGCCGGCGACGACGGCATCCGCCGACACGCCCACCGGCGATGCGCAGCGCTTCCTCGAAGGAACCAGCCCGCCCGACCGGTGGTGGGTGAACTTCGGCAATGACCAGCTGAGCCAGCGCATCGAGCAGGCGCTCGCCAACAGCCCGAGCGTCGCCTCGGCCCAGGCCGCGCTGCGGCAGGCCCAGGAAAACGTCAACGCCGCGCGCGGCTCGTTGTTCCCGTCGGTCGACGCCAACGCCGGCGCCACGCGCCAGAACGGCATCGCCGCGGGCACGCCGGGCACCTCGCCGTTCACCGTCTACAACGCCGGCGTCGGCGTTTCCTACACGCTGGACCTGTTCGGCGGCGTACGGCGCGGCGTCGAGGCGCAATCGGCCTTGGCCGACCTGCAGCGTTACCAGCTGGAGGGCACCTACCTCAGCCTGGCGGCCAATGTCGCGACGACCAGCATCCTGGAAGCGTCGCTGCGCGAGCAGATCCGGGCGACCGAGGAGATCGTCGACCTGTATCGCCAGCAGTACGACCTGACCAGCAAGCAGAGCGAGATCGGCGCCAAGTCGCAAGCCGACGTCCTGGTCGCGCAGAGCCAGGTCGCCACGGCCAGCGCCCAGTTGCCCGAGCTGCGCAAGGCGCTGGCGCAGACCCAGACGCAGCTCGCGGTCTACCTGGGCCGCTTCCCGTCGGAAGCCGAGTTCGCGGCGCTGGAGCTGGATGCCGTCAAGCTGCCGATCGACATACCGGTCAGCCTGCCGTCCACGCTGGTGCGCGAACGCCCCGACATCCGCGCCGCCGAGGCGCAGCTGCACCAGGCGACCGCCCAGGTCGGCATCGCGACCGCCAACCTGTTCCCGACGATCACCCTCAACGGCTCGTACGGTTCGCAGGCGGCACGCGGCGGCGACCTGTTCGGCAGCGGGACCGAGGCCTGGAGCCTCGGCCTCAACCTGCTCCAGCCGATCTTCCGCGGCGGCACGCTGCGCGCCCAGAAGCGCGCGGCCGAGGCCGGCGTGGACAAGGCCGCCGCCGACTACCGCACCACCGTGCTGACCGCGTTCCAGAACGTGGCCGATGCGCTGCGCGCGCTCGAGCTCGACGCCGCCGGGCTGAAGGCACAGGCCGATGCCGAACAGGCCACGCGCAGCAGCCTGGACCTGGTGCGTATCCAGTACGACGACGGCGCCGCCAGCTACCTGCAGGTGATCGACGCGACGCGCCTGTACCAGCAGGCCCGCATTGCCGTGATCCAGGCGCGCGCCGCGCGGCTGACCAATACCGCTGCGCTCTACGCCGCCCTGGGCGGCGGCTGGCGCGGTACCGACGCAGCCGCGATCGCGGCTGCGCAAACGATTTCGAACTGAGGAGAAACGCGCATGGCTACGCGCGAGCAACGCAAACCCAGCACCACCAAGCGCATGATCATCATGTTGCTGATCGTCGGCCTGCTGCTGGCCCTGCTGATCGGCTGGAACGTCATGGGTCAGGTCATGACGGCCAAGTTCCGCGAGAACATGCCGGTGCCGCCGCAGACGGTCACTTCGACCAAGACCGGCTACGACCAGTGGCAGCCGTCGCAGACCGCGGTCGGCACGCTGCGCGCGGTGCGGGGCGCGGACCTGGCCTTCGACGTCTCCGGCGTCGTCACCAAGGTCAACCTCAAGTCCGGCGATACGGTCCAGGAAGGCCAGGTGCTGATCCAGCTGCGCGACGACGACGACGTCGCCGCGCTGCGCCAGGCCGAGGCCGGCTCGGCGCTGGCCAAGGTGACCTTCGATCGCGCCAAGCGCCAGCTCGACGTCAAGGCGATCAGCCAGGCCGACTACGACAACGCCGCCGCCGACTTGAAGGCCAAGCAGGCCGCGGTGCAGCAGCAGCAGGCGCTCGTCGCCAAGAAGCAGCTGCGTGCGCCGTTCTCGGGCCGTGCGGGCATCGTCACCCTGAGCCCGGGCGCCTACGTCAATTCGGGCACCGCGATCGTCACCGTGCAGCAGACCGATCCGATGTACGTGGACTTCTTCGCGCCGCAACGCAACCTCGGTGCGCTCAAGGTCGGCCAGCGCGTGGCGCTGACGCTGGACGCCTATGCCGACCGTACGTTCGAGGGCGTGCTCTCGGCGATCGACCCGAAGGTGGAAGGCGATACGCGCAACGTCCGCGTCGAGGCGGCGGTGTCCAACACGGACGGTGCGCTCGTACCGGGCATGTTCGCCAATGTCAGCGTCGACGTCGGCGATCAGGATCGCCAGCTGACGCTGCCGCAGACCGCGATCACGTTCAATCCGTACGGCGAGACCGTGTTCGTCGTGAAGCCCAGCGAGAAGAAGGGCGAGGACGGCAAGCCGGCCCTGCCCGAGGCCCAGCAGGTCTTCGTCACCACCGGATCGCGGCGCGGCGACCAGGTGGCGGTGCTCACCGGCCTGGAAGAAGGCGCCGAAGTGGTCACCAGCGGACAGCTCAAGCTCAAGAACGGCACGCCGCTGATCATCGACAACAGCAAGCAGCCCAAGAACGATCCGAATCCCAAGCCCCAGGAACAGTAATGGGCCGGAACGGCGCCGCCGCTGCGACATCCGTCGGAGCGGCCGGCCGGCCGACCGCCACATCCCTGGCCGCGGGCTCAGGGGCAGAAGGAATATGAGATGAAATTCACCGATCTTTTCATCAACAAGCCGGTACTGGCGATCGTCGTCAGCCTGCTGATCCTCGTACTCGGGTTGCGCTCGGTCACCGACCTGACGGTGCGCCAGTACCCGAAGACCGAGAACGCCGTCGTCACCGTGACGACGACGTACTACGGTGCCGACTCGGCAACGGTCGCCGGCTTCATCACCCAGCCGCTCGAAGCGGCGATCGCCCAGGCGCAGGGCATCGACTACCTGTCGTCCTCGAGCGTGACCGGCGCATCGACGATCACCGCGACGCTGCAGCTCAACTACGACTCCAACCGCGCCCTGACCGAGATCCAGACGCAGATCAGCTCGGTCACCAACCAGCTGCCGCCGCAGGCCCAGCAGCCGGTCATCACGGTGCAGGTCGGCGAGACGATCGCCTCGATGTACATGGGCTTCTACAGCGAAACGCTGCCGGCCAACAACATCACCGACTACGTCGTGCGCGTCGTCAAGCCCAAGCTCGATTCGATCGACGGCGTGCAGACCGCCGAGCTGATCGGCGGCCGCCAGTTCGCGCTGCGCGCCTGGATCGATCCGGCGCGCCTCGCCGCCCACGGCGTCACCGCATCGGATGTCTACACCGCGCTGTCGACCAACAACTACCTGGCCGCAGTGGGCTCGACCAAGGGCCAGACCGTGACGGTCGCACTGACCGCCGCCACCGACCTGCACACTGTCGAGGAATTCCGCAACCTGGTCGTCAAGCAGAAGGACGGCGCCCTGGTGCGGCTGCGGGACGTCGCCAACGTCGTGCTCGGCGCCGAGGAATACGACTCGGCCGTCGCGTTCGACGGCAAGCAGTCGGTCTTCCTCGGCATCAAGACCTCGCCGGACGCCAACGTCCTGGACGTCGCCGAGCGCGTGCGCAACGCCTTCCCGGAAATCCAGTCGCAGCTTCCTTCCGGCATCACCGGCCAGATCGCCTATGACGCGACCAACTTCATCAATACCTCGATCGATGAAGTGATCAAGACGCTGGTCGAGGCGCTGGTCATCGTCACACTGGTGATCTTCCTGTTCATGGGCAGCTTCCGCGCGGTCATCATCCCGGTGATCGCGATGCCGCTGTCGCTGATCGGCGCGTTCTTCGTGATGCTGGTGCTCGGCTACACGATCAACCTGATCACGCTGCTGGCGCTGGTGCTCGCGATCGGCCTGGTGGTCGACGACGCGATCATCGTCGTCGAGAACATCGACCGGCACATCAAGGAGGAAGGCAAGACGCCGTTCCAGGCGGCGCTGGTCGCCGCGCGCGAGCTGACCGGACCGATCATCGCGATGACGATCGTGCTGGTGGCCGTCTACGTGCCGATCGGCTTCCAGGGCGGACTGACCGGTGCCTTGTTCACCGAGTTCGCGTTCACGCTGGCGGGCGCGGTCACGGTATCGGCCGTCGTCGCGCTGGCGCTGTCGCCGATGCTCGGCTCGCGCTTCCTCAAGAGCGAGCACGGCGGCAACCGCTTCGTCGACTTCATCGACCGGCGGTTCGACCGCCTCCACCACGGCTACCAGCGGCGCCTGCACGGCACGCTGGAGACCTGGATCGTACCGGTGGTCATGGGTGTCCTGCTGCTCGGCGGCACCGCCTACCTGTTCACCAACTCCAAGTCCGAGCTCGCGCCGGAGGAGGACCAGGGCATCGTGCTCGGCATGGGCATGGCCGCGCCGAATGCGTCGCCGGCGCAGGTGCGCGAGTACCTGCAGCAGATGCACGAGATCACCAAGACCGTGCCCGAGGTGCAGCAGACCTTCCAGTTCACCGGGTTCTCCGGTCCCAACTCGGTGTTCACCGGCGCACAGCTGACGCCCTGGTCGGAACGGACCCGCAACGCCAACGCAATACAGCAGGACCTGCAGCAGAAGTGGGCGGGGATGGCCGGCACCAATACGGTGGCGTTCCAGTTCCCGTCGCTGCCGGGTGCGCAAGGCATGCCGGTGGAGGTCGTGATATCGACCACCGAACCGTTCGAGAACCTCTACGAGGTCGCGCAGACGGTGCTCGATCGCGTGCAGAAGAGCGGCATGTTCTGGTTCGCCGACATGAACCTCAAGATCGACAAGCCACAGAGCACGGTCGAGGTCGACCGCGACATGGTGGCGACGCTCGGCATGACGCAGCAGGACGTCGGCAGTGCCCTGGGCTCGGCGCTCGGCGGTGGCTACGTCAACTACTTCTCGATCGCCGGCCGTTCGTACAAAGTCATCCCGCAGGTGCTGCAGGCCGACCGCCTCAATCCCGACCAGGTGCTCGACTACTACATCCGCACGCCGACCGGCTCGGTCATCCCGGCCTCCACGGTCGCGACGATCAAGAACGAGGTGGTCCCGCAGTCGCTGACGCGCTTCCAGCAGCTCAACTCGGTGACGATCCAGGGCGTGCCCGCGGTGGCGCAGGGCGAGGCGATCGACTTCGTCCGCAAGACGATCAACGAGGTCGCGCCGGCCGGCTACGGCGTGGACTACTCCGGGCAGGCGCGCCAGTACGTCAACGAAACCGGCGGCTTCGCGCTGACGCTGCTGTTCGCGGTCATCATCGTCTATCTCGCGCTGGCCGCGCAGTTCAACAGCCTGCGTGATCCGATCGTGATCCTGATCTCGGTGCCGATGGCGCTGTTCGGCGCACTGATCTTCATCAACCTGCTGCCGAGCTTCGTCGGCATGGGGGCGCTGTCCACACGCTGGTCGACCTCGCTCAACATCTACACCCAGGTCGGCCTGGTGACGCTGATGGGCCTGATCTCCAAGCACGGCATCCTGATCGTGGAGTTCGCCAACGAGCTGCAGCGCGCCGGCAAGACCAAGCGCGAGGCGATCGAGCAGGCGGCCGCGACGCGACTGCGCCCGATCCTGATGACCACCGCCGCGATGGTGCTGGGCGTGATTCCGCTGGTCATCGCCAGCGGCGCCGGTGCGGCCGGCCGCTTCAACATGGGCCTGGTCATCACCACCGGCCTGACGATCGGCACGCTGTTCACGCTGTTCGTCGTGCCGGCGTTCTACATGCTGCTGGCCCAGGATCACCACGGCGAAGCGGCCAAGCGCCTCGAGGACGAGGCGTCGTCCGCGCAGCCGGGCCTGGCCTGATGGAGGGCGGCGCCGGCCCCAAAGCCGGCGCCGCCGATACAATCGGCGGATGAACACGCCGCACGATTCCCCGCTCGGCCGCACCGTCGCCTTCGCCGCCGACTACGATCCGACCCTGCTGTTCCCGATCCCGCGCGAGGCCAAGCGCGCCGAGATCGGCATTGCCGCTCCGCTTCCGTTCGTCGGCATCGACTACTGGAACGCCTACGAGCTTTCCTGGCTCGAACCAGGCGGCAAGCCGCGGGTGGCGGTCGCCACGTTCGAGGTCCCGGCGAGTTCGCCGCGGATCGTCGAATCCAAATCGCTCAAGCTCTATCTCAACAGCTACAACCAGACCCACCTGGCCGATGTCGCCACGCTGCGCGCGCGGCTCGTGGCCGATCTGTCCGCGGCCGCCGGTGCGCCGGTGGGTGTTGCCGTCCAGCTCCTGCCGGCACCGCAAGCGCCCTGGATCGGCGAGCCGGAGGGCGAACTGATCGACGATCTCGACGTGACGTTCGACCGCTACACCCCGCCACAACCGGATCTGCTGACCGTGGATACCGGCGAGGACGAGGCCGACGAAGCCCTGGTCTCCCACCTGCTGCGCTCCAACTGCCCGGTCACCGGCCAGCCCGATTGGGCCACCGTGCAGGTCGCCTACGTCGGCCCGCGCATCGACCGCCGCGGGCTGCTGCGCTACCTGGTGTCCTACCGCCTGCACGACGACTTCCACGAGCAATGCGTGGAGCGCATCTTCATCGACATCGTCCGCCGCTGCGCGCCGCGCCGCCTCAGCGTCTACGCGCGCTATACGCGTCGCGGCGGCCTGGACATCAACCCGTGGCGCGCCACGGCCGGCAGCCCTCCCCCTCCGAATCGGCGCGCGTTCCGCCAGTGACCCGCGGCGTGCGCCTTGCGGCGTGCTGCCATCGTCCGGTCACGTCGGCGTCGCATCGTCGGGCAGCGGCCAGCCGCTCGGGCCGGGCGGGTGAACGCCACCTGACAGGACACCGGGCGCCGTAACCATTTGTTGCCGATTAGGGCCCTAATAACCTTTTGTTAATCCGGCGGGGGTGTAACGTATCGCCCCTCGCAACGGCGAGGAGGACTATCCATGGCCAACGAAACGAAGAAACCGGATTTTTCCAACGTGAGCGGTACGGTCACGTCGACGGCGCCGGAGGCGCCGGCGAAAGCCGACTTCAGCAATGTGCAAAGCAGCGTGGCATCGACGGCGCCGGACGCGCCGGTCGAGAAGGAAACCTACACCGTCGTCAAGGGCGACACCTTGTCGAAGATTGCGAAGAAGTTCTACGGCAACGCGAATCGGTGGCGGGCGATCTTTGAAGCGAACCGGGATCAGATTTCCAATCCCGACCTGATCAAGCCCGGTCAGGTGCTCACCATCCCCGCAGACACCGGCAAGTCCTGACCTCTACTGTTCAACGGAGCCACGTTCATGACCTCTATTCGCAAAACAGTCCCTCTGATCCTCGCACTCGGCGGCGCCCTGGCGCTGGCGGCCTGCGGCAAGAAGGAAGAGCCCGCGCCGGCTCCCGCACCGACGCCCGCCCCGGCTCCGGCGCCGGCCCCCACGCCGCCGCCGGCTGCGCCGGCAGGCCTGCTGCTGGTGTCGATCGACCTCGGCAGCGCGGTGGGCGCCGACATGAAGATCACCCAGCCGAAGACGACGTTTGCGCCGACCGACACGATCCACGCCGCGGTCAGCACGTCCGGCAGCGCGCCGAGCGCGACCATCGCGGCCAAGTGGACCTACCAGGACGGCCAGGTCGTCAACGAGGAAAGCAAGACGATCGCACCGACCGGTGCAGCCGTGACCACGTTCCAGATCAGCAAGCCGGACGGCTGGCCCGCCGGCAGCTACCAGGTCGCCATCTCGATCGACGGCAAGGACGCAGGCACGCAATCGTTCCAGGTGCAGTAGCCGCGTGATCCGCTGCGTTCGTGAGCATGACCGCAGCGCGATAACGACCTGAACGGATCTTCAGGACAACAATGGGCGCGGCGAAAGCCGCGCCCATTGTCTTTTACTGACACTGTCAGTTACTCACTGCCTTTCACCGGCAGGTTTCTCGGCGAGGACACGCTCCACGCTGCCCTGGGTCAGCGGGTGGTAGCCGGGCTTGGCCTTGGTGTAGATCGCACGGGCGAAGGTCAGCCCGTCCGGCGTCTTGGCCAACGCCTCGTACAACGGGAGCACCAGCTTGCGTCGGCCGATGCGCTCGATGAAGGCAGCGATCGCCGGGCGCGCCTGCGTGTAGCCGCTGCGGATCGTCAGGGCATACCAGCGGAACGCCACTTCGGCGTTGCCGGTACCGGTCAGCTTCCAGGCCTCGTCGAGTGCACGCAGCTTGTCCACCGGCAGCGTCTGCGGCAGACCGTTCAGGAAATGCAGCCACTCGAAGGTCACCCAGGTGCCGGCACCGATGTCCTTGGCGGCCAGTTCGCCGTCCAGCCAGCGCGTGCGTGCCGTATCGACCGCGGCGAATCGCGGCGAAACCGATACCGGTGCATCGGCCGGAATACCCGGCTTGTGCAGCCACGCGTCGACCTCCGCCGCGCTGACCTTGCCGGGATAGCGCTTGGCCAGGTGCTCGTCGTAGTAGGCGAGGAACTGGTCGGTATCGATGCTGCGGAACGCGAAATGATCGAAGTAGCCGCGCAGGAACGGGTCGAACGCCTCACGTCCGTAGCGCAGCTCCAGGAAGCGCAGGAACCACCGCCCCTTGTTGTAGGGCACGCCCGACAGGCCTTCGTCGGGATCGACACCTTTCAGATCGGGCACCAGCAGCTGCTCGTTGGCCGACATCTTGGCCATCTCCTCGCGCACTTCGCCCTCGTCGACCACGCGCTGCATGTCCGCTTCGTCCTTGCCGTAGACCGCCTCGACGATGCGGTTCTCGACATAGGTCGTGAAACCCTCGTTCAGCCACATGTGCTGCCAGTTGGCGTTGGTGACCAGGTTCCCGGACCAGGAATGGGCCAGCTCATGCGCGATCAGTCCGACCAGGCTCTTGTCGCCCGCGATGACCGTCGGTGTCGCGAAGGTCATGCGCGGATTCTCCATGCCGCCGAACGGGAAGCTGGCCGGCAGCACCAGGATGTCGTACCGCTCCCAGCGGTAGGGGCCGTAGAGCTTCTCGGCCGCGCGGATCATCGACTCGGTGTCCTCGAACTCCTTGGCGGCACCGGCGACCACCGAGGGCTCGGCATAGACCGCGGTGCGCGGGCCGGTCTCCCGCACCGCCAGGTCACCCGCCGCGATCGCCAGCAGGTACGACGGGATCGGCTGCTTCATCGTGAACCGGAAGTCACCGTTCAGCGCATGCTTGGCGTCGTTGTCCGCACTCATCAGCACGCGATAGCCGGCCGGTGCCTTGATCCGCGCACTGTAGGTGAAGCGGACCGAGGGCGTGTCCTGCAACGGTACCCAGCTGCGCGCATGGATGGCCTGCGACTGCGAATACATGAATGACCGCTTCTTTCCGGCCGTCTGCTCGGGCGTCATCCACTGCAGTCCGGATGCCGTCGGCGCGGTGCGGTAGTAGATCCGCACCGCCGGCGCCGCATCCGGGAGAGCGATGTGCAAGGCCGAGCCGAAGATCGGGTCACGCGGATCGAGGCGGTAGTCGACCTTCTTTTCCGTGCCGTCCGCGCCGACGGCCAGGACGCGCTCGATGTTCAGGTCCCGCGTATCGAGCACCAGATCGTGCGTCTTGGCATCCTTCCAATCCAGATCCAGGCGCACGTTGCCGGCCAGCCGGCGATCGGCGAAATCGATGTTCAGGTCCAGCGCGAGCGCGCGCACGCTGACGCTGTCGGTGTTTGCATAGCTGTGCGGATCACCGGCAAACGCGCAGGTCGGTGCCGTCAGCATCGAAAAGAGGATGAGATCACGGAACGTCATGGGTTCTTGGCATGTGACGTGCTACGCACGGGAGGACTGGGAGATTGTCGCATCACTGCCCGGGTCCCGCCTGAGCCAGAAGTCGGGCCGGTTTCGGACAGCAAGAAAGGAAGCTGCCGTCACTCGATCGCGGCAGCGATGGAAGGAAGAACGTCATGGCCAGACCGCTGGACCGATTTGCTCGGCTGCTCGATTGCGATACCGAGAAGAAGCTGCAACGGCAGATCAGCCGCTGCGCGCTCTCCGCCGGATTCGAATGCTGGACCTACACGGTCAGCCTTTCGGCCTCGACCAGGGCACCCTACGTGCTCAGCGAGGAGCCGCGCAGCGGCATCTCCGACCACCTCCAGCTCCTGTGCCGCAGCAACGAACCGATGATGGCGCATTGCCGCCAGCACGCCACGCCGCTGGTGTGGACCGCCGAGCCGGCCATTGAAGGAACCGACGGCACGCCTCCGTGCCGGCTCCTGGAGGATGCCACCGGATCGGGGCTGCAGGCCATCATCGGCGTGCCGGTCCACGGCCTCGGCTGCCGCTGGGGCGTGGTCGTCGTGGCGACCTACCATCCGTTGAAGCGACGCGAAGTGGTCAGCCGGCTGCCGCAGGTGCAACTGCTGGCCACCTACGTCCACGAGGCCGGCCATCGCTATGCCGCAGAGATGACCCGCGACGACCAGATCCATCTGACCGTGCGCGAGATCGAATGCCTGCGCTGGACTTCGCTCGGCAAGACCGGCTGGGAGATCAGCCGGCTGCTCAGCATTTCCGAGCGCACGGTCGTCTTCCATCTGGAGAACGCCTCGCACAAGCTCGGCGTCTTCAGCCGGCACCAGGCCGTCGCGCGCGCGATCGCGCTGGACCTGCTGCAACCGTCCGATCCGTTAACGGCGCCGGTGCTTCCAGGGTACAATCGCGACCTCGCGCCGGGTTAGCACAGTGGTAGTGCAGCGGTTTTGTAAACCGAAGGTCGGGGGTTCAAATCCCTCACCCGGCATACCGACGCCGCTTGCCTCGTAAGCCGGCGTGACCCCCAAAGGTCGGCGCCGCCCACGGCGGCCCGCCAAGACGCGACGGATGGATGTTTCCCACCTGCTGGACGCGCTGAATCCTGCGCAGCGCGAAGCCGTGAGCACGCCGGCGGGCCACTGCCTCGTGCTGGCGGGTGCCGGCTCCGGCAAGACCCGGGTACTCACGCACCGCATCGGCTGGCTGCTCGAGGTCGAACGCGTCTCGCCCTGGTCGATCCTCGCGGTGACCTTCACCAACAAGGCCGCCGGCGAGATGCGCACGCGGACCGAGGGGCTGGTCGGCAACGACGCCCGCGGGCTGACGATCGGCACGTTCCACGGCATCGCCCACCGGCTGCTGCGCCGCCACTGGCGCGAGGCGGGCCTGCCCGAGACGTTCCAGATCCTGGACGCCGACGACCAGCAGCGGCTGGTCAAGCGCACGATCCAGGGACTCGGGCTGGACGAGGCACGCTTTCCGCCACGCCAGGCCGCCTGGTTCATCAACGGCGCCAAGGACGAAGGCCGGCGTCCCGACGCGATCGCCGCCGACGGCAATCCGCTGGCCCAGACCCTGGTCGACATCTACCGCGCCTACGAGAACGCCTGCCGCCGCGCCGGTCTCGTCGACTTCGCCGAGCTGCTGCTGCGCGCCCACGAGCTGTGGCTCAACGACGACGCCCTGCTCGCGCACTACCGGGAGCGCTGGCGGCACCTGTTGATCGACGAGTTCCAGGACACCAACACGCTGCAGTACGCCTGGATCCGCGTGCTGGCCGGAACGACCGCCCAGGTGTTCGTGGTCGGCGACGACGACCAGGCGATCTACGGTTGGCGCGGTGCGCGCGTGGAGAACGTGCAGCATTTCCTGCGCGACTTCCCCGATGCGGCCACGATCCGGCTCGAACAGAACTACCGCTCGACCTCCAACATCCTCGGCGCCGCCAATGCCGTGATCGCGAACAACCGCGACCGCCTCGGCAAGCAGCTGTGGACGGCGGGCCCGGCCGGCGCGCCGATCGAGGTCTACGCGGCGTACAACGAACAGGACGAGGCCCGCTATGTGGTCGACCGCATCGGCGAGCACATCGACGGCGGTGGATCGGCGGCGGACGTGGCCGTGCTCTATCGATCCAACGCGCAATCGCGCAACTTCGAAGAGCACCTGATCCAGCGCGACATTCCGTATCGCGTCTACGGCGGCCTGCGCTACTTCGAACGCGCCGAGATCAAGGACGCGCTGGCGTACCTGCGCCTGCTCGCCAATCGCCACGACGATGCGGCGTTCGAGCGCGTCGTCAACACGCCGCCCCGCGGCATCGGCGACCGCACGGTCGATGCACTGCGGCGGCGTGCGCGCCGGGACGACGCCTCGCTGTGGGAGGCCTCTCTGGCGGAGCTTGCCGGCGCGGAGCTGGCCGGCCGCGCGAAGAACGCGCTGCGCGCATTCCTGGAGCTGATCGATGCGCTGGCGCGCGAATGCCTGAGTCCGGAGGCGGCAGGTGACGTCCCGGCCGATGCCGTGATCGACGAGCCGCTGTCGCTGCAAAAGCAGGTCGAGCTCGCGATCGGGCGCACCGGCCTGCGCGACTTCTACGAATCGGACTCGCGCGGCGGTGCCGAATCGCGCGTCGAAAACCTCGACGAACTCGTCAACGTCGCCGACCGGTTCGAGCCGACGCCCGAGGACGTAGAGGCGGGATTGTCGCGCCTCGGCGCCTTCCTGGCCCATGCCGCGCTCGAAGCGGGCGAAGGCCAGGGGGAAGCCTGGCAATCGTGCGTCCAGCTGATGACGCTGCACTCGGCCAAGGGCCTGGAGTTTCCGCTGGTCTTCCTGGTGGGGCTCGAGGACGGGCTGTTTCCGAGCCAGAAGTCGATGGAGGAACCCGGCCGCCTGGCCGAGGAGCGGCGGCTGGCCTATGTCGGCATCACGCGGGCACGCGAGCGCCTGGTGCTGACCTACGCCGAATCACGCCGCCTGCACGGCATGGAGATGTACGGCCGGCCGTCGCGTTTCCTGGCCGAGATCCCGCGCGAGCTGCTGCACGAGGTGCGTCCCCGGGTGCAGGTCAGCCGGCCGGTGTTCGCCGGACCGCGTGCCCTGGCGGCCGAACCGGACGCCCAGGGCCTTTCCCTGGGCCAGCGCGTCCGCCACGAGACCTTCGGGGAAGGCGTCGTCGTCGACTTCGAAGGCAGCGGCAACCACATGCGTGTGCAGGTCAATTTCGAGGACAGCGGACAGAAGTGGCTGGTGCTCGCCTACGCCCGGCTTTCGCCTCTGAACGGCGCGTGAGAATCGCGGGCGCCTGACCTGTTCCCTGCCTGATTCCGCCGGCATGGCCGCCCCGCGAACGGCGGCCTGGGGAACCGCGAGCGGGCCTGCCGCGACGGCACGAGCGGATCCCGCGGCTGCCCGACGCCGGACGATCCGCGGATGCGCCGGACGGCCGGGCTCACGCGGTGGCGCCCCCTGACGTTTCGCATTGGTGCCGGACACGACAGCCGCTACCATGCGCCGGCAGCCCCTGCTGCCCGTCATTCAAAGGAGACATCATGAACCGGAACCTCCACGCGATCGCCCTCGCCGCCATCGGCCTGTTTGCGACGACCGCGAGCCATGCCCAGGACAGCGGGTTCTATTTCGGCATCGGCGCCGGCTCGAGCGAGTACAACGACACCCTGCGCCGCCAGATCTTCGACGCCTACGAAGGCAATGCCAGCTACGCGGTCGAGTCGGCCCGGCTCAGCGACAAGAGCGGCAGCGCGTTCAAGTTCACGGCCGGCTACCGCTTCACGCCGTGGCTGAGCGGCGAACTGGCCTATGCCACGCTCGGCGAAGCGCACAGCGACTTCCGGCTGAACTCGATCGCCCCGCTGACCAGCGGTACCGCCGCCATCGAGGGCGAATACAAGCTGCACGGCATCAGCGCGGTCGCCGTCGGCGAGATCCCTCTCGGCACCGATTTCTCCGCTTCGCTGCGGGCCGGCCTGGTGTTCTCGCGGCTCGAGTACGCCGAGCGCGGCACGTCCGCCAGCGATACCCCGCACCGCTTCAGCGCCGACGACGAGGACAAGACGCGGCCGATCGCCGGTATCGGGCTGGCCTGGAACATCGACCCCACGTGGAGCCTGCGCCTGGACTGGGACCGCTGGTTCCGCGTCGGCAACCGGTTTGCCCTCACCGAGGGCGGCAACGGTCGCTTCGACCACGTCGACGCCTATACGCTGAATCTCATCTGGCGCATGCCGCGGTAAGCACCGGCAACGGCGCATCGTGCGTACGTGGCGGCCGGCATCCGGTCGCCACGGCGCACGGCATCAACCGCCGCGCGGCCGGTAACGCTCGGCGATCCGCTCGATCAGGCGTGCCGCCAGGACCTGCTTGTCCGCCCGCTCGAGTTCCTCGCGGCCCCCGTCCCACAGCAGCAGCAGCGCGTTCTCGGCGCACTCGAAGCCGATGTTGTCGGCAACGCGGTTGGCCGCGATCATGTCGAGGTTCTTGCGCTCGAGCTTGCCGCGCGCATACCCCTCGACATTGTCGGTTTCCGCCGCGAAACCGACCACGAACGGCCGGCCGGGCAGCGCCGCGACATCGGCCAGGATGTCGGCGTTCTGCACCAGCTTCAGCTCGATCGCACCGCCGGTCTTCTTGAGCTTGGACGGCGAGACCGTCTCGGGCCGGTAGTCGGCCACCGCCGCGGTCGCGATGAAGATGTCCGCCGCGCCGGCTTCCGCGAGCACCGCGGTATGCATCTCGGCCGCGCTGCGCACGTCGACGCGGCGAACACCGGCGGGTGTCGCCAGTGCGACCGGACCGGCGACCAGGACGACCTCGGCACCCTGCGCCGCGGCCGCAGCCGCGACCGCGAAGCCCATGCGCCCGGAGCTGCGGTTGCCGATGAAGCGCACCGGATCGATCGGCTCGTGCGTGGGCCCGGCATCGACGAGCACCCGCTTTCCGGCGAGCAGGCTGCCGCGCCCACCCGGCGCGAGCGCGGCGACGATGTCCTCGGGCTCGGACATGCGTCCGGCGCCGACGTCGCCACAGGCCTGGTCTCCCACGCCCGGCCCGATCACCTGCATGCCGCGGCCGCGCAACAGCGACAGGTTGGCCTGCGTGACGGGCTGCGCCCACATCTGCTGGTTCATCGCCGGCGCCAGCGCGATCGGCGCGGCGCTGGCCAGGCACAGCGTGGTGAGCAGGTCATCGGCATGGCCATGCGCGAGCCGTGCGATCAGGTCCGCGGAAGCCGGCGCGACGACGATCTGGTCGGCCCAGCGCGCCAGCTCGATGTGGCCCATCGCCGCTTCGGCAGCCTCGTCCCAGAGACTCGTGCGCACCGGCCGGCCCGACAGGGCCTGGAACGTCAACGCCGTGACGAAACGCGCCGCGTTCTCGGTCAGGACCACCTGGACCTCGGCACCGGCCTCGCCGAGGCGGCGCACCAGATAGGCCGCCTTGTACGCCGCAACCCCGCCGGAAACGCCGAGCAGGATGCGCCGCTTCGCCAAGCTCGCTGATGTCATGTGCGAAAAATCCGACCGGAATGACGGCATCTAGCTTACTCAAAATCGGCGCATCCGATGACGGCGTGCGCGCCGGCGGCCGCTAGAGTCGGTGGCCTACCGGTCCCGGAGGCGCCTGGATGAAAATCATCGAACTGCCCGACGACGAGCGCCCGCGCGAGAAACTGATGGCGCGGGGCGCCTGGTTCCTGTCCGATGCCGAAGTGCTCGCCGTGCTGCTGGGCTCGGGCCGCTCGGGCAGGAACGCGGTGGAGACCGCCTGCGTCTGGCTGCGCAACAGCGGCGGCCTGCGCGAGCTGCTCGAGGCGCCGCGCGGGACCCATGCGATCGGCACGGCCACCTGGTGCCGCCTGCACGCCGCCGTGGAGCTGGGCCGCCGCTGCCTCAACCACCACGTGGACGGGACGACGGACACGCCGCTGACGACGCCGGAGATGGCCTCGCGCTTCTTCAAGTCGCAGCTGGCAGGCTATCCGTTCGAGATCTTCGCCTGCCTGTTCCTCGACAACCGCCACCGGATCGTCAGCTTCGAGAAGATGTTCAGCGGCACCGTCGCCGGTGCCAGCGTGCATCCGCGCGAGGTGGTCCGCCGCTGCGTCGAGCTCAATGCCGCCGCCGTGATCTTCGTCCACAACCACCCTTCCGGCCAGCCCGAGCCCAGCGCCGCGGACCAGGCGATCACGGCGCGCCTGCGCGAGTCGCTGGACCTGATCGAGGTCCGCGTGCTCGATCACTTCATCGTCGGCGACGGCACGCCGATCTCGATGGCGCGCCGCGGGATGCTCTAGCGTCGCCGGACCGGCCGCCGCGGGGCGCGGCGGGCCCGCTCCCGCCGCCGCGCCGCGGCCCGCCCGGCCGGACTGCGGCGCGTCCTGTCCGGCAGCCGGCGCGCCACCTATACTTCGACCCTCACGAGGCAGACATGGAGCGTGCGTGCTGCTGGCCTTCCCGCGGGCCTTCCCTCCCGACAGCATCGAGATGCAGGTGGCCGACGCCGGCGCGGCCCGGCGCCTGCCGCTACCGGATGCGGAACGCCTGGAAGCGCTCCTCGACGAGCGCCTCGGGGCGTTGCTGCCGTTCGCCGGTCCGCAAGCGACGCTGCTGTCGTGCGTGGCCGATGCGATCCGTGTCGCCCACGCGCGCATGAGCCTGCGGCACGGGCGGCTCGGCAACGACTTCCATGCCTACCACTGCGAGGATCACATCCTGGAGATCCTCGACGGCCGCGTCGGGCGCCTGATCGCCCGTGGTGGCCTGCGCAGCCTGTCCTGGCGGGATTGGTGCGCCCTGCTGCTGTTCGCCGCGACGCACGACCTGCGCCAGCGGGAGTCTCCCCTTCCCGGCAGCCGGATCGGCACGAACGAGCGCGCCAGCGCCGAGGAAGCGCTGCGCATCCTCGACGCCTGCGGGTTCTGCCGCGAGCAGGACGGCGACTTCCACGCCAACCTGGAGCTGATGATCACCGGCAGCACCTTCGACGCCCGGCAGGCGCCCGGCGGCCCCACGCTCAACGCCGCCGAGCTGCTGCACACGGGTGGCGCGCTGGCCTCGGCGCTGCCGGCCTACCTCGACGCCAGCCGCCCGGGCTGGCGCGACGAGCCGCGCCTGGTCCACGCGGCCAACCTGGCCCTGGTCGCGGCCGACCTCGACACGGCCAACGTGGCCGAGCCGTTCCTTTCGCTGGTGACCAGCGGCGAGCGCCTGTGCCGCGAGCGGGAGATGCTGTGCGGACGAGCGATCGATTCGGCGGCCAGCGCGGCGCCGGTCCTGCGCTTCCTGACCGATGCGCAGGAAGCGTATTTCTTCGATCTGCACCGGTTCCATTCCCAGGCCGGCCGGGCGGCGTTCTCGGACGGGAAAAGCGCCAATGCGGCCCGCCTCAAGGCCTTGTGCGCGGGCGTCCGGGCGCGGGCGGCCGCCGCCGGTCCACCCGGCTCGGGCGAGGCGGTCATCGCCCTCTACCGCGCCGTCGGTACCGAGCTCGGCGCCCGTCCCGAACCCTGACGCCAGCCCCCGCCAACGGCCATCCCCGCGGACGGCTGCCCACAGTTATTCACAAATCAACCCGGCTCCGACACTTTGGAGCCACTTCACATGTCGTTTCGTGAAGTGGCCTACAGGCAATTGAAAACAATATGTTTTTATACTGAAATCTAGCCAGGCCGGCGATGCCGGCCGCGCGAAGGCGCGCCAATTTACCGGCTTGTCCTCATCCACCCACAGACTTATCCACAGGACCGCGATCGCGGCGCGCTGGCCTACAATAGGCCCGCTTTTTCGAACGGCTCCCATCGTGAAACAAGACCTGCGTGACTGGATCCTTCAGGCGCTGACCGCCCTGCAGGCCGGGGGCTCGTTGCCCGCCGGCGACCTTCCCGACTTCGTCGTCGAGCGCACCAAGAACCGCGGCCACGGCGATTTCGCGACCAATGCGGCCCTGCTGCTGGCCAAGGCGGCCGGCGCCAAGCCGCGTGACCTGGCGGCGACGATCGCGGCGGCCCTGCCCCCCCGGGAAGGCGTGGCACGCGTGGACATCGCCGGCCCCGGCTTCATCAACATCGTCCTCGACGGCGCGGCCTATACGGCCCAGCTGCGCACCCTCCTGGCCCAGGGCACCGCCTACGGCCGCAACGACAGTGGCCGTGGACGCCGGGTGCAGATCGAGTTCGTGTCGGCCAACCCGACCGGACCGCTGCACGTCGGCCACGGGCGCGGCGCCGCCGTCGGCGACAGCCTGGCCCGCGTCCTCGACGCCAACGGCTGGGCGGTGACCCGCGAGTTCTACTACAACGACGCCGGCGCCCAGATCACCAACCTCGCGCTGTCGGTACAGGCGCGCTGCAAGGGCATCGAGCCGGACCATCCGGCCTGGCCGGCGGACGGCTATCGCGGCGACTACATCCTCGACGTGGCCCGCGACTACATGGCCGGCGCCACGGTCCACGCGGACGGGCAGGACGTGAGCGGTACCGCCGACGGCGACGACCTGGAAGCGATCCGGCGCTTCGCCGTCGCCTGGCTGCGGCGCGAGCAGGACCTGGACCTGCGCGCGTTCGGCGTGGTCTTCGACGTGTACTTCCTCGAATCCTCGCTCTATCGCGACGGCAAGGTCGAGGCGACGGTGCGCGACCTCATCGCCGCCGGCCACACCTACGAGCACGAAGGCGCGCTCTGGCTGAAGACCACCGACTTCGGCGACGACAAGGACCGCGTCATGCGCAAGGGCGACGGCAGCTACACCTACTTCGTTCCCGACGTGGCCTACCACGTCGACAAGTGGCGGCGCGGCTTCGAGCGCGTCATCAACGAGCAGGGTGCCGATCACCACTCGACGATCACGCGCGTGCGGGCGGGCCTGCAGGCGCTGGACGCCGGCATCCCGAAGGGCTGGCCCGAGTACGTGCTGCACCAGATGGTCACGGTCATGCGTGGCGGCGAGGAAGTGAAGCTGTCCAAGCGCGCCGGCAGCTACGTCACCGTGCGCGACCTCATCGACGAGGTCGGCCGCGACGCGACGCGCTACTTCCTGATCGCCCGCAAGACCGATTCGCAGCTGGTGTTCGACATCGACCTGGCGCGGGCGCAGACCAACGACAACCCGGTGTTCTACATCCAGTACGCGCACGCGCGGGTGTGCAGCGTGCGCCGGCAGCTGGCCGAGCGCGGCATCGCCTGGGACCGCGACAACGGCCTGGCCCGGCTCGACCGCCTGGTCGAGACCCACGAGCAGCTTCTGCTGGTCGAGCTTTCGCGCTACCCCGAAGTCGTCGAGGCGGCCGCGACCAACCTCGACCCGCAACTGCTCGCCCACTACCTGCGCGAGGTCGCCACGGCGTTCCACGCCTGGTACAACTCGCACCACTTCATCGTCGAGGACGCCGACGTGCGCGATGCGCGCCTCGGCCTGGCCGAAGGCACGCGCCAAGTGCTCTTTAACGGACTCGACCTGCTCGGCCTGTCGGCCCCGGAGACCATGTAATGGCAACACGCAGGAAGGGAAAACAGGCCACGCGCGGCTCGTCGCGGTCGGCCTGGCCGGTCTGGGTCTGGGTGGGTCTGGGCATGCTGCTCGGCATCGGCCTGATGCTGGTCGTGCTCGGCAAGGACTGGGCGCCGCTGCTGCGCAAGCAGAACCTGCCGCAGCCCAATCCCGAGGCCACCGCACCGCGGGCGGGCGATGCCGGCATCGCCGAGGACGGCAAGGGCAAGCCGCGCAAGACCTACGACTTCTACCAGGTGCTCCCGGAAAAGGAAGTCGTGATACCGGACGCGGAACTGACCGCCCGGGCCCGGGCCGAGCAGCAGGCCAAGGCCGCCCAGGCCCAGCAGCCCAGTGCCACCGCGCCGGCTGCGACCGCCACGCCGGGCGTGCGCTACATGCTGCAGACCGGTTCGTATCCGGACGCCCGTGCCGCCGACGAGGTCAAGGCCAAGCTGGCCCTGCTCGGCTTCGTCGCCCAGGTGCAGCCGGTCGCGATCAACGGCAAGACCTGGAACCGCGTGCGCCTGGGACCGTATCCGAGCGCGAGCGAGCTGGAAGACGCCAAGCGCGCCCTCGCCGACAACGGCATCAACGCGATCGCGCTGAAGGAAAACGCGCAGTAGGGCGTGTCATTCCGCTGACTGGCCGTCAGGCCCAGCCGCGCAGCGCACGCTGGCGGCTTCTCAGGGCCAGCCCAGCGGGCCGCGCCCGGGACCGCGCATCGTCCGGACGTGGACCGACGTCCACGTCCTCGCGCTTTCTTGTCCCAAGCGCGCGCAGGAACGCCAGCCTGACTCGGGATGGATGACACGCACTGGGCCGGCGGGCGCGAGCGCGCCCGCCGCCGTGACGCGCTACTCGAAGTCGTCGGCGAAGATCGCGTCGCCGAGTTCGATGTCGATGCGCCATATCGTGCTGTTCGAGCGGGCGATGTAGAGATTGCCGGCCTCGTCCTCGCCGAAGCCGTAGATGTTGCCGCTGGCCGGGCTGGTCATCTGGATGCCGCCGGTGTCCCAGGTCGGGCCCGACGCGGTGGCGTACCACAGCCGGCTCGAGCACGAATCGCCGTAGAAGTAGGTGCCGTGGAACGCCGTCGCCGGTCCGCGGTAGACATAGCCGCCACTGACCGCGCAGCCTTCGCCGTGGGCATATTCGATCACCGGTGCGATCGTGCCGGTGGTGCCCGGGCAGGTCGTGCCCGACCCGGACGCGTCGTAGTAGTGCCGCCCTTCGCAGCGGCTCCAGCCGTGGTCGCCACCGCCGACGCCGGCCGGCTCCACGGTGATTTCCTCGTAGGTGCCCTGGCCGACGTCGCCGATCACCAGGTCGCCGGTTGCACGATCGAAGCTCATGCGCCAGGGATTGCGGAAGCCGTGCGCCCAGATCTCGTCGCAGGTACTGCTGGTGGCCGCATGCGGGTTGCCCGCCGGGATCGAGTATTCGGCCGGACTGATGCCGTTGGATCCGCACATCTCGGCGCCGACCGCGCCGCCGCGGGTGTCCACGTCGATGCGCAGGATCTTGCCGAGCAGGTAGTACTGGGTGCCACCCGTCGCGCCGCAGGCGCTGCCGCTGCTCGCCGGCTTCTTCCACAGGCATTCGGCGAACTGGTACGGATTGCCCTGCGCGCCGCTGTCGCCGGATGAGATGTAGAGATAGCCGTCGGGGCCGAAATGGATGTCGCCGCCGTTGTGATTGCCGGCCAGGTCCGGTATGCGCAGGACGATCGTCCCGGCCGGGTTGGCGACGTCCGCATCGGGGGTCGGCACGGTGTAGCGCGCGACTACCTGGTCCGGTGTCGCGCCCAGCCGCGGATCGCCGTTGGGCCGCGTGTAGAAGACGTAGAACTCGTCGTTGTGCGCGAGCGCGGGCTTGCCGAAGTTCGGATGGAAGGCCAGGCCCAGCAGGCCCGATTCGCCGCTGAAATTGACCGAAACGGTCAGGAACGGCGTCGGCAGCATCGCGCCGCTCTTGATCACCCGGATCTCGCCGCCCTGCTTGACGACGAACAGGCGGCCACTGCCGTCGTGCGGCGCGCGGACCGCGACCGGCGAGATGTAGGAGCCGGGAATCTGGGTCAGCGTGACGCCAGGGATGTCCTGGGCCGCGGCGCCGCCCGCGGCCACGATGAGCGACGCCGCGAGAAGTCGGATCGTATTGCGCATGAGCTTTCTCCGTCGATCAACCATGCCGTCCATCGCGACGGCTGCGGAGCATCCTGCAGGACCGGCGTGCGAGACCACGCCGGTCGCCGGTATCCGCCACGCTTCACTCGAAGCCGGTGGCGAAGATCACGTCGTCCGAGGTTTCCTTGCTCTCGAAGCGGTAGACGCGGTTGCCGGAGGTGTGTGCCACGTAGAGATTGCCGGCCTCGTCCTCGCCGAAGCCCGAGTAGGTGCCGTAGCCGTTGGCGTCGTCGCGCCAGACCGTGTACGTCCACGCGCCGCTGCCATTGGGCTTGCCGACGAAGATCTCGCTGGTGCACGCATCGGCGAAGATGTACATGCCGCGCAACGGCACGATCGGCCCGCGATAGCGGAAGCCGCCGGTGATCGCGCAGCGGCCGCCGGCATGCGTGTACTCCATGACAGGCAGGACGTGGCTCGGGATCGGCGGCTGGCAGACGTTGGACGAATTGAAGACCGCGGTCCCTTCCATGCAGCGCCAGCCGTAGAACAGCGGCTCGGTCGAGCCGTTCACGCGCAGGTCGATTTCCTCGCGGCCGCCCTGGCCGACGTCACCGATCCACAGGTCGCCGGTCTGGCGGTCGAAGCTCATGCGCCACGGATTGCGGAAGCCGTGCAACCAGATCTCGTCGCAGGTGTTGGTGGTCCCCACGTGCGGATTGTCGGTGGGGATCGAGTACTCGGCCGTGCCGATGCCGCTCGAGCCGCACATCTCGGCACTCACGGTACCTCCGCGGGTGTCGACGTCGATGCGCAGGATCTTGCCCATCAGGAAGTAGGTCGGCGTGCCGCTGCCGCAGGTGGCGGGGTTGGTATCGCTGCTCTTCTTCCACAGGCAGGTGGCGAAGCCATTGGTGTCGTTCTGTACGCCGCCGTCACCGGTGGCGATGTACAGGTAGCCGTCGGGACCGAAGTGGATGTCGCCGCCGTTGTGGTTGGAGGCGATGTCCGGGACCCGCAGCACGAGCGTGCCGGATGCGTTGGCGACGTCCGGATTGCCCGCCGATACCGTGTAGCGGGCGACGGCGACGTCCGGCGACGAGCCCAGCCGCGGCTCACCCGACGCGCGGTTGTAGGCGACGTAGAACTCGTCGTTGTGCGGCTGGCCCGGCCGGCCGAAGTTGGGATGGAACGCCAGGCCCAGCAGGCCGCTCTCGCCGCCGTAGCTCACCGGCACGGACAGGAACGGCGTCGGCAGCAGCGTGCCGTCCTTGATGATGCGGATCGAGCCGGCCTGGCTGACGACGAACACCCGGCCGCTGCCGTCGTGCGGCGCGCGGATCGCGACCGGTGCGCTGACCTGGCTGGTGACCTGGACCAGGTCCAGGTCCGCGGGAACCGTCTGTGCCTGGACGGCGGAAAACGGTACAAGCGCGGTCGAACAGAGCAGGACCCACGAAAACATTCGCATCAGGCGGACTCGCAGTCGGGGCGACGATCGGCAGATCGGTTCTACGCCTCCCCTCCTGCCGACGCTATCGCGGATGGATACAAGTGTGACGGGCATCGCGGGGCGATGCCGGCCCGCCGATCATACCGGTCTACTCGAACCCGGAGATGAAGACGACGTCTTCGTTCTCCTGCGAGGAGTACAGCCGGAAGATCCGTCCATCCTGATGGTCGACCACGTAGAGCCGCCCGTTCTCGCCCTCGCCGAACGCCGCGACGGTGCCGTAGCCCACCGGGATGCCGGACGGGAACGGCGCGTAGGACCAGCTGCCGCTGCCCGCCTGCGTGCCGAGCAGGATCTCGCTCGAGCACGAGTCGCCGAACACGTAGATGCCGCGCAGGCCGGCGATCGAGCCGCGATAGCGAAGGCCGCCGGTCACCGCGCAGCGCAGGTTCTGGCCGCCCGGGTACTCGAACAGCGGCGGCGCGGTTCCCGTCGCCGCGGGACAGTCGTTGCTGCCGGTGGGCGGGTAGTACTGGCTGGCCTGGCAGCGCGGATAGCCGAAGTTGCGGTTGCCGCCGGCGACGTAGCGGTCGATTTCCTCGCGATTGACACCGACGTCGCCGATCCACAGGTCGCCGGTGGCGCGGTCGATGCTGAAGCGCCACGGATTGCGCAGGCCGTACAGCCAGACCTCGCGGCATTGCCCGGTGCCGGTGAACGGATTGCCGGCCGGGATCGAGTACTGCGCAGACTGCCCCTGCGTCGCGCCACACATGCCGGCCGAGGCCGATCCGGTCGGATTGCGCACGTCCAGGCGCAGGATCTTGCCGCGCAGGTCGCCCAGCGCCTGGGCGTGCGCGTGGTCGGCCGGCTCGCCGCCACCGGAACCGATGCTCCAGTACAGATGGCCGTCGGTGCCGAAATGGATGTCGCCGCCGTTGTGGTTGTAGCTCAGCTCCGGCACCCGCAGCACCTGCGCCTGGCTGCCGGAAAACACGTTGGCCGCCGGATCGGAGGCGACCAGCCGGCGCAGGATCAGTCCGCGCTGCTCGGCGGGCGTGCCGCCGTAGACGATGTACAGCGTGCCGTTGCTCGCAAAGGACGGATCGAAGGCGATGCCGAGCAAGCCCTGCTCGACGTCACCGGTGTTGACGTCGCGCGTGTAGTACGGCGTCGACAGCAGCGTGCCGGCGGCGTTCAGTACGCGGATGCGGCCTGACCGCTCCAGGATGAACATGCGACCGCTGCCGTCGCGCGGACTGGCGATGGCCGTCGGGTTGACCAGCCCGCTGGTGACCACCGGCACCAGGGCCAGGTCGGACGGCAGCTGCGCCTGCCCTGCCGTCGCCCAGGCCAGACCGATTCCCAGGACGATACGACCCCACCCGCGTGAACGGACGGCCATGACTGAACCCTCTGGATGCCGAAATAGTGTGAATTCTGTCACATAATTTTGGCGGCTGATGCAGGACGAACGCAGGCTGTTCAGGCACCCGGCCGGCGCTTGAGCCGGATCAGCGCCGAGATGTCCTCGTCGCCGTGCCCCTGCGCCATCAGCACGGCGTAGTCGGCCAGGGCCTTCTCGATGACGCTGCGATCGGTACCGGCCGAACGGGCCAGTTCGCGCACGATCTTCAGGTCCTTGTGCAGCAGGGCCAGCTTGAAGCCGACCGAGAACTCGTCACGCAGCAAGGTGGCGCCGCGCTTGTCGAGGAACCAGTTGCCGGCGGCACCGGCCGCCAGCGTCGGAATCAGCGTCTCGCCGTCGAGGCCGAGCTTCTCGGCCAGGGCCAGCCCTTCGCAGACCGCCGCCGCGATGCCGGCCACCAGCACCTGGTTGACCGCCTTGGCGTTCTGGCCGGCGCCGCTGCCGCCGAGATGGCTGATCCGTGCCGCATAGCAGTCCAGCAGCGGCCGGACCCGCGCCACCGCCGCTTCGTCGCCGCCGACCATCACCGACAGGCGCCCGTTGATCGCGCCCTCGACGCCGCCGGACACCGGCGCGTCGACGAAGTCGCCGCCGGCCGCGACCATCCGCTGGCGGGCCTCCTGCGCGGTGACCGAGGAGACGGTCGAATGATCCACCACGATCGTACCCGGCGCCGCGTGCCGGGCGATGACCGCGACGTCGGCCAGGACGTCGGCGTCGGCCGGTACGCACAGGGCGATGACGTTGCAGCGCGCGGCCAGGTCGGCGAGGTCGGCCGCCGGCGTGAGGTCCCATTCGGCCGCGGCCGCCCGGGCCTTTTCGGGCGTGCGCGTCCAGACCGCCTGCAGCAGCCCGGCGCGGGCCAGGTGCGCGGCCATCGGGTGGCCCATGGCGCCGAGGCCGACGAAACCCGCTTTCAGTTCACTCATCGAGGATCCTTGGGAAGAAGCCGGAATGCCGCCGTCCGCGGTCAGGCGTCTTCGGCCAGGTAGGTGTAGCCGGTCAGGCCCGCTTCCAGCGCCGCCTCCAGCGCCGCCGCCTCGCCGGCGTCGAGGCCGGCCGCGGCCAGCTTGTCGCGGTAGGCCTGGCGCAGATCGCCGAGGTCGTAGCCGACGTAGTCGAGCATCAGGTCGGTGGTGTCGCCGCGGCGCACGTGGGTGAACGCATAGACCTCGCCGTCCAGCTTGACGTTGACCGCGTCGGTGTCACCGAACAGGTTGTGGATGTCGCCGAGCGTCTCCTGGTAGGCACCCACCATGAACAGGCCCAGCAGGTACGGCTGCCCGTCCTCGACCGCGTGCAGCGGCAGGCTGACGTCGATGCCGTCGGCATCGACGTAGCGGTCGATGCGGCCGTCCGAGTCGCAGGTCAGGTCGGCGATCACGCCGCGGCGCTCGGGCCGGCGATCGAGGCGGGTGACCGGCACGATCGGGAACACCTGGTCGATCGCCCAGATGTCCGGCGCCGACTCGAACACCGAGAAGTTGACGAAATACTTGTCCACCAGCGTCTCGTTGAGCTCGTCGAGCACCTGCCGGTGCGAGCGCTCGTCGGGCTTGAGGCGCTCGCGCACCGCGTTGACGATCGCGTAGTAGAGGTCGTCGAGCTGGGCGCGGTCGGCCAGCGAGAGCTGGCCCAGCGCGTAGAGCGACTGGCCTTCGGACAGGTGGTACTGCGCCTCGTGATAGAGCTCGGTCGCCGGGCGCAGGCCGATCTCGGCGTGCGCTTCGCGCAGCCGGCGCAGCACGGCCGGCTCGTCCTCGCGCTCGGGCGGCACGGCACCGGTCGGTGCCTGCTCGATCTCGCTGACGTTGACGACCAGTACCGCGTGATGGGCGGTCAGCGCACGGCCCGACTCGGTCAGGACGTGCGGCGGCGCCAGGCCGTTGGCCGCGCAGGCCTCGGCCAGCGCGCCCACCACGCTCGAGGCGTACTGGTCCAGGCCGTAGTTGATCGAGCAGTCCGAGCGCGAGCGCGTGCCTTCGTAGTCCACGCCGAGGCCGCCGCCGACGTCCATGTAGCGGATCGGCAGCCCGAGCTGCGAAAGCTCCACGAAGTAGCGCACCGCCTCGCGCATGCCGCGCGCGATGTCGCGCACGTTCGACATCTGCGATCCCATGTGGAAATGCAGCAGCTTGAGCGTGTGCGAGAGACCGGCCGCCTGCAGCTCGTCGATCAGCGTCAGCAGCTGGCGCGGCGTCAGGCCGAACTTGGCCTTGTCGCCGCCGGAGTTCTGCCACTTGCCGGCACCCAGGCTCTTCAGGCGCATGCGCACGCCGAGCAGCGGTTCCACGCCGAGCGCTGCGGCCTCCTCGATGACGTAGCGCAGCTCCGAGGGCTTCTCGACGACGATGAAGATGTCCAGGCCCAGCTTGCGCCCGATCAGCGCCAGCCGGACGTACTCGCGATCCTTGTAGCCGTTGCAGATGACGATGCTGCCGTGGCGCGCCAGCGCCAGCACGGCCATCAGCTCCGGCTTGGAGCCGGCTTCCAGGCCGAAGCCTTCCGCGCCGTTGGCGGCCAGTTCGCCGGCCACGTTCTTCTGCTGGTTGACCTTGATCGGATAGATCGAGGTATAGCCGCCGGCGTAGTCCCATTCGTCCATGGCGCGGCGGAAGGCGGCCTGCAGCCGGGCACGGCGGTCGTTCAGGATGTCGGCGAAGCGCACCAGCAGCGGAAGCCGGCAGCCGTGCGCCCGCGCGGCGTTCACGACCTCGTGCAGATCCAGCGCCGGCCCCCCTTCACCGCGTGGACGCACGAGGACCGTGCCGCCCGCGCCGACGTCGAAATAGCCTTCGCTCCAGTGCGGGATCGAGTAGGTATGGCGGGCGTCTTCGATGCTGAAGGGCGTCGTCATGCGGGGCAGGTCCGATGTCCGGGAGACGGCCTGACGGCCGGGGGCGGCTATTGTACGGTCGCCACCGTGTCAGCGCGTGTCCGGCGCCGCGTGTCCACGGGCAATCGCGAATCGCTACAATCGCGCGCCTTCGACCCGTTCCACCCTCCCTTTCCGGAAGACCACATCATGTCCAGCACCGAATCGAACTGGTTCACCGAAGCCTATGAGCCGTCCGGCTCGTCGATCGGGTTCCGCGTGACCGAGCGTCTGCATGCGGAGAAGACGCCGTTCCAGACGATCGAGATCTACGACTCGACGGACTGGGGCAAGCTGATGGTCATCGACGGCTGCATGATGCTGACCGCGCGCGACAACTTCCTCTATCACGAGATGATCGCGCACCCCGCGCTGTTCACGCATGCCCGCGCCAAGCGCGTCGTCATCATCGGCGGCGGCGATTGCGGCACCTTGCGCGAAGTGCTGCGCCACGAGGAAGTCGAGCACGCGGTGCAGGTGGAGATCGACGAGCGCGTCACGCGCCTGGCGGAGAAGTACTTCCCCGAACTGTGCGAAGCCAACGGCGACCCGCGCGCGGAACTCAAGTTCGACGACGGCATCAAGTACATGGCCGACTGCGAGCCCGAATCGGTCGATCTGGTCATCGTCGATTCCACCGACCCGGTCGGCCCCGCCGAGGGCCTGTTCAACGCCGCGTTCTACGCCAGCTGCTTCAAGGCGCTGCGCCCGGCCGGCCTGCTGGTGCAGCAGAGCGAGTCGCCGCTGGCGCACCTGGAGCTGATCAAGTCGATGCGGATGGCGATGCGCAGCGCCGGCTTCCAGGCCGTCAAGACGCTGCCGTTCCCGCAGCCGTGCTACCCGACCGGCTGGTGGAGCTGCACGATGGCGCGCAAGGGCGCCGACCTTTCCGGCTTCCGCGAACGCGGCGCCGCGACCAAGCAGTTCGCCACGCGCTACTACAACGCCGACATCCACAAGGCCGCGCTGGCCCTGCCGGAGTTCATGCGCGAGGCGCTGGGCGAATAACCCGCGGCGCAAACGAAAACGCCGCGGGATCGCTCCCGCGGCGTCGAAGTCCTTCGCGGCGATACCGCCGCGGTACCGGTCACGCCGGCGTCAGTCGCGCTTGCCGCGCGGCGCCGACTCGAAGCGCGGGGCCGGCGGCGGTGCGGAACGCACGGCCGGCGCGGGCGCCGAACGCATCGGCGGCGGTGCCTGGATCCGCGGTTGCGGCCGCGGCATCGCGGCTGGCGCCGACGAGGGGCCGATCACCCGGCCGGTCCTGCCGTCGTTGTCCCACATCGGCGCGCGCTGCACACGACGCGCTTCGGGCGGCGCCGAGATCGTGGAGCGTTCCCGGTAAGCCGGCGCCTGGCTGCGGTTGAAGCCGCGTTCGCCGGTGGCGGCGTTCGCATCGGGCAACGAGACCCAGCCCGACGTGCCGGCCGGGTCGCGGGTGTAGCCCGCCTGGCGAACCCGCTCGCGCTCGATCATGCCCTCGTCGCGGCGCGGGCCGCGGTGCGGCACGTGGTAGACCCACGGATAGCCGCCCCACCAGCCGCCGTAGCCGTAACCCCAGCCCGGATAGCCCATGGCCCAGCCCGGGTAGCCCCAACCGGCATAGCCCAAACCCCAGCTGTACGGCGAGCAGGCGCCGAACGCATACGGATAGGGGCACGCGTGATAGCCGCCCCAACCATAGCCGTAGCCGCCATAGCCACCGACGTAGACGGACGGTGCCGCGCCGGCGTAGTAGTCGCCGCTGGCGTCGACCGCGCCTTCCGGTCCGTCGCCGTAGTAGTACGTGTAGCTGGGCGTCGTCGCACAGCCGGCCAGCAGGGCGATGGCCAAGGCAAGCAAGAGTCGGATCATGGTGCACCTCCGCGAGCAGCGGTCCGATCATAGTCGATGCACACCGACACGGCGCTGAAGCGCGCTAGGCGAGGCTGCGATCGAGAATGTCGGCCAAGTCGGTCGATACATGGGGGCGGGCGCGCAGCCGTTCAATCTCGTGGCGCATCTGCGCGCGCCGTACCGGCTCGTACCGGCGCCAGCCACCGAAGCTGGTCGCCAGGCGGGCCGCCACCTGCGGCGTCAGCGCGTCGACGCGGGTGATCGATTCGGCGATCAGCCGGTAGCCGGCGCCATCGGCGCGATGGAAACCGCGTGGATTGCGCAGCGCGAACGCCAGCAGCAGCGCATAGACCTTGTTCGGGTTCTCCCAGCGGAACGCCGGATGGGTGGTCAGGGCCGCCACCCGCTCGGCCGCATCGTCGCGCGCGGCGGTCGCCTGCAGCGAGAACCACTTGTCGAGCACCAGCGGCTGGCTGGCGTGACGCGTCGCGAAATCGTCCAGGGCGGCCGGCGCATCGGGCGCCTCCGCCTGCAACAGGCAGGCCAGGGCCGCCAGCCGGTCGGTCAGGTTGACCGCTTCGCGCCATTGCAGCCGCACGCGCTCCAGGTGGGTCGGCGCGGCGCGCGCCAGCAGCGCCATGCAGCGGTTGCGCAGCCGCCGGCGCGCCTGGGCCGGGGCATCGATGGCCTGCGAGGCCACGGCGACCGGCCGGTCCAGGCACCGCAGCAGGTCCGGCTCCAGCGCGGTAGCCAGCGCCGTTTCCAGCCGCGCGCGCGCGACGTGCACGGCCTCCGGATCGACCGGCACCCGGCCTTCGGACAGCGTCGCTTCATCCGGCAGCGTCAACAGCTCCGCAGCCAGCGCCGGATCGATGCCGTCGTCGCCGAGCACGGCGGCGATCGCATCGGTCCACAGTGGCAGCGCTGCCGGCGACGCGGTGCCCGCGAGGATGTCGGCGAACAGGCGCCGGCCCAGGGTGTCCACCGCCAGCCAGCGGTTGAAGCCGTCGTCCTCGTGGCGGGCCAGCAGGGCCAGGTCCGCCGCAGCGACGTCCTGGTGCAGCCGTACCGGTGCCGAGTAGCCGCGCAACAGCGACACCACCGGCGGCTCGGCGACGCCTTCGAACTGCCAGGTCGCTTCCGCCCCGTCGAGCAGCAGCACCCCGTCGTCGGAAACCGGCGGCGAAGCGGCATCGGCACGCAATGGCAGGCGCCGGCCGTCGCGGCCGAACAGCGCGGTGGCGACCGGCAGCGGCAGCGCCTGCCCCTCGGGGCGGTTGGCCGTGGCCGGCGTGCGCTGGCGCAGCGTCAGCGCATAGCGCTGCGCCTGTGCGTCATGCCGGCCGCTGGCGACCAGCTCCGGCGTGCCGGGCTGCGCGTACCAGGCCAGCCATGGCGCCAGGTCGCGACCGGTGGCGGCACCGAGCGCGGCGAGGAAATCCTCGATCGTCACCGCCCGCCCGTCGTGCCGGCTGAAGTACAGGTCCAGGCCGCGGCGGAAGCCCTCGCGGCCGAGCGCGGTGGCCAGCATGCGAACGATCTCCGCACCCTTCTCGTAGACCGTGGCCGTGTAGAAGTTGTCGATCGCGCTGTAGTGCAGGGGCCGCACCGGATGCGCCAGCGGGCCGGCGTCCTCCGGGAACTGCGCGCGCCAGAGCGTGCGCACGTCCTCGATGCGCCGCAGCGTGCGCGAGGCGACGTCCGATTCGAACTCCTGTTCGCGATAGACCGTGAGGCCTTCCTTGAGGCTGAGCTGGAACCAGTCGCGGCAGGTGACGCGGTTGCCGGTCCAGTTGTGGAAGTACTCGTGCCCGACCACGGCCAGCACATGGCGGAAATCGTCGTCGGTGGCCTGCTCGATGTCGGCCAGCAGGTACTTGGAATTGAAGATGTTGAGGCCCTTGTTCTCCATCGCGCCCATCGTGAAGTCGTGCGTGGCGACCACGTGGAAGGCGTCCAGGTCGTAGCAGCGCCCGAAACGCGCCTCGTCCCAGCGCATCGCCTGCTTGATGCAGTCCAGCGCCCAGCCGCACTGCGCGATGGCGTCGGCCTCGGCATGCACCACCACGCCGACGCGGCGGCCCTCGGCGGTCACGAACGTGTCCTCGATCCGCTCCAGGCGGCCGGCCACCAGTGCGAACAGGTAGCTCGGCTTCGGGTGCGGATCGACGAAGCGCGCCCAGTGCCGGCCGCCGCCGGCATCGCCGGCACCGGCGGCGTTGCCGTTGGCGAGCAGCACCGGGAACCGCGCGCGATCGGCGCGCAGGGTCACCGTATAGCGCGCCAGCACGTCCGGCCGGTCGGGAAACCAGGTGATGCGGCGGAAGCCTTCCGCCTCGCACTGCGTCAGCAGGAAGCCCGCCGCGGCGCTGCCGCTCAGGTACAGCCCCTGCAACGCGGTATTGGCGGCCGGCCGGATGCGCGCGCGCGTCCTGACCGTCGCGGTCGCCGGCAGGTCCAGCAGCGTCAGCGACCGCTCGTCCAGCCGCCAGCGCTCCGCCGGCAGCGGCCCGCCGTCGACCTCCAGCGCCAGCAGCTCCAGCGATTCACCGTCCAGGCGCAGCGGCACGGCGTCCGTGCCGGCGTCCCGCTCGACGCGAAGACAGGCCTCGACGACGGTCGCCTCCGGATCGAGATCGAAGACCAGCTCGACATCGGTTACGCGCCAGGCGGGCGCCTGGTAATCGGCGAGGCGGACGGCAAGGGCGGGAGCGGACATGGGATGGCGGCGGCGGCGCGGAACGGGGCCGCGGCAGCGATCGGCCGCGGACGATGCGATCGGCCGGCGCACGGCGCTGGCGCCGCGTCCGCCCCGATCGGCGGCCGCCACACTAGCATGTGAAATGCACCGGCGTGTATCGTCCCCGCCCTCCCGCTGCCATCCGCGCGCCATGTCCGACGCCCTTCCCGATTTCTCCGCCGTCGAGGACGCCGCCCGCCGGATCGCGCCGTTCGTCGCGGCGACGCCGGTGTTGCGCTCGGCCAGTCTCGACGCACTGGCCGGCGCCCGCCTGGTCTTCAAGTGCGAGAACTTCCAGCGGGTCGGCGCTTTCAAGTTCCGCGGCGCCTGCAACGCGGTGTGGTCGCTCACCGACGAGGAGGCCCGGCGCGGGGTCGTCACGCATTCCTCCGGCAACCACGGCGCCGCGCTGGCACTGGCGGCGCGCACGCGCGGCATTCCCGCCCACGTCGTCGTACCGGAAGGCGCGGTGGCGGCCAAGCTCGCCGGCATCGCCGCCTATGGCGCGACGCTGCATTCGTGCGCGCCGACGATGGCCGCGCGCGAGGCCACCGCCGCGCACGTGGCCGCGCAGACCGGCGGCACCCTGGTCCATCCCTACACCGACCCGCGCGTGATCGCCGGCCAGGGCACGGCCGTGCTGGAGCTGATCCGCGAGCACGGGCCGTTCGACGCCGTGGTCGCACCGATCGGCGGTGGTGGGCTGATCGGCGGCACCGCGATCGCCACGCACGCCCTGCTGCCCGCCGCGCGCGTGTTCGCGGCCGAGCCCGAAGGCGCCGACGACGCGTTCCGTTCGCTGCGCGCCGGCCAGCGCGTGAGCGACCTGGTCCCGGCGACGATCTGCGACGGCCTGCGCGGCCTGCTCGGCGCGATCAATTTCGCGCTGCTGCAGCGCCATGCCGTCGAGGTCCTGCCGGTGAGCGACACCGAGGTCGTGGCCGCGATGCGCCTGATCTGGGAACGCCTCAAGATCGTCGTCGAACCGTCGAGCGCGATCGCGCTCGCCGCCGTGCTGCGCAACCCCGAGCCGTTCGCGAGCCGGCGCGTCGGCATCGTGCTGAGCGGCGGCAACGTCGACCTCGATCACCTGCCCTGGATGTCCTGAGAGGCCCGCCCGCATGTGGACCGATGCCCTGCTCGCCTACGCCCACTACGCCAGCATCCTGTTCCTGGCCGGCTACCTGCTCTGCGAATACCTGCTGCTCCGGCACAGGGACACGCCGCCCGATCCGGCCTTCCTGGCCCGCATCGACATCGGCTACTTCATCGCCGCCATCGCCGTGCTGGCGAGCGGCGCCGGGCGGTTGTTCTTCGGCGCCAAGCCGGCGGCGTTCTTCCTCGGCAATCCGGTGTTCCACGCCAAGATCAGCCTGTTCGTGCTGATCGGCCTGCTGTCGATCGCGCCGACGCGCGCGTTCCTGCGCTGGCGCCGCCTGCAGCGGGAAGACACCGGCTGGCGCATCCCGGCCGACCAGCAGCGGCGCGTCCGCCTGCTGGTGCTGGTCGAGCTGCACCTGGTCGCGCTGCTGCCGCTGCTGGCCGCGCTGATGGCGCGCGGCATCGGCTACCGCGGCTGAGGTTGCGGACGCCGGTTGACGATCGCGAGCGCCAGGCAGATCAGTACGATGCCGGCCGCTTCGGCCGCATCCGGGCGCTCGCCGAGCAGCCACCAGGCGAAGCCGATGCCGAGCACCGGGATCACCAGGCTGGTCATGCCGGCCACGTGGGTCGGCAGGCGCTCGACGATGTAGGACCACAGCACCCAGGCCAGACCCGACGCGAGCACGGCGTTGTAGGCGACGGCGGCGACGAAGTAGCCGGTCCAATCGTAGCTGCGCTCGTCCGCCAGCAGCGCGACGACGACCAGGCCGGCGCTGCCGAACGCCATCTGCCAGGCGGTCAGCGACAGCGCGCTGACCCCGCCGCGCGCGAACAGCCGCTTGGACAACACCACGCCGATCGCCCAGAACAGTCCACCGCCGATCGCGAGCCAGGCGCTCTGGGCGGTGCCCAGGCCGTGCCAGGGCTCCAGCACCAGCACCAGGCCGGCGGCAGCGACCGCGATCCCGGCCCCATGCCGGGCCGAGGGTCGATCCGCCAGCAGCCACCAGGCCAGCAGCACGGTCCAGAACGGCATCGTGTAGGCCAGCAGCGCGGTCCGGCCGGCGCCGCCGTCGACCAGCGCCCACTGCACGAAGGCCTGGAAGCCGGTGGTCTGCGCCAGGCCGATCGCCGCGGTCAGCAGCAGCGGCGGCGGCCGCAGCGACTCGCCGCGGGCCGCCAGCAGGATGAACAGCACCAGCGTGCCGAGCAGGTAGCGCAACGCCGAGAACGAAAACGGGCCTGAATAGGCCATCGCCTGCTTCATGACGATCCAGTTGTAGCTCCAGATCAGCGCGAGCACGACGAGCGCGAGCCAGGCGCGAGAGGCAGGACGGGGCACGGCGATACGTCGCATGGCGGGCCGGGGGGATCGCCTATGATACCTGCCGACCTTCCACGAGGATTGCCGATGTCCGCGACCACCGACCTGATCCGCGACTACTACGCGGCGTTCAACCGTGCCGACTGGGAGACCATGCTGGGCCACCTGACCGAGGACGTCGCCCACGACATCAACCAGGGCGGCCGCGAGACCGGCAAGGCGACGTTCCGCGCGTTCCTGGCGCGCATGGACCGCTGCTACCGCGAACGCCTGGAGAACATCGTCGTGTGCGCCAGCGAGGACGGCCGCAACGCCTCGGCCGAGTACGTCGTGCACGGCCAGTACCTGGTCGCCGACGAAGGCCTGCCGCCGGCCCGCGGTCAGGCCTACGTGCTGCCGGGCGGCGCGTTCTTCGACATCCGCGACGGCAAGATCGCGCGCGTCACCAACTACTACAACCTGGAGGATTGGATCCGCCAGGTCAGCGCCTGAGGCCCACCATGGCCGCCGACGGTCCGGTCCGTTGCGGATGGGCGATGCATACGGACATCGAGCGCGACTACCACGACACCGAGTGGGGCGTGCCGCTGCACGATGACCGCGCGCTGTTCGAGTTCCTGTGCCTGGAGGGCGCCCAGGCCGGCCTCTCGTGGCGGACGATCCTCGCCAAGCGCGACAACTACCGCAGCGCGTTCGAGGGCTTCGACATCGCGCGCTGCGCGCGGCTCGGCGATGCGCGACTGGAGCAGCTGCTGACCGACCCGGGCATCGTGCGCAACCGTCTCAAGGTGTACTCGGTGCGCGACAACGCGCGCGCGGCGCTGGAGGCGATCGAGGCGTTCGGCAGCCTCGATGCGTTCCTGTGGTCGTTCGTCGACGGCACGCCGGTCGTCAACGCCTGGAAGACGATGCGCGAGGCGCCGACCAGCACGCCCGCCTCCGACCGCATGAGCAAGACGCTCAAGAAGCGCGGCTTCCGCTTCGTCGGCACGACGATCTGCTACGCGATGATGCAGGCCACCGGCATGGTCAACGACCACGTCACCGGCTGCTTCCGCTACCGCGAGGTGGCGGCCGGCGCATGATCCTCACCGACCCGGCCGCCTTCCTCGCCGCGTTCGACGAGGAGCGCTTTCCGCCGCGCGGCCCTTCGACCGCACGCGCCGCGTTCACGGTCGCGCCGGCGGATTTCTCGCTGGCCGCCGAGTCGGCCCGCGACAATCGCTACATGGACCTGTCGGCCGCACCCGACCCGCTGCGCGCCCTGGCCGAGCACGCCGGGCTGACGCGCCGCATCGGCGCGGACCTGCCGACGCTGTGCTTTCCGGGCGATCCGGCCTGCCCGGACGGCATCTTCCCGAACAATGTCTTCGCCACCGTCCCGGGTCGCCTGATCGTCGGCCGCATGCGCCATGCGGTGCGCCGGCGCGAAGCCGGGCGTGCCGACATCCGCGCGTTCTTCACCGGCCTGCTCGGCTATCGCACGATCGACTTGTCGCAGGAATCCTTCGTCGCCGAGCTGACCGGCGCCCTGGTGATCGACCGCGCACGCGGCATCGGCTACTGCGGCCTGTCCGAGCGCTGCGACCGGGCCGGCGCACGGGCGATGCAGGCCGCCTTCGGCCTGCGCCTGATGTTCTGCTTCGATCTGGCCCCCGGCGAGTACCACACCAATGTCGTGCTCGCGCTGCTGGCCGGCCGCAGCGCGATCATCGCGCCGGACGGCTTCGCCGATCCGGCCGTACCGGACGCGATCGCCCGTGCCTACGGCGGCCGGGCGGTGTTCATCGACGCGGCGCAGAAGCGCGCCTATGCCGGCAATGCGATCAGCCTGACGCCGCAGCGCGTGTGGATGAGCGAACGCGCCGCCGATGCACTCACGCCGGGCCAGCGCGCGGCGCTGGCCGGCTGGGGATGGTCGATCGGCAGCGTGGATCTGGCGACGATCGAGACCGCCGGCGGCAGCCTGCGCTGCTGCGTGGCGGAAATCTACTGAGGCCGGTCCCGGCGCGCCGCGGGCACGCTAGCGCGACGGCAGCACGATGCGCCGCGCGGGGCGTCCGATCAGGTCGAGGAAGCCGTTGAACACGGTGTCGGCCGAGGCCTGCATCGCATCGATGCGCGACGCGGTCAGCGTGCGGATCTCGTCCGGGCCGTGGCCGAGGCGCGCGGCCACCAGTTCGTCGCGATACTCCGGCAGGCCGAGCCAGCGCTCGATCAAGGCGCCGTCCATCTCCAGGTGGAACTGGAAGCCATAGGCAGCAGCGCCGTAGCGGAATGCCTGGTTCTCGCAGGTCGGCGTGCGCGCCAGGTGTTCGGCACCCGCCGGCAGGTCGAACGTGTAGCTGTGCCACTGGAACACCGCCGCATGCGCGCCGAGCGCGCCGGTCACCGGATCGCGGCGCCCGCCGTCGGTCGTCGCCAGGTCGTACCAGCCGATCTCCGGCGACGGATTGCGCCGTATGCCGGCGCCGAGCACGTGCGCCAGCAGCTGCGCGCCCAGGCAGATGCCGAGCACCGGCTTGCCCTGCGCGAGCGCCCGTTCGATCACCGCCAGCTCGGTCTTCAGGTGCGGCCGGCGTGCCTGGTCCTCGACGTTCATCGGCCCGCCCAGCACGATCAGGCCGCGGTAGCGGTCGATGTCGGGACGGGCATCGGGATCGCGCTCGAAATTGACGAACTTGATGCGATGGCCACGGCGGCGGATCAGCGGGTCCAGCGTGCCGAGCGGCTCGGCGGCGACATGCTGGAAGACGAGGATGCGGGGCATGGACGGACTTGCTGCGCTGCAATGCGAACGACTCTAGCGAATCGGGCCATCGCGTGCATCCGCCGGCGCCGCACAGCCGCCCGGCAGCGACGGTTATGATCGGCCGATCACCCGGGGAGAATCCGCATGCGCCTGATCGAACAGCTCGGCCGTCACAAGACCGTCGAACAACTGCAGGCCGAACTCGGCCAGCGCCGCGACCTGCGGCGGGTGCTCGGCGTCTGGCAGCTCACCAGCATCGGCCTGGGCGGCATCATCGGCGTCGGCATCTTCGTGCTGGCCGGCCAGCAGGCGGCCGTCAACGCCGGACCCGCGGTCGCGATCGCGTTCCTGATCGCCGGCATCGCCAGCGCCGCGGCGGCGCTGTGCTATGCGGAGTTCGCCGGACTGATCCCGGTCACCGGCAGCGCCTATACCTACGGCTACGCGGTGCTCGGCGAGTTCGTCGCCTGGCTGATCGGCTGGGACCTGCTGCTGGAGTACGCGCTGATCGTCGCCGCCGTCGCGAGCGGCTGGTCCGGCTACCTGCAGGCGCTGCTCGACGCAGCGGGAATGCCGCTGCCGGTCTGGGCGCAGGGCGCGCTCGGCACCGGCGAGGGGCGTGTCTTCAACGTGGTCGCCGCGGCCGTCGCCCTGGCGGTGGCGGGCCTGCTGACCCTGCGCACCGAGTGGGGCGCGCGCCTCAACACGATCGTCGTTGCGATCAAGATCATCGGCGTCGCCCTGGTGATCGGCGTCGGCGCGTTCTACATCGATCCGACCAACTGGCAGCCGTTCGTCCCGGCCCGCGTCGTCGATGCCGCCGGCGTCGGCCACTACGGCTGGCACGGCGTCGTCGCGGCGGCCGCGGTGGTGTTCTTCGCGGTGTTCGGCTACGACACGCTGACCACCGCCGCCGAGGAAGCCAAGGACCCGCAGCGCGACCTGCCGCGCGCGATCCTGCTCTCGCTCGGCATCTCGATGGCGTTGTACCTGACGATCTCGCTGGTACTGACCGGCGTGGCGCACTACTCGACGCTGGACAACGAGGCGCCGGTCGCGCACGCGTTCGGCAGCATCGGCCTGACCTGGGTCAGCGTGGCGATCTCGGTGACCGCGGTGACCGGCATCATCAGCGTCGTCTTCGCGTTCATGCTGGCCGCCGCCCGCATCTGGTTCTCGCTGGCGCGCGACGGCCTGCTGCCGGCCTGGTTCGCCAAGGTGCATCCGCGCTACGGCACGCCGTACCGCCCGACCCTGGTGCTGGGCGTGTTGACCGCGATCGCCGCCGGGCTACTACCGATCGGCGACCTGGCCAAGCTGGTCAACATCGGCGCCTTGAGCGCCTTCGTGGTGATCTGCGGCGCGATCCTGGTGCTGCGCCACCGGCGCCCGGAACTGCCGCGCGCATTCCGCACGCCGTGGGTGCCGTTCGTGCCGCTGGTCGGCATCGGCTTCTCGATCTGGCTGCTGTCGTTCCTGCCGTGGGCGACCTGGGAGCGCTTCCTGATCTGGATGGGCCTGGGGCTGCTGGTCTATTTCGGCTACAGCATCCGGCACAGCCGCCTGGCGCGCGGCAACGGCCAGGACGCGGCTGGCGCCTGACCGCGCCACGGCGCCCGGCCGCACGCGCCGCGCTTCCCGCATCGGCGCGCAGCACGCGGCGGTGGGCGGGATCAACGGCGCTGCCAGGTCCAGCTCATCGCCTTCGCGCCGCCCGGTCCGGCGATCGTGGCCTGCAGGCGATCGCCTTCGCGCCGGTAGGTGATGACGGTCGGGAAGTCGTGCTGCGGGTTCTCGAACGTGACGCTGTCGGCGGTGCTCGCCGTCAGGCGGAACGGCACCGGCGCCTGCCCGGCCGGCGCGGCCCAGTAGCTCAGGACGCCGTCGCTGCCGGCCTGGATGCGCAGGAACTCGAACCCACGCGCCGCGTCGCCGGCGCCGGTGCGGTTGACGCCCAGCATCAGGCCGCCGCGCGGCGCGGTCCAGTGCTCCTCGGTCCAGCGGCCGTCCTTCTCCGCCCCCCAGGTGCCGCTCATCCAGGCCAACTGGTCGATCGCCGCGCCGCCGGCGGCAGCCGCCGGGATTGCCGCAGCGACGCTCCAAGCCAGGGCCATTGCCAGTACGCTCTTCATCTCGGGACTCCCACCGGTCAAGAAGGGCGCACGGTATCGCCGCGCGACCGGCGGCGCTTGAACGAACACGACAACCGGAGCTGGCGATGGAGTACGCGGAGATTCCCCTGCCGGGACTGGGCGACCTGGCCAAGACGTTCTGGACACTCCGCGGCGACGGCGCCGCCCCGGCCGGCGTGGAGCACAGCGCGACGCCGGACGGCTGCGTGGAGGTCATCCGGCGGCTGCACGGCCGCTCGACCTGGGGACGTGCGCAGCCGGCGGTGTTCGTCGCCGGCCTGATCGACCGGCCGGCGCTGCTGCACTTCAGCGGCGACGCTGCCTTCGTCGGCCTGCGGCTGTGGCCGTGGACCTGGCATGCCCTCGGCGGCCGTCCCTGCCGCGGCTTCCTCAACGACTGGATCGCGCTCGACGCCGCCGGCCTGCCCGACCGCACCGTCGCGCTGTTCCACGCGCTCGACGCCGGCGACGCCGATGCGATCGGCGCCGCGCTCGACGCGGCGGTGGCGCCGGCCGATCGTGCGATCGGCCGCGCGGTGGTGGCCTCGGCATCGGTCGCCGACCTGGCCCGGCGCAGCGGCCGGTCGATGCGCGGCCTGCAGCGCTGGTTCCAGCACGCGGTCGGGTTGCCGCCGCGCACCTACCTGCGCCTGCTGCGCTTCCAGGACACGCTGTCGGCGATCCAGGCCGATGCGACGGCACTGGCCGACCAGGCCGCGCACGGCGGCTATGCCGACCAGGCCCACATGGCCCGGGAGTTCCGCGAGCTGGCCGGTGCCGCGGCCAGGACCGTCCGCAAGCGCGCACGCGGCCCGTTCGTCTAGGTGCCAGGCGCGCCGGCGCCCGCTTGGCGTCCCGCGGGACGAGCAACCCGATGCCGACACGCCGCTTGACCGGGCTACCTGCGAGGACTAGTCTAATGTATTAACGCGCTAATACATTACACCCATGAAACGACGTCAGGCCGAACCCTCGCTCGATTCCGGGCATGCCGAGCGCTCGCTCTGCGAAGCCCTCCTGGCCCTGCGCAGCGTCGAGGAAATGCGGGCCTTCCTCGACGACCTGTGCACGCCGGCCGAGCGCGAGGCGATGCGCGACCGCTGGTGCGTGGTCCCGCACCTGATCGCGGGCGAGCCCTACCGCGAGATCCACGAGAACACCTCCGTCAGCGTCACCACGATCGGTCGTGTCGCGCGCTGCCTCGAGCAGGGCGCCGGCGGCTATCGGCTGGCGGCGCAGCGGCTCGGGCTCGACCGGCCCGCGGCGACCGCCGGCGCCACGCCGGCGAGGACGCCATCGTGACGATCGCACGCGACCGCTTGCGCGTGGCGGTGCAGAAATCCGGCCGCCTGGCCGAGACTTCGCTCTCCCTGCTGCGCCGGGCCGGACTTTCGTTCCGCGCCAGCCGCGACCGCCTGTTCCTCTACGGCGAGAACCTGCCGATCGACGTACTGCTGGTGCGCGACGACGACATCCCCGGCTTGCTCATGGAAGGCAGCTGCGAACTGGGCATCGTCGGCCGCAACGTGCTGGCCGAGCAGCGCCTGACGGCGCTCCCGGGCACCGACGCGCCGGCCGAACGGCTGGCGCTCGGCTTCGGCGGCTGCCGGCTGTCGCTGGCGGTGACCGACGGCGGGCCGATAACCGTGCCGGCCCAGCTGGACGGCCTGCGCATCGCCACGTCGTATCCGGGCCTGCTCGCCGACTGGCTGGCCGTCAACGGCATCCGCGCCGAGATCGTCGTGCTCAGCGGCTCGGTCGAGATCGCGCCGCGGCTCGGCAAGGCCGACGCCATCTGCGACCTGGTCTCCTCCGGCGCGACGCTGGCCGCGAACCAGCTGCACGAGCTGGTCGCGATCCTGCACAGCGAGGCCGTGCTCGCCGCCAGCCCGCATCCGCTGGGCAGCGCGAAGGCCGAGCAGGTCGAGCGCTTGTGCGCGCGCATCGAAGGCGCGCAGTCGAGCGACGGCGCGCGCCTGCTGATGCTGCAGGCACCGCGCGCCGCGCTGGCGGCGATCACGCGCCTGCTGCCGGTGCGCGAATCGCCGAGCGTGCTCAGCCTGGACGGACTGCCCGACGACATCGCCGTGCAGGCGCTGTGCAGCGGCGCGCTGGACTGGCAGCACCTGGAGGATCTCAAGCGCCTCGGTGCGCGCGGGTTGATGGTACTGAACGTGGAGCGGATGCTGGCATGAAGAGGTTCGACTGGTCGGCTCTCGGCGAGGCCGAGCGCGAGGCCGCGTTGGCGCGCCCGCGCCAGGTCCGCGATCCGCAGCAACTGGACCAGGTACGCGCGCTGCTCGCCGACGTGCGTGCGCGTGGCGATACCGCCCTGCACGAGCTGACCGCACGGCTGGACGGCTGCACGCTGGCACGCTTCGCCGTCGACGAGGCCGAGTTCGCCGCCGCCGAGGCCGAGGTCGGCACGGCCCTGCGCGCGACGATCGGCCGCGCGATCGACCGCGTGCGCAGCTTCCACGCCGCGCAGGTGCCGCCGTCGCTGCGTGTCGATACCGCACCGGGCGTGCGCTGCGAGCAGCTGATCCGCCCGATCGCCCGGGTCGGGCTGTACGTGCCGGCCGGCAGCGCGCCGCTGCCGTCGACGGTCTGGATGCTGGCGGTGCCGGCGCGGCTGGCCGGCTGCCCGGAGATCGTGCTGGCGACGCCGCCGCGCGCCGACGGGCGCGCCGACCCGGTCATCCTCACCGCCGCGCGCCTGTGCGGCGTGGATCGCGTGTTCAAGCTCGGCGGCGCCCAGGCGATCGCCGCGCTCGCCTACGGCACGGCCAGCGTTCCGCGCTGCGACAAGCTGTTCGGTCCCGGCAACGCCTGGGTCACCCAGGCCAAGCTCGAGGTCGCCGCCGATCCGGACGGCGCGGCGATCGACCTGCCGGCCGGCCCGTCGGAGGTCCTGGTGATCGCCGACGAGACCGCCGATGCCGCCTTCGTCGCCGCCGACCTGCTCGCGCAGGCCGAGCACGGCGCCGACTCGCAGGTGGTCCTGGTCAGCCCCAGCGAACGCCTGCTGCACGAGGTCGAGGCGGCCGTGGCGCGCCAGGCGGCGACGCTGCCACGCCGCGCGATCGCCCAGGCCGCGCTCGCGCACGCACGCCTGATCCGTGTGCGCGACCTGGCCGAAGCCGTCGAGGTCTCCGAGCGCTACGCGCCCGAGCACCTGATCGTGCAGGCGCGCGATGCGCGGGCCCTGCTGCCGCGGCTGTCGGCGGCCGGCAGCATCTTCCTCGGCCCGTGGTCGCCGGAGACGCTCGGCGACTATTGCGCCGGACCCAACCACGTGCTGCCGACGCTCGGCTTCGCGCGGGCCTACAGCGGCGTCGGCGTCGACAGCTTCCTGCGCCGCGTCTACGTGCAGGAACTGAGCGCCGAAGGCCTGGCCGCGATCGGGCCGGATGCCGCCGTGCTGGCCCGCGCCGAATCGCTGGAGGCGCACGCGCGCGCGGTCGACCTGCGCCTGGCCGCACTCGGACGTGCGCAGGCGGTCGGCGCATGAACATGCTCGCGCGCGTCCGCCCGGACCTGGCCGGCTTCCAGCCGTACGCCTCGGCTCGCCGAAGCGGCCTGGTCGGCACGATCCGCCTCAACGCCAACGAGTCGCCGTGGTCCGGCGACGGCTGCCCGACCGGCTTCAACCGCTATCCCGATCCCCAGCCGCTGGCGCTGCGCAGCGACCTGGCAGCGCTGTACGGCGTCGCCGAGGACCGGCTCTGGACCGGCCGCGGCAGCGACGAGGCGATCGACCTGCTGCTGCGCGGCTTCTGCCGCGCCGGCCGCGACAACGTCGTCGGGCTGGCACCGAGCTTCGGCATGTACCGCATCGGTGCGCAGCTGCAAGGCGCCGAGTACCGCACGCTGGCGCTGCGCGCCGAGGCGGACTTCGCGCTCGATCCGGACCGGCTGCTGGCACTGGCGGACGCCGACACCAAGCTGGTGATCCTGTGTTCGCCGAACAACCCGACCGGGGAGCTGCACCACGACGCGATCGGCCACCTCGCCCAGGCCCTGGCGGGACGCGCGCTGCTGGTGGTCGACGAGGCCTACATCGAGTTCGCCGGCATCCCCAGCGCGACCGCCCTGCTCGACCGGTACGACAACCTGGTCGTGCTGCGCACGCTGTCCAAGGCGCACGCGCTGGCCGGCGCCCGCATCGGCAGCCTGATCGCGCATGCCGACGTGGCCCGCTTCATCGGCAGCATCGCCGCGCCGTATCCGCTGCCGCTGCCGTGCGTCGCCGCCGCCGTCGCCGCACTGGAACCGGCGGCGCTGGAGCGCACGCACGCGCGCATCGCCACCCTGGTCGCCGAACGCGGCCAGCTGGCCGACGCGCTGGCGCGGCTGCCGCGCGTGCGGCGGGTCTGGCCCTCGGCGGCCAACTTCGTGCTGGCCCGTTTCGACGACGGCCCGGCGGCGCTCGAGCGCGCGCTGGCCGCCGGCATCGTGCTGCGCGACGTCTCGGCGCAGCCGGGCCTGGACGACTGTCTGCGCATCACCGTCGGCAGTCCGTACGAGAACGAGGCGCTGCTGGAGGCGCTGGCATGAGTGCACCGAAGATCCTGTTCGTCGACCGCGACGGCACGCTGATCGCCGAGCCGCCGGACGAGCAGATCGACAGCTACGCCAAGTTCCGGCTGGTCCCCGGCGCGATCTCGGCGCTGCGGCGCCTGATCGACGCCGGCTACGCGCTGGTCATGGTCAGCAACCAGGACGGCCTGGGCACGCCCAGCTTTCCCGAGGCCGACTTCGCCGGCCCGCAGCAGCTGCTGCTGGACATCCTGGCCAGCGAGGGCGTCGGCTTTCGCGAGGTCCTGATCGACCCGCACCGGCCCGCCGACAACGCGCCCACGCGCAAGCCCGGCACCGGCATGGTCCGCCACTACCTCGTCGACGGCGCGCTCGACCGCGCCCGCAGCGCGGTCATCGGCGATCGCGAGACCGACCTGGAGTTCGCGCGCAACATCGGCATCCGCGGGCTTCGCCTGGGCACCGACGGCGACTGGCCGGCGATCGCGCGCGCACTGCTCGACGCGCCACGCACCGCGCGGGTCGAGCGCACCACGCGGGAGACGCGCATCGTCGTGGCGATCGACCTGGACGGCACGGCACGGCCCGAGGTGGCCACCGGCATCGGCTTCCTCGACCACATGATCGAGCAGCTCGGCGTGCACGGCGGCTTCGCGCTACGGCTGGCCTGCCACGGCGACCTGCACATCGACGAGCATCACACCGTCGAGGACTGCGCGCTGGCACTCGGCCAGGCGCTGCGCGAGGCGCTCGGCGACCGGCGCGGCATCGGCCGCTACGGCTTCACGCTGCCGATGGACGAGAGCCTGGCCGAGGCCGCGATCGACCTCTCGGGCCGGCCGTACTTCGTGTTCGACGGCCGCTTCCCGCGCGAGGTGGTCGGGACGCTGCCGACCGAGCTGGTGCCGCATTTCTTCCGCAGCCTCGCCGATGCGCTCGGTGCCACCGTGCACCTGCGCGTGCACGGCGAGAACACCCATCACATGATCGAGGCCTGCTTCAAGGCGGTCGGTCGGGCGCTGCGTCCCGCGCTCAGGCGCGGCACCGGCGACGTGCCCAGCAGCAAGGGCGTGCTGGCATGACGGTGCGCGCGGTCATCATCCCCGGCAGCGGCGCCAACTTCGGCTCGCTGCGCCAGGCCTGCGCGCGCATCGGCGTGGCGGCCGAGGTCAGCGACGATCCGGCGCGCATCGCCGCCGCCAGCCATCTCGTCCTGCCCGGCGTCGGTGCCGCCGGCCATGCGATGCACGGCCTGCGCGAACGCGGCATCGACCGGCTGCTCCCGCGCCTCGCGCAACCGCTGCTCGGGATCTGCCTGGGCATGCAGTTGCTGTTCGAAGCCTCGGAGGAGGACCGCACCGAATGCCTCGGCGTCCTGCCGGGACGCGTGCGCCGGCTGCCGGACGCGCCGCGCTGGCCGCACATGGGCTGGAACCGGGTGCAGGCAGCGCCGGGCGCGCCGCTGTTCGACGGCATCGACGCGGATGCCTGGTTCTATTTCGTGCACGGCTATGCCGCGCCGGTCGGCGCGACGACGCAGGCCTCGACCGCCTACGGCACCGCGTTCGCGTCCGCCGTCGGCGACGGCCGCGTTCACGGCGTCCAGTTCCATCCCGAGAAATCGGCCGCCGCCGGGCGCCGCGTGCTCGCCAACTTCTTTGCGCTCCGATGAAGATCATCCCCGCCATCGACCTGCGCGACGGCCGCGTCGTGCGCCTGCGCCAGGGCGACTTCGATCGCAGCCGGCAGTTCGACCACGAGCCGCAGACGCTGGCGGCGCGCTACGCCGGTGCCGGCGCGCAGTGGCTGCACCTGGTCGACCTCGACGGCGCGCGCGCCGGCCGCCCGGTACAGGTGGCGCTGCTGCAGCGGATCGCCGCCGGCGAGGTGCAGGTGCAGGCCGGCGGCGGCGTGCGCAGCCGCGACGACGTCGCGCGCCTGCTCGACGCGGGCATCGCGCGCGTCGTGGTCGGCAGTGTCGCCGTGCGCGACCCGGACACCTTCGCCGGCTGGCTCGACGCCTTCGGGCCCGATCGCCTGTGCCTGGCACTGGACCTGCTGCGCGACAGCGATGGCCGCTGGCGGCCGGCGGTCGATGCCTGGCAGGCGACCGGCGACGCCGACATCGCCGTCCTGCTCGACGACCTGGCCGAACGCGGCCTGCGCCACGTGCTCAGCACCGACATCGCCCACGACGGCATGGGCGAGGGCCCGAACCTGGTCCTCTACCGCATGCTCGCCGGCCGCTGGCCGCAGCTGGACTGGATCGCGTCCGGCGGCGTGCGCCATCGCGCCGACGTCGACGCGCTGCGCGGCACCGGCGTCGCCGCCTGCGTCGCCGGCACGGCCCTGCTCGACGGAAGCCTCGCCCTGGAAGAGATCGCCGCATGCTCGCGTACCGCCTGATCCCATGCCTGGACGTCGCCGACGGCGTGGTCGTCAAGGGCGTGCGCTTCCGCGACCATCGCGTGGTCGGCGACATCGTCGCGCTGGCGCGCCGCTACGCGGCCGAAGGCGCCGATGAACTGGTGTTCTACGACATCACCGCCAGCCCCGAAGGACGTCGGGTCGACACCGCCTGGATCGAGCGCGTCGCCGCCGAGCTCGACATCCCGTTCTGCGTCGCCGGCGGCATCCGTTCGATCGCCGACGCCGAGCAGGTGCTGGCCGCCGGTGCCGACAAGGTGTCGGTCAACAGCCCGGCGCTGGCGCAGCCGGCGCTGATCGACGCGCTCGCCGGCCGCTTCGGCAGCCAGTGCGTGGTCGTCGGCATCGACCTCGACGCGCCGGGCGAGGCACCGGCGAGCTGGCGCGTCGTCGCCAACAGCGGCCGGCCGGACCGCGCCGCCGACAGCGGCCGCGACCTGCTCGGCTGGGTCCGCGAGATCGGCGAGCGCGGCGCCGGCGAGATCGTCCTCAATGCGATCCGTGCCGACGGCGTGCGCGCCGGCTACGCCCACGGCCCGCTCGCCGCCGTGCGCGCGGCGACGCGCCTGCCGCTGGTCGCCTCCGGCGGTGCCGGAACGCCGGCGCACTTCGCCGACGTCTTCGAGCGCGGCGAGGCCGATGCCGCCCTCGCCGCCAGCGTGTTCCACAGCGGCGAGATCCACCTCGGCGACCTCAAGCACTACCTGGCCGCGCGCGGCCTGACGGTGCGCACGTGAGCACGCTCGCCGAACGCATCGACTGGGACAAGGGCGACGGGCTGGTGCCGCTGATCGTCCAGCACGCCCACGACGGGCGCGTGCTGATGCTCGGCTACACCGACCGCGCCGCGCTGGAACAGACACTGGCCAGCGGCCAGGTGCATTTCTTCTCGCGCAGCCGCGGGCGGCTCTGGAAGAAGGGCGAGAGCTCCGGCCACGTACTGGCCCTGGTCTCGCTGGCCGCCGACTGCGACGGCGACACGCTGCTGTGCCAGGCCGTCCCGGCCGGGCCGACCTGCCACACCGGCACGGCCAGCTGCTTCGACGGCGACGGCGGTGCACACCCGTGGTTGAACCGGCTGGAGGCGCTGATCGCGGCGCGCCGCACCGCCGACCCGGCCACCAGCTACGTCGCCGGCCTGTTCGCGAAGGGACGCAAGCGCCAGGCGCAGAAGGTCGGCGAGGAAGGCGTCGAGACCGCCCTGGCGGCGCTCGCCGGCGAACCCGGCGAGCTGCGCGCCGAGGCGGCCGACCTGCTGTTCCACCTGCTGGTGCTGCTGCACGGCAGCGACCTGGTCCTGGCCGACGTCGTCGCCGAACTGGAACGGCGCCACCGGCCGGCCTGAACGCTCGCCGGCAGGAGGGCTGCCTGCCGGCGTAGCGCTGCTCTGGTCCGCCGCCGCATCGGCGGCGTACCATGGCTCGCCGCCCGCATCCGCGTCGACGGCAACCGACCTTCCCAGCAATGCACGTGCGCCTCCGGCGCAGGAGCCAGGCATGGTCCGTCTCACCTCCGCGCAAACGATCACCAGTCGCGAGCAGCTCCTGCACCTGCTGTACGAGGCGGCGGAGCTGGAGCACTGCCTGATGTGCACCTACCTCTACGCGGCCTTCTCGTTGAAGACCGACGAGGACGACGGCCTCGACGCCGACCAGCTCGCGGCCACCCGCCGCTGGCGGCGCGCCATCGTGCAGGTGGCGATCGAGGAGATGGGCCATCTGGTGGCGGTGTGGAACATCACCTCCGCCCTGGGCGGCGCGCCGCGCATCGGCCGCCTGAACCTGCCGCTGGACCCCGGCGCCCTGCCGGCCAGCGTCGTGGTCAGGCTGGCGCCGTTCAACGCCGCCACGCTGCAGCATTTCATTTTCCTGGAGCGCCCGGCCGGATCGGCCGAAGCCGACGGCGAGGGCTTCGCGGCCGGGCACGGCTTCGTGCGCGACCGGCCGGTACGCCGCATCACGCCGATGCCGATGGACTACGACACGGTCGGCACCTTCTATGCCGCGATCGGCCAGGGCCTGCGCGACATGGTGGGCCAGTGGGGCGAGGCGGCCACCTTCTGCGGCGATCCGGCCCTGCAGCTCTCGGCTGCGGAAGCGGCACTGCCCGGCATCGCGCGGGTGGTGTGCTCCCGGACCGCCCTGGCTGCATTCGATACCATCGTCACGCAGGGCGAAGGCGCGGCCGCCCATGCGGCCGAATCGCACTACCGGCGGTTCGCCGACATCCGCCGCGAACTCGCGGCCGCACGCGCGGCAGCACCGGACTTCGAACCCGCGTTTCCGGCCGCCACCAATCCGGTGCTGCGCAGCCCGCAGCGCGAAGGCCGGGTCTGGATCGAGGATCCCGCGGCGGCCGCGGTGGTGGACCTCGCCAACAGCGTGTACGGGCTGATGCTGCGGCTGCTGGCCTATGCCTATGCCGTGCCGGCGCCGGATGCGGACAAGACCCTGGCGGCGGACCTGGCCCTGGGCCTGATGCATGCCTTCGTGCCACTGGCGGAGCTGGCCGCACGGCTGCCGGCATCCCCGCGCGTGGCCGGCAATGCCGGCGTCTCGTTCATCACGCTGCGCGATGCCGCGGCCCTGCCGCCCGGACCGGCGGCCCGCCGGATGTTCTGCGAACGGTTCGAGCAGCTCGCCGATGCCGCCCGACAACTGCCGCTCCCCGCGTCCGCGCGGACACAGGCGGCGAGTGCCGTGCTGGACGCGCTCGCGGCGCGTGCCCTGGCCGGGTTCGACCTCGGCACGCTGGCACCGGCCGCGCCGGAACCGGCGGCCGCGGTCGCAGCGGTCGCGGCACCCGTCGCCGCGGCTCCGGTACCCGGCACGATCGAGCACATCGAAGGCCGCGACCTCACGCTGATCTACGAAGGCCGGCGCTGCATCCACGCCCGCTTCTGCGTCACCGGCGCGCCGACCGTGTTCCTCGCCAACGTCCAGGGGCCGTGGATCCATCCCGACACCCTCGACGTCGAGCGGCTGGTCGAGATCGCGCATGCCTGCCCGTCCGGCGCGATCCGCTATGCGCGCCGCGACGGCCGTCCCGACGAGCCGCCACCGCCGGTGAACCTGATGACGGTGCGCGAGGCCGGCCCGTATGCGTTCCGCGGCGACCTGCGCATCGACGGCGAACCCGCCGGATTCCGTGCCACGCTGTGCCGCTGCGGTGCGTCGAGGAACAAGCCGTTCTGCGACGGCAGCCACCACGCGGTCGCGTTCGCCGCCAGCGGCGAGCCGCCGACCGGCAGCCAGACCGCGATGCTGGCCACCCGCGACGGGCCGCTGGCGATCGAGCCGCAGCCCAACGGTCCGCTTCACGTCCGCGGCAACATCGAGATCGTCAGCGGCACCGGGCGCATGGTGGCGCGCGTCACCGACGTGCGCCTGTGCCGGTGCGGTGCCAGCGGCGACAAGCCGTTCTGCGACGGCAGCCACGCGCGGATCGGCTTCGTCAGCGAACCGGCCGCCGGCGGCTAGGGGATGTCCTCCACCCCCCGATAGACCGCGCCCCGGTCGACCCGGGACGCGGCCTCGGTTTCACGGCGCCGGCTACGGCTGCACGTTGACCTGGACGGGCAGCAGCGGCGTCACCGCGTCGTTGCTCTGCAGGCACAGGTAGGCGGTGGCGGGGACACCCCCCAGTGCCGCCGCGCCCGCCGTCACGGTCACGCCGGCATCGGCGAACGCCGCCAGGCCGAGCGGCAGCCCGGTAGCGCCGAGCCAGGCAGGTGCGGCACAGGCCGGCCGGCTTTCGATCGTCATCGTCAGGCCGGGCACCGTCGTGATGCGCGTCCAGGTACCGGAAATCGACGGTGCGCGCTGGACCGGGCCTTCGCCGTTGCCCTCGGTACTGCCGGACCAGTTCCAGCCGTCGCAGGAGATCGGCGACAGCGGTGTGCACGGCACCGTCGGATAGACCATCAGCCAGTAGCGTCCCGGCGGCAGCGCGGTGTGGAGCCCGGCCGCCGCCAGATCGAGGTGGGCCACGTCGACCATCAGGCCGGTCGAGTTGCGCACCTCGGTCACGCTGACGCCCGGCGAGCCGGCGGTCGCGTCGAAGTGCCAGACCGGCGGGATGCTGCCGCCCGGATGGTCGGCCGGAATGCCGCCGGCATCGGCGAAGATCCGCCAGTGCAGCGCTGCGTTCGGGCCCATGCTGGTCAGGGTCTGCTGCAGGCTGTGGCCGGTGATCTGGATCGTCGCCAGGTCGACCGGCGCATGGCCGGTGACGAGGAAGTCATCCGCGCTGTACTGGTGGCTGGCGGTCGGCGGCAGGTCGATGAACTCGGCGTCGCCGTAGCCGTACAGCGTCCCGTCGTCCTGGATCGGCTGCTGCGCCCACCCGTACGGCGCGGTGCCGCTGACAGTCCGGTCGACCACGAGCGTGGGCCCGCCGAGGTTGGATACGGTGAGCACCGCCGTCGCCTGGGGCTGCCCGGCCAGCACCAGGCCGAGCGGTGCCGGCGCCGCCGCGATGCGCGGCGGCGGGACGCGGATCGCGATCGGCAGGTGCAGGGCCGGCAACGCCGGATCGGCGGCGGTCAGTACCAGCCGCGCATACCGCACCGCGCCGTCGGCGGGCAGCTGGTCGCAGGCGATGTCGAGATCGATTGCCTGCTGCGCCTGGGACGCCACGGTGAAACCGGTCGTACCGGCGGCGATGCCGGCGACGAGGGCCGGATCGCCGGTCACCGCCAGGCTCCAGCCCTGCGCGGCCGGCAGCGTGCTGCGCAGCGTGCGGGTGAAGCGCCGCGTCGATCCGCAGGCCAGGTCCTGGATGCTGGCCAGGTTCAGCCGGGCCGGATCGCCGCCGGACGCTGGATCTGCGGCGGCGAACTGCGCGCCGGTCGCGTCGAGCACCAGGCCGGCGCGGGCCGCGCGCGCGACATCGATGCGGCCGGCACCACGATCGAACGGATCGCTCGGCGTGGTGCCGTCGCTCTTGGTCAGGCCGTCCTCGTGCGCCGTCATCATCAGCGCCGACTTGATCTCGGCCGGCGACCAGTCCGGATGCCGCTGCATCAGCAGCGCCGCCGCGCCCGCCACATGCGGCGAGGCCATCGAGGTGCCGCTCTGGATGCCCACTGCATCGGCACCACGCCCCGGCACCGGATTGCCGTTGCCGTCGGGCAGCGTGCGGTTGTTGACGGCGGCCAGGATGAAGGAGCCGGGCGCCAGCAGGTCCGGCTTGACGACGTCGACGGCCGGTGCCGGGCCGAGCAGGCTGTAGGTGCCGAGGACGTCCGCCGGTGTCGGCAGGCGCACATGCGGGTACGGGATCGCGCCGGTGCCGGCACGGCCGGCCTGCGCACCGAGGAAGGCCGCCAGCGCCAGCCCGTCCTCCTGCAGGACCATGAACACCGGCACGGTCGCCGGTCCGGCCGACAGGTCCGGCACGAAGGTGCCTTCGGTCCGGTTGTTGGCGATGACGGCCGCGATCGCGCCGGCGTTCACCGCGGCGGCGACCTTGTCGGCGAACGGGCAGGTGCCGCGGCTGACCAGGGCGATCGCGCCGGCGAAGGTACCGGCCGGGTAGCCGCTGCAGCCGTCGCTGCCGGTCAGGTCGGCAGCGTTGAACTGCGGACTCAGCACCACCGGCGTCGTGGCGGGAAAGGGCCCCGTCGCCGGCCGGTCGGTGCCGGGTACGGCCCCGGTCAGCGCGATGCCGCGCGTCGGCGCCGGCGGCTGGCCCGGCCCGGTCAGGTCCAGGCGCGCCTGGAACGTGGCGCCACCGGTGTGCGAGCCGGCCGCGACGGTGGTCACCCAGGGCTCGACGTGGTTGACCAGGCCGGCCGACTGCAGCACGCCCGGGCCGGTGTTGCCACCGGCGGCGGCCACGAAGATGCCGGCCTCGGTCGCGGCCAGGAACGCCAGCGAGGTGTTGTCGTCCCACGGCGACAGGCCGCCGGTCAGCGAGTAGTTCAGAACGTCGACGACGCCGTCGGCGACCGCCCGGTCGACGCTGCCGACCGTGGCGGACTCCGGGCAGAAGACCGGCGCCGGGCCGCAGGCGTAGAACACGACGAGGTTGGCGCGCGGCGCCACGCCGGCCATGCCGACGCCGCCGAGCGGCGACCGGCGCCGGTTGCCGGCGGCGGTGCTGGCGGTATGACTGCCGTGCGCCTGCCGGTCCTCGACCGAGTACGGCGCCGAGGCCGAGCCGCTGTTGATCAGGTCGTAGACGCCGATGACCTTGGCGTTGCAGCCGCGGTCGCTGATCCCCGGCACGCCGCACTGTCCGAGGTAGACGCCGGCACCCAGCGGATTGACGATCGGCCGGCCATCGCCGTCCACGGCCTGGAACGACGGGCTGGCGCTGTTGTAGCCGCTGTCGATCGTCCCGATCACGATGCCGTCGCCGGCCATGCCCTCGACCGCATCGAAGCCGTTGGCGAACAGGGTGTCCTGCGCCGCCGGCTGTCCCCACCACAACGACGGCGCGCCGATGAAACCGGGCCCGACGTCGGTGGCCGGCAGCCAGCGGCGCTCGCGCTGGACCGAGGCCACGCCGGCCAGCCGCCGCACCTGCGCCGCCTGGTCGGCGGTCAGCTCGATCACCACCGCGTTCAGCGCATACGAGAACGCGTGGGCCACGGTCGGCGCCGCGCCGAGCGCCCGGCCGATGCGCGCGACCGCCGCCGCCTGCTCGCGCTGCAGGTAGTCGGCGTAGCGGCGCGCCTCCGGCGCCTGGGTGTCGAGCCGTTCGCGGCCGGCACCGGTCCGGCGCGTGGGGATCGCGCCGATGCCCTCGGCGCGCAGGGTGGGCATCGCCGCGACGGCGCGGTTGTAGGCCGCCACCGAAGGCGCCTCCAGACGCACGATGTAGCGGGACGGCGCCGCGTCGTCGGTGGTGTTGCGGACATTCGGGGCCGGATGCAGCGGCACCGCCTGCACCGGGACATCGCGCATGCCATCGTCGGAGCGGACCGGTGCGGCGATCGCGACCGGCAACGCCGGCGCGGCCAGGGCGCACGAGAGCAGGACCATCTTCTTGAGCATCGGTGTGTTCATCGGCGCTTCCGCGGCAAGGGGGGACGGGGCGTGCCGGACGGCGGCCTGGCCGCACAGCCACACGTCCCGTTCTACCGGACACGGTGCCGACGCAGGTTCATCGATGGTTCGCAGCCGGTTCGCGGCCGGTAGTCGCGAGGCCGTCACCGCGGCGGTTCAGGTGAAGCGGCGCCGCACCGGCATGCGCCGGGCGCTACCCTACGGGCATGGCCGCCCCGATCTGTCGCTTCCTGCACTTCCGCCTGGACCCGCAAGCGCGCGAGCTGCGCGCGGACGGCGCGCTGGTGCACCTGCCCGCCAGCGCGTTCGATTGCCTGTGCTACCTGGTCGAACAGCGCGACCGCGCGGTCGGACGCGACGAGCTGGTCGCCGCGGTCTGGGGCCGCACCGAGATCGGCGGCAAGCTGCTGGAGCAGACGATCCTCAAGATCCGCCGCACGCTCGGCGACACGGCTGCCGAATCGCACTGCATCCGCACGGTCGCGCGCTTCGGCTATCGCTGGGTCGCCCCCACGACCCCCGACGTCGAAGCTACCCCTCCCGACCCGGCCCTGGCGGACGTGGCCGTAGCCGCCGACGCCGTGGCCGTGGCCGGCCGGCCGCGCAGCCGGGTACGGCGGACCGCCCACTGGGCCGGCGGCCTGCTCGCCGGTGGCCTGCTGCTCGGCCTCGGCCTCGCCGGCCTGCGCGCCCCGGTCCCGTCCCCGCCGGCGGTGGCCACGAAGGCCCTGCCGGCGGCCGCCGCGCCGGCGATGGTGCTGCCGGTCGAGGTACGGGCCGGGAGCGAATGGGACTGGCTGCGGCTGGGCCTGATGGACCTGGTCGCCGGCCGGCTGCGCGACGGCGGCCTGGCGACCTTGAGCAGCGAGAGCGTCGTCGGCCTGCTGCGCGACGGCCGCCCTGCCGCCACCGCGGATGCCGCCGCGCCGCAGCCGATCCGGGTCGAGGCGAGCCGGGCCGGGGACCGGTGGAACGTGCGGCTGGAGACCGTCCGCGCCGGCACGCCGGCCGTCGTCGAGGCCCAGTCGGGTGACGTGCTGCTGGCCGGGCGCCAGGCCAGCGATGCCCTGCTGGTCCTGTTCGGCCACACGCCGCCCGAGGCCGGCGACCCGCCGCCGCGCGCGCTGCAGGAGCTGCTGCAGCGCGCGCATGCGGCCGTACTCGGCGAGCGTTTCGCGGCCGCGGCCCGGCTGATCGAACAGGCGCCGCCGGACCTGGCGGCTGCGCCCGAGGTGGACGTGCTGATGGCCTACCTGGAGATCCGCTCCGGCAGCTACCGCGCCGCCGAACAGCGCCTGCGCCAGCTGCTCGACCGCGGCGCCGGCACGCTGGCGGTGGCGACCCGCGCCCGTGCGCTCAACGCGCTCGCGGCGCTGCACGTGCGCGCCGACCAGCCCGACCCGGCGATGGCCGCCTACAGCGAAGCGATCGACCTGCTGGCCGGCGGCGGCGAACCCAGCGTGCTCGGCTATGCCTACATGGGCCGCGCGATGGTCGCCTCGATGGTCGGCGAGCTCGACGCAGCGACGGCCGACCTGGGCCGGGCCCGGATCGAGATGGAAGCGGCCGGCGACAGCATCGGCAGCGCCACCGTCGACCTCTCGCTGGGCCAGATCCAGATGCGCCGGCGCGACGCCACGGCGGCCCTCAATGCACTGCGCGCCGCCGAGCGCGGCCTGGAACCGTATTCGGCCCGCGAGGAGCTGGTCTATGCGCGCCTGTTCAAGAGCGAGGTGGAGCTGCGCCTGCTCGACACCGCGGCCGCCCGGGCGACCAGCGACCGGTTCTGGCCGGCCGAGACCGCGACGGCCAACGAGCGGCTGCGCTGGCACCTGGTGCTCGCCCGCGCCCGCGTGCTGGCGGCGCAGGGCGCACTGGCCGAGGCCGAGACCCTGCTGCAGGCGATTCGCGACGGCGCCTCCACCGAGGCGGACGCCGGCGTGCGTGCCGAAACCGAAGCGGTGGCCGCGGCGCTGGTACTGCTGCGCGACCGGCCCGAGCAGGCGGTCGCGCAGGCACGCCTCGCCTCGACCGCGGCGCTGGAGAACAGCGCCGGCGACGTCTACCTCGCCAACCGGCTGGTGCTCCTGGGTGCATTGGTCCGCAGCCAGCGCCTGGCCGAGGCCGAAGCCGAGAACGCCGGCCTGCAGACCTGGCTGAACCAGTACACGGACGGCTGGCACCGCGCCTACGGCCTGCTCGCCGACGCCGAGGTCGCGGTCGCACGGGGAGCGGTCGATACCGGACTCGGGCACTACGCCCAGGCCCTGCAGGCGCTCGGCGGCAATCCGGAACCGGCCGACGCGGTCGCCATCGCCGAACCGTATCTCCACGCGCTGATCGACGCCGGCCGCATCGACGAGGCGTCGGCGCGGATGGCCGAGCTGGCGCCCTATGCCGATGCCGACGTGCGCATCACCTGGGCGCAGGCGCGCCTGTACGCCGCCCTGGAGCGTCCGGTCGCGCTGCAGCGCGCCTATGCGCGCGCGGTGGCGCTGGCCGGCGAGCGACGCCTGTCGCCGCCGCCGTACCCGTTGCTCGACCTGCCAGGCGCGTTCGATCCGTTGAAGCAGGTCCGCCCGGAGGACCACCCGCTCTCGCCGATGGCCGACACGGTCCGGCCACCCACGACGCCGACACCGTAGCGACCGCGCGACCGGCGCCGCAGGGGGGCCGGTGAAGGTCGGCAGGAGTTGTCGGACGCCGCGGCGGAACGCCGTTTCCGGCGGGCGTGTCAGCGCTCGGGCGCCGGCAGGATCTTCAGCTGCGAAACGAAGATGCCGAGCCGGCGCATGTCCGGTCCGGTCCGCATGACCCGCGGCGAGGCCGGCGTGTCGACCCGGAACGTCAGCTTGATCCGGCCATCGCCGATGAGCGTCGCGGGGATGCGTACCTGCTCGTCGATCCGGTTCTGCCCCACACGCGTGCGCCACTGGCCCAGCATCGTTCCGTTGGCGAGCAGCGTGACGTCCACCGCCGGGTGCCGCCGCGCGACGAAACTGTGCAGGCGAAGGTCCAGCAGCAGATCGCGTCCGGCCGGTGCGCACAGCATCAAGGATGCATCGGCATCGCGGCTCCACAGGCCGTCGGTGTCGGCCTGGTTCCATCCCGTGCCCAGCAACGCCAGGTCCGCGCTGCCCGATGCGAAACGCAGCTCGGCCGGCGGCGACAGCCGGTTCGCGCAGGCGTAGTCGAGCGCCCGTGCGTCGATCTGGCGCGCGACGAAGTCCTCGCTGTGCGTCCGGAAGAACACGAACGCGGCGATGTAGCCGCTCCCGAGCACCAGCATCGACGCCAGCAGCAGCCAGCGCCGCCACGGCGACTGCCATAGACCTAGATCGTGATCGACTTGCCGAGTGTCCATGCGGTCATCAGGAATCCGTTGAGCAACGCGAAGCACGAGAACACGACGGCGGCCGCCAGCGTGCGGCCTTCCAGGTGCCGGGCCAGGCCGATCGCGATCGGGAACAACACGATCGTGTAACGCAGCAGCGAATTGGGGATCTGCCCGGTCCACAGCAGCAGCAGGATCAGCAGGCACAAGCCGAATTCCTCGTACAGCCGCAGCCGCAGCAGCAGGAACGAAGCGGCGAACGCGCCGAGGCTGCACAACACCCAGTAGGTGGCCAGGTTGCCGGTCAGCAGGTGCGCCAGCACGTTGCGCCACGGCAGGTCCGAGCGCCAGCCCCAGCCATGGGCGACGGTGGACGCCTGCGCAAACGCGTCGCCGGTCATCGCGAAGCAGTAGGCCCAGAAGCAGAACAAGCCGAGCGGCGCCAGGACGACCGGCACGAACAGCTGCGGGCGCTGCCAGGGCCGCAGGAAGGCTTGCCAGCCGAACGTGCGGAGGATCCAGAACAGCACGAAGAAGACGAAGAACACACCGTTGGCGCGTACGCCCGACAGCACCGCCGCCATCAGGCCCGCCAGCAGGAAATGGCCCCGGCGCAGGTGATACATCGCCCCCGCCAGCAGCAGCAGGAACAGGCTCTCGGTATAGGCCGCCGAAAACACGAAGCCCTGCGGCACGAAGCACAGCAGGGCCACCGTCAGCAGCCCGGTCTGCCGGGAGAAGCCGAGCAGGCACGCATAGCGGTAGATGTAGACCAGGGCCGCGACGAAGCACAGGTTCGAGATCGTCAGCGCCGCGGCCAGCACGTCGATGCCGGCGACCGTGGCCAAGCCCTCGATGAGCAGCGGGTAGACCGGAAAGAACGCGAGCGAGGTCTGTCCCGGCGCGTTGGCCGGAGCGAGCTGCGAATAGCCGTTGCGCACGATCTCCAGGTACCAGCCGCAGTCCCACCGGCACAGCAGCGAGCGACCGGTATCCAGGTACACGGTCGAGTCGACGGTGAGTACCGTCAGTGCGCCGATGGCGAGCAGGGCGATGCGCGACACCGCGTACAGGCCCAGGATCGCCGCCAGCGGGCTGGCGGCCAGGGCGCGCGCGGACACGTGCAGGAAACTGAGGAAGCCGGACGTATCGGACGTTCGAAGGCGATCCATGCGCGCGGGTCAGTCCCGGGACCGGGCGCGGCGCGGAACGACGGTATCGCGCCTCACGGCTGCTGCTCCGTCACCGGCACGTCGGCAGCGGCGACGGGTGGGCGCTCCGGCGCGGACGCACCGGGCCCGCCCCGGGTCTTGAGTTCGCGGAACACGAACAGCGGACGCCGCTTCAGTTCCATGAACATCCGCCCGAGGTACTCGCCCATGATGCCCAGGCACAGCAGCTGCACGCCCGAGAACAGCGCGACGATGATGATGAGGCTGGTCCAGCCGCGGGCGGTGTTGCCGCCCAGCCAGGCCAGCAGCGCATACAGCGAGATCGCCAGCGCCACCGCGAAGGAGATGCCGGCGAAGAGGATGCTGACCCGCAGCGGGCGGACCGAGAAACCGGTGATCGCATCGGCCGCCAGGCGCAGCATCCGCCGCAGCGGGTACTTGGTCTCGCCGGCCGCGCGCGCATGGCGCACGTACGGCAGCGCCTCCTGGTGGAAGCCGAGCCAGGCGATCAGGCCGCGCACGAACCGGTGCTGCTCGGGCATCGCCAGCAGGGCGTCGAGCACGCGGCGGTTGATCAGGCGGAAGTCGCCGACGTTCTGCGGGATCGGCACGTCGGTCAGGCGGTTGAGCGTGCGGTAGAACCATTGCGCGCTGGACTTCTTGAACGCGGTCTCGCCCTCGCGCTCGGTGCGCAGGCCGTAGACGACGTCGGCGCCGGCGTCCATGCGCTGCATCATGTCGGCCAGCAGTTCCGGCGGGTCCTGGAGATCGGCATCGATCATCAGTATCCGCTCGCCGCGTGCCACCGACAGGCCGCCGCTCAGGGCCAGCTGATGCCCGAAGTTGCGCGACAGCGACAGCGCGACCACGTGCGCGTCCTCCGACGCGAGGCGATCGAGCAGGGTCCAGGTGGTGTCGCGCGAGCCGTCGTCGACGTAGACGATCTCGTAGTCGTCGCCGGCCGAGACCCGGCAGGCGGCGGTGAGCCGGCAGTGCGTCTGCTCCAGCACCGCTTCTTCGTTGTAGCACGGCACGACGACGCTCAGGCGCGGCGGGCGCCGGCCGGGCGACGCCGGGAACAGGGGTGGATTGGGGAACATTTCGGATCGGGGGTCGCGATCGAGGACGGCTGCATTCTGCGCAAACCCAGGACGCTTTGCACTCCCGTTTGGTCGCAGTCCCTGCTCGAAACCGGGCCAAGCTGAACCGGCCGCCGGGCCGGCGTCACGGCGGCCGTGCCAAAGCCCTCGCCCCGCAGTAGCATCCGCTGCGAACCTCGCCGCCCGCCGGCACACCGAGCGCCTCTCGCCGCGTGAAATCGCCCTTCTCGCCTACGCATCTGCGCAGCGTGCTCGGCATCCTCGTCGTGGCCCTGGCGGTCTACGCGCTGGAACGCGAATTCCACGACATCCACTGGGACCAGCTGGTGGGCGAGCTGCGCGCGGTACCGCTGCGCGCGCTCGTTCTCGGCTTCGGCTTCACGCTGGCCAGCTACGCCCTGCTGGTCCTGTTCGACTGGCAGGGGCTGCGCCTGGTCGACAAGCACGTCCCCTGGCCGCGGCTGGCGGCGACCTCGTTCGTCGCCAACGCCCTCGGGCACAGCCTGGGCCTGGCGCCGCTCACCGGCGGCACGGTACGCCTGAAGGGCTACGGCGATGCCGGCGTCGGCCTGGCCGACATCGGGCGGATCGCGGTGCAGGTGAGCCTGGCCTTCGTGCTGGGGGCCTGGACCCTGGCCGGCCTGACGCTGGCGGCCGCACCGGCCCACCTGGCCGCGGTGCTGCCGGGCGCCCCGGCGTTCTGGCGCGGCCTGGGCGTCGCGATCCTGGCACTGCTGCTGCTCGGCCTGGCGCTGCTCCGCCGCGAGCCGCGCCTGCTGGCGATCGGCCGCCTGTCGCTGCGGCTGCCGTCACGCTCGGTCGCCGTGGTGGCGCTGGTGGTCAGCGCCGCGGAGCTGTGCTGCGCCGCCGCCGCCCTGTACGTGCTGCTGCCGGAGGCCGGCGCACCGGATTTCCTCGGCTTCGTCGGCAGCTACGTCATCGCGATCCTGGCCGGCGTCGTCTCGACGGTGCCGGCCGGCCTCGGCGTCTTCGAATGGACGATGATCCAGACCCTGCCGGCGATCGACCGCAGCGCCCTGCTCGCCTCGATCGTCGCGTACCGGCTGGTCTACTACGGGCTGCCGCTGCTGTTGGCGCTGGCGGGCGTGACCGCCTGGAGCCTGGGCGGAACGGCGCGGCGGATCTCGCGTCTCGCCGGTGCGGTCGTGCCGACGGTCACGGCCGCCGCGGTCTTCGCCGCCGGTGCCTGGCTGCTGATCGCCGGCGCCCTGCCGGTACCCGACGAAACCGTCGTGGCCGCGCCGCTGCCGCTGCTGGAACTGTCGCACCTGCTCGGCAGCCTGCTCGGCGTGTTCCTGCTGGTGCTGGCGCTCGGCATCCGCCGCTGCAGCCACGGCGCCTGGCTGCTGACGCTGGGCGTCCTGGCGGCCGGCGTGCCGATCACCCTGGTGCGCGGCGACCCGCCGCTGCTGATCGCGGCCATCGCCGCGCTGGCCGTCCTGCTGATCGCCAACCGCCGCCGCTTCTCGCGGCCGGCGGCCGTGCTCGAGGCGCGCTTCAGCCTGGTCTGGTGGCGCAACGTGGCGCTGGTCGTGCTCGGCACCGGCTGGCTGATGCTGTTCGCCTACCGCAACGTCCCCTACCGCAACCGCCTGTGGTGGCAGTTCGAACTCAGCGGCGACGCGCCGCGGGCCCTGCGTGCGCTGCTGGCGGTGGTGGTGGTGCTGTCGCTGATCGCGCTCTGGCAGCTGCTGCGTCCGGCGCCGCGCCGCGACCCGCTGCCCGACCACCAGCAACTCGATGCGCTCAAGCCGCTGATCGACAACGCCACGCACAGTCACGCCAACCTGGTCTACCTCGGCGACAAGGCCGTGATGACGGCGCCCAGCGGCAGCGGGCTGCTGATGTTCCGCCAGTCCGGCCGATCGCTGATCGCGATGGGCGACCCGCTGGGTACGCCGGCCGATCGCGCGGATCTGCGCTGGGCCTTCCGCGAGCTGGCCGACCAGCGCGACCTGCGCTGCGTGTTCTACCAGATCGGCCGCGAGGACCTGGAGGCGTACCTCGACCTCGGCCTCGCGCTGGTCAAGCTCGGCGAGGAAGCCCTCGTCGACCTGGCCGGCTTCAGCCTGGACGGGAGCACGCGCGCGGAACTGCGCCAGGCGCGCAATCGCGGGCTGCGCGAGGGCCTGCGCATCGAGTACGTCGCGGCCGGCGCGATCGATCCGTGGCTGCCGGCGCTGCACCGCATCTCCGACCAGTGGCTCGCGCTCAAGGCCGGGTCGGAGAAGGGTTTCTCGCTCGGCTTCTTCGACGAGACCTACCTGCGCCGCTTTCCGCTGGCCCTGGTCCTGGCGGCCGACGGCACGCCGGTGGCCTTCGCCAATCTCTGGCCGGCTGCCGCCGGCGGCGAGCTGTCGATCGACCTGATGCGGCATGCGGCCGATGCGCCGCGCGGCGTCATGGACTTCCTGTTCATCGAGCTGATGCTGTGGGGCCGCGCGCAAGGCTATCGCAGCTTCAACCTCGGCATGGCGCCGCTGTCGGGCATGGCCCGCCATCGATTGGCGGCACGCTCGCAGCGCCTGCTCGGTTTCCTCGCCGGCCACGGCGAGCGCTTCTACGGCTTCGAGGGCCTGCGCCGCTACAAGCAGAAGTTCGGCCCCGAGTGGAAGCCGCGCTATCTGGCCGCGCCCGGCGGCGTGCACCTGCCCGGCGTCTTCCTGGACCTCACGCGCCTGATCAACCGCGGACCGGCCAGCCTGCGCATCCTGCACGCCACCGCCGCCGCCCGCCTGGAGCACTGACCGATGCCGCGCCCTCGCCTGTCCCATGTCCTGGTCCTGCTCGTCGTCGCGCTGATCGGCCTGGTCGCGCTGCTGCTGCCGCGCCGCGCCGGCGTGCCGCAGCCGCCGGCCCCGCTGCCGGTGGAACTGGACGCGACGGGATTCGCGTTCGGCCGCTTCGGCGCGCTGACGGTGCTGCGGCCCGCCGACGCGCCGACCAGTGTCGTGCTGTACCTGTCGGGCGAGGCCGGCTGGGATGCGGCGATGACCGAACGCGCGCGCCCGCTGGCCGAGCGCGGCGCCCTGGTCGCCGGCATCGACTACCCGCGCTTTCGCGCCGCGGTCGAGCGGGACGGCGCACCGTGCCTGTACCTGTCGTCGGACTTCGAGGACCTGGGCCGCGCCGTGCAGGCGCACTACCACCTGGCGCAGGTCCGGCCACCGCTGCTCGCCGGCATCGGTGCCGGCGCCACGATGGTCTACGCGATCCTGGTCCAGCAGCCGCCGGGCACGTTCGCCGGGGCACTCAGCCTCGGCTTCTCGCCGGTGGTCGCGCTCGACAAGGAGCTGTGCGGCGCCTACCTGCTGCGCAGCCATCCGGTGGCCGGCACCGCGGACCGCTACGCCCTGGAGCCGGCGGCGCCGCCCGCGCCCTGGATCGTGCTGCAGGGCGCGGCCGACACCGCATCCGCGAGTGCCGGCGTGCCGGCCTTCGCCGCCGCCGTGGCCGGTGCGCATCACAGCGTCGTACCCGGCGTCGACGGCGCCTATCGCCTGACGCCGGACTGGCGCGAGGCCTACCTGGCCGCATTCGACACGTTGGCCGCCGACGCCACGCGCGCGGACCGCTCCGAGGCGCCGGCGAATCTCGCCGACCTGCCGCTGGTCGAGGTGCCGGCCACGCGCGAGGGCGGCGACCGGATGGCCGTCCTGCTGACCGGTGACGGCGGCTGGGCCGGCCTCGACCGCGAGGTCGCCGACACGCTCGCCGCGCAGGGCATCCCGGTGGTCGGCGTCTCGACGCTGAAATACTTCTGGTCGGCCAAGTCGCCGGAGCAGACCGCGGTCGACCTCGGCCGCATCATCGACACCTACGTGAGCCGCTGGCACAAGCCGTCGGTCATCGTGATCGGGTACTCGATGGGCGCCGAAGTCCTGCCGTTCGCGATCAACCGGTTGCCCGACGCCACGCGTGCGCGCATCGCCTATGCCGCGGCGCTGGCGCCAGGCCCGACCGCCACGTTCGAGTTCCACGTCAGCAACTGGATGGCCGATACCGACGACGGCCTGCCGGTGGCGCCGGAGATCGGGCGGCTCGGCGTTCCGCTGTTGTGCATCGCCGGCGAAGGCGACGACGACAATGCCTGCACGCCCCTGGACCGGCGGCGCTTCCGCGTGGTGACGCTGCCGGGCAACCATCATTTCGGCGGCGACTACCAGCGGGTGACCGAGACGATCCTCGCCGGCGCGGCGCCGGACTGACGGCAGGCGGCGTCGCAGCGCCGGCGCGCGACAGGCCCGTGGTCAGTGGATGCGGAAGCGCGCGTCGAAGCGCGCACCGCCCATCGCCTCGGATCGCGAGACGACCAGCTCGCCGCGGTAGGCCTTGACGATGTCCTGGACGATCGAGAGACCGATGCCGTGCCCCTGCACGCGCTCGTCGCCGCGCACGCCGCGCTGCAGGACGTATTCGATCTTGTCCTCGGCGATGCCGGGGCCGTCGTCCTCGACCAGGATCTGCAGGCCCGGGCGCGCCTTGTCGCGCGTGGCGATCTCGCGCACCGTCAGCACGACGCGGTGGCCGGCCCACTTGAATGCGTTCTCGAGCAGGTTGCCGAGCACTTCCATCAGGTCGCCGAGCTCGCCGTGGAAGCGCGCCTGGCTGTCGATGTCGAACTCGCACAGGATGTTCTTGGCGACGTAGATCTTCTCCAGGCTGCGCACCACTTCCTCGGCATACGGCTCCACCGGCAGCGGCGCGGCGAAGGTCGAGTGCCCCGAGGTGGCCGCGCGCGACAGCTGGTAGGCGACGATCTCGTCCATGCGCCCGACCTGCTCGAGCACGGTCCAGCGCAACTGCTGCGGATCGCTGCCGGACTCGAGCTGGTTGCGGATCACCGCCAGCGGCGTCTTGAGGCTGTGGGCGAGGTCCGCCAGCGTGTTGCGGTAGCGGCCGAGCCGATGGCGTTCGCCGTCGATGAAGGCATTGAGGCCGGTGGTGACGCCGGCCACCTCCACCGGGTAGTTGCCGGTGAGGCGCTCCTGGCTGCCCTGCTCCACCCGGCGCAGGTCGCGCGTCAGCGTCCGCAGCGGCGCCAGGCTCCAGTGCAGCACCGCCATCAGCAACAGCAGCAGCAGCACGCCGAGGCCGCCGAGCCAGGCCAGCAGCGTGCGCCGGTAGATCTCGACCTGGCGGCGCAGGCCGTTGACGTCCTCGGCGACGTGGAAGGTCAGCTGCAGCTCGCCGCCGCTCGGCGTGTTCCAGGTGACGCCCTGCGAGAGCATGAACAGGTCACCCTGGTCGGTGGTGATCGGCCCGCGGAAACGCACCGCGCCCTGCGGCAGTTCCTCGCCGAACGGCAGGTTCCGGTCCTGCGCCGACGGCGAGCGCCAGACCTGGTCCTTGGCACCGCGGATCTTGGCGCCGACGATGCCGGCGTACAGGCCTGACCCGGCCGGCCGGTCGAAGCGCGGGTCGGGCCCGTACTCCGGTGGCAGCAGTTCGCCGCCGCGTGTCGTATCCGATCCGGCCAGGTAGGCGAACACGTAGCTTTGCAGGCGTTCGCGCAACGAGCCTTCCGCGGCGTCGTAGAACGCCTGGTCCAGCGCGAAGAACGCCAGACCGAGGAAGGCGGTCAATGCGATACCGGCCGCTGCCAGCGAGCGCGCCTGCAGCGACAGCGGTCGCGCCATCGATCAGTTGCCCGTGGCGGTTTCCGCCTCTTCCGGGGTGTCGGTCCGCTCCAGCGCGAAGCGGTAGCCGCGGCCGCGCACGGTCTCGATCGGCTTGATCGCGTTCTCCGGATCGAGCTTACGGCGCAGCCGGCCGATGAACACCTCCAGCACGTTCGAGTCGCGGTCGAAATCCTGCTGGTAGATGTGCTCGGTCAGGTCGGCCTTGGACACCAGCTCGCCGGCGTGCAGCATCAGGTACTCGAGCACCTTGTACTCGTAGCTGGTCAGGTCGACCGACTGGCCGTTGACGTGGACCGTCTGCGCGGTGGTGTCGAGCACGATCGGGCCACACTCCAGCTGCGGACGCGACCAGCCGCTGGCGCGGCGCACCAGTGCATTCATGCGGGCGAGCAGTTCCTCGACGTGGAACGGCTTGACGAGGTAGTCGTCGGCGCCGTTCTTGAGGCCCTGCACCTTGTCCTGCCAGGACGAGCGCGCGGTCAGGATCAGGATCGGGTAGCGCTGGCCGGCGTCACGCAGCTGCTTGACCAGGTCCATGCCCGAGAGCTTGGGCAGGCCCAGGTCGATGATCGCCACGTCGAACGGTACCTCGCGCCCCAGATAGAGACCCTCTTCGCCATCGCCTGCGGCATCGACCGCAAACCCATCCCGCTTGAGCCGGGCCGCCAGGGTTTCCCGCAGCGGCGCTTCGTCTTCGACCAGCAGTACGCGCATGGTGGATCTCCTTAGTGTCCTATTGGTTGGCGCGGATCTGGAACACCTTCACCTGGCCGTCCCGGGTCAACACCTTGATGTGGTAGATCTTGCGCTTGTTGCGTTCCATCGTCTGCACGGACAGTACCTTGCCGTCGGTCTCGCGCTGTACCTGGTCCACGGCTTCCTGCACGGTGATCTCGCGTGCGCCGACAGGCGAAGACGCGAACCCGACCGCAACCGGCAGGAGGACCAGCGACAACAACCAGCGGGAGAGGGACATGGACTTCATCTTGAAGGCGCCCGCAACCAGGCGCAAGGCTGGTTGCGGAGCGACAGTCTCGACAGCCCGGATTGAATTGCTGCTGAACCCTCCCGCCGCTCGCGGGCACGGGCCGCACGCACGCTCAGCGCTCGCCACGGGTCACCGGCAGCAGGCGGCGGCGGTCGGGCAGGTGCACCGGCACGCCCTGCGCCGTGCAGCTGCCGATCCGGCACAGCGTCCGGCGGATCGGCTCGCTCGCCTGCGCCAGCAGGTGGAACAGCACGTTCTGCTCGAGCGAGCCACGCACCGCCTCGGCGCCGGGCCCGCGCGCGAACACGGCCACGTCCTCGCCGCTGTGCGACTCGGACGCCAGCGGCAGCAGCGCCTCCTGCAGGTAGTCCGGATCGGTGGTGTCGATCGCGGCGAGGTCCGGCCGCCCCACGGCCGGCTCGACCGTCCGCGGCGCGTGCGGGAAGCGCTTGGCGCCGGCGCCCTGCGCCTGACTGGCGCCGGCGTAGCCGGGCCCGTTGGCGTAACCGAGCGTCGTGTACGGCCGGCCGAGCAGATCGAGTACCGGGCCTGACTCGTTGTCGTCCTCGTGGGCCACCCCGCGCACCAGGCCCAGGATCGGATTGCCGCGCACCGGATAGCCGACGAAGCTCATCGTGTGCGCGTGGTCGGCGGTGACGAGGATCAGGGTGTCGGCCGCGTCGGTCATCGCGACCGCGGTGCGCACGGCGTCCGACAGCGCGATCGTCTCGTCCAGTGCGCGAAAGGCGTTGCCGGCATGGTGGGCATGGTCGATGCGTCCGGCCTCGACCATCAGGAAATAACCGTGCGGTTTGCGCGCGAGCCGTTCGATCGCCACGCGCGTCATCTCCGCCAGGCCGGGCTCGCCGCCGGCATCGCGCGCGCGCTGGTGCTGGTAGTTCATGTGCCCGGGCTCGAACAGGCCGAGCACGGGTCCGGCCGCGGCCGGATCGATCGCCGCGAGCTGGTCGGCGTTCCATACGTACACGGCGCCCGGACGGCGCAGCCATTCGGCGACCAGGTCGCGGCCGTCCCGGCGCAGGCCGGTGGTGCCGGGACGCTCCGGATCCGGCTGCGTGGCCGGCAGGAAGCGCGCGCGGCCGCCGCCGAGCGCGAGGTCGAGCGGGAACGGGAACGCGACGAACTGCCGGGCCAGGTCGATGCATCCCTGCGCGTGCGCGGACGCGGGCATCGCGCCGTCATGCTCCCAGTGGCGGTCGGGCTGGTGCCCGTAGGTCGCCGCCGGCGTGGCATGGGTCAGGCGCGCCGTGGTGACGATGCCGGTCGCCATGCCGGCGGCCGCTGCCAGCTCCAGCAGCGACGCGGCCTCGTTGCCGGCCAGCGCCGCGCAGTCGCCGCGCGGCACGCGCTGGGTGACGCCGATCACACCGGCACGGGTCTTCACGCCGGTCATGATCGCCGACATCGTGCCGGCCGAATCGGGCGTCTGCTGGTCGGTCTCGTAGGTGCGGCTGAGCGCCGTGTACGGGAAGTCCTCGAAGCTCAGGCGGTTCTCCTCGCCCGAATCGCCGCGGCGCTGGCCTTCGAGGATGCGCGCCGCGGCGATCGTGCCGATGCTCATGCCGTCGCCGAGGAACACGATGAGGTTGCGGGCCTGCCCGGCCGTACCGGCACGGGCCCGCTGTGCAGCGGCGGCACCCGCGCGGAACCACCACTCCGGCGTCTCGCCGCCCGGCCGTGCGATGGCCGGCACCTCGATCGCGGCGGCCTGCGCGCGGGCCGGTGGCCGGGTGCCCAGGCAGCCCGCCAGTCCCAACGCGGCGACGGCCGCGACCGCGCCGATCCGTATTGCATTTTCCACGTCTGGATTCCCATCGAAACCAGCGCGCGATTATGACCGACGCGCGGCGACGTTCCCCACCGCCGCTCAGGCCGGATCGAGCGGCAGCTCGCGCGTCTGCTTGACCGTGCGCAGCACGAAGCTGGAGTTGACGTCGGCGACGCCGGCCGCGTTGAGCAGCTTGTCGAGCAGGAAGCGCGAGAAATGCTCCAGGTCGCCGACCACGACGTGCAGCAGGTAGTCCATGTCGCCGGTCAGTGCGTGGCAGGCGACCACCTCGTCCCAGCCGTTGACCCGCTCGACGAAGCGGTCGATCGCGCTCGGCCCGTGCTTCTCCAACTGCACGCGCACGAAGGCCTGGAGCCCGAGCCCCACCGTCTTGGGATCGATCCACGCGCCGTAGCCGGTGATGACCCCCGCACTCTCCAGGCGCTGGATCCGGCGCAGGCAGGCCGAGGCCGAGAGGTTGATGCGCGCGGCCAGGTCGCTGTTGGTGGCGCGCCCTTCCCGCTGCAGCAGGGCGAGCAGGCGCAGGTCGGTGCGGTCGAGCGCGATGGGGCCATGCATTTCTTTGCTCGCTCTTGTGTCTAAACGCAATAATATTGCTCCTGCTGCCGCGGGAGCCGCAACATCGCAAGCTCCTTGCGCGCCATCCCGGATACGATGGTCCCGTCCATCGACCGGAGCCGCCCCATGAGCCAAGCCCCCCGCCGCGTCGAGAGCCTGCAGACCGACAAGGGCTACGTACCGGTCTACACCACCGAGATCGTCGAGCAGCCGTGGGCGAGCTACGCCCCGGCCGACCACCAGACCTGGGCGACGCTGTTCCGGCGCCAGCGCGAGATCCTCAAGGGCCGCGCCTGCCGCGAGTTCATCGAGAACCAGGAGCGCTTCCACATGTCGCCGGACGCGATCCCGCGCTTCGACGACCTCAACGAGGTCCTCGCGCGCACGACCGGCTGGCAGCTGGTGGGCGTGGAGGGCCTGCTGCCCGAGCTGACCTTCTTCGACCACCTGGCCAACCGGCGCTTTCCGGTGACCTGGTGGATCCGCCGCCCGGAGCAGATCGACTACATCGCCGAGCCGGACCTGTTCCACGACCTGTTCGGCCACGTGCCGCTGCTGCTCAATCCGGTGTTCGCCGACTACATGGAGGCCTACGGCAAGGGCGGCGTGAAGGCGCACGGCATCGGTGCCGAGGCGCTGGTCAACCTCACGCGGCTGTACTGGTACACGGTGGAGTTCGGCCTGATCCGCCAGGACGACGGCTTGCGCATCTACGGTGCCGGCATCGTCTCGTCCAAGGGCGAGTCGATCCATTCGCTGGAATCGGCGGCGCCCAACCGGATCGGCTTCGACCTGGAGCGGATCATGCGCACGCGCTACCGGATCGACACCTACCAGAAGACCTACCACGTCATCGACAGCTTCGAGCAGCTGATGGAGGCCACGCGGCCGGACTTCACGCCGATCTATGCGCATCTGGCCGACCAGCCCTCGATCCCGGCCGGCGACCTGCTGCCGTCCGACCGCGTCCTGCAGCGCGGCACCGGCGAAGGCTGGCTCCAGGACGGCGACGTCTGACGCGGCGGCGACACCGAATGTCAGGAAGCGACGCCGGACAGTCCGCCGCGCGACCGGTGCGTCCCGCGCTGCTGGTCAATATCGACGTGCCCGACCTGGCGCGCGCCGAGGCGTTCTACTGCGCGGCGCTGGACCTGCGGCCCGGCCGGCGGCTCGGCGGCGGCGCGGTCGAACTGCTCGGCGCCGACGCGCCGGTCTACCTGCTGCTGCAGCCGCCCGGCGGCGTCGCCGCGGCCGACCACCGGCGCGACTACGGGCGGCACTGGACGCCGGTGCACCTGGATTTCGTCGTCGCCGACCTCGAAGCGGCGGTGGCCCGGGCCGAAGCCGCCGGCGCCGTGCGCGAGGGCGCGATCCGCCCCGCCGCCTGGGGCCGCATCGCCCAGCTCGCCGACCCGTTCGGCCACGGCCTGTGCCTGATCGCATTCAGCGATCGCGGCTACGACGCGATCGCCCTGGAAGACCCTGCCCGCTGACGGCCGGCCTGCCGGCACCGGAACGGTGCATGGCGACGGCGGTACCCCTCAGAGCTTGCCCTGGTACTGGTTCTTGAGCCGCACGTAGTGCTTGGCCGAGTAGTACAGGTGCTCGATCTCGCTGTCGTTGAGCCGGCGCACGAAGCGGGCCGGGTTGCCGTGCCACAGCTCGCCCTCCCCGACGACCTTGCCCGGCGTGACGACGGCGCCGGCGCCGACCATGCTGTGCTTCTTGACCAGGACGCCGTCGAGGATCGTCGCGTTCATGCCGATCAGCACGGCGCTCTGGATCGTGCAGGCGTGGACCACCGCGCCGTGCCCGATCGTCACGTCCGCGCCGATCGACAGCGGGAAGCCGCCGAGCGTGTACTGGCCGTCGTGCGTCACGTGCAGCACGGCGCAGTCCTGGATGTTGGTCCGCGCGCCGATGCGGATCGCGTGCACGTCGCCGCGCGCCACCGCCCCCGGCCACAGGGAGGCATCCTCGTCCAGCTCCACGTTGCCGATGACCGTCGCGGCGGGGTCGATGTAGACGGTGGCGGCCAGGCGCGGCGCGACGCCGAGGAACGGGCGGATATTCATCAAGGGTTTCCTGTCGACATGAGTACGCGGAAAAAAGGGAAGCAGCCCGTGTGCCAACCGGACCGGGTGGAGTGTGCCGTCCGGCACAGTCGCGTGCGGCGATCCAGTGCACAGCTTGCACGCCGCCCCCGTCCAGCCGGCCCGCGCCGAAAGGACGCACCAGCCGGACCGATACGCCCCGGGGGCCGCCGGGCCGCTGGAAAATTCACGTAAAGACCTGCCCGGCCTGCAACTTTCGCCATCGACTTGACCCACACTCCGCGCCCCGCCGAGTTTCCTGACGGCCGGCTGACTGGCTGCACGGCCATGACGCTCGGCCGATGCAGGCCGTACGCCGCGCCGGGACAATAGCGCGACCGGCGGGAGGAATACCCGACCCGGAGGAGGGATGCCCCGCCCTCTCCCAGCCCAAGCCAGGAACCTAGGAACACGCATGTCCCGCAGCAAGCTCCTCCTCGCCGCCGTGGCGGTGATCGTCGTTGGCGCGCTCGTCTGGCGCGCCGCCGGCGCCCCCAAGACCCCGAAAGGGGGCCCTGACCGCGAGGAGGGACCGATCCCGGTCACCGTCGTACCGGCATCCGCGCAGGACGTCCCGCTGTTCCTGACCGCGCTGGGCACCGTGCAGGCGCTCAATACCGTCACCGTCAGCGCCCAGGTCGGCGGCCAGCTGATGGCGATCCATTTCCGTGAAGGCCAGGAGGTCAAGAAGGGCGACCTGATCGCACAGATCGACCCGCGCACCTACCAGGCGGCCCTCGACCAGGCGATCGCCAACAAGAAGCAGCACGAGGCGCAACTGGCCGCCTCGCGCAGCACGCTCAAGCGCTACGACGAACTGAGCGGGCAGAAGTTCGTCTCCGCCCAGGACCTGGAAAACCAGCGCCAGACCGTCCGCCAGCAGGAGGCGCAGGTCGCCTCGGACGAGGCGGCGATCGCCAGCGCGCGCGCCCAGCTCAGCTACACGCGCATCACCGCGCCGATCGACGGCCTCGCCGGCATCCGCCAGGTCGACGTCGGCAACCTGGTCCAGGCCAACGCCACCGCGATCGTCGTGCTGACGCAGACCCGGCCGCTCAACGTCGTCTTCAACCTGCCGCAGCAGGACATGGCCAAGGTGCGCGAGGCCGACGCCGTGCCGCTCAAGGTGCTGGCGCTTTCGCGCACCGACGCCACGCCGATCGCCGAGGGCGAGCTGATGGTGATCGACAACACGATCGACACCTCGACCGCCACGTTCAAGCTCAAGGCCGAGTTCCCGAACGCCGACGGCCGGCTCTGGCCCGGCGAGTTCGTCAACATCCGCCTGCAGGTCCGCATCGTGAAGGACGGCACCGTGGTGCCGGCCACCGGCGTCCAGCAGGGGCCGGAAGGCGAGTACGCCTGGATCGTGCAGGGCGACGACACCGTCAAGATGCAGCCGGTCACGACCGCCGGCACGGTCGACGGCGGCCTGGTGCTGGTCTCCGGCGGGCTGGCGCTCGGCGACCGCGTCGTCACCGAGGGCCAGTTCCGGCTCAAGGTCGGCGGCAAGGTCAAGCCGCTCGCGCCCGGCGAGGTCGCGCCGCCCAGCGCGCCGCCGGCCGAGGGCGAGGCCAAGACCGCGCGCCGGCGGGCCGGCTGACGCCGCCATGCCACCCGGTGCACTCGCGGCGGCCGCCTGCCCTTCCGGCAATGGCAGCGCCTGCGCACCGGGCCTGCGACACCGTGTTTCGACGCCGGCTGCGGCCGGCCTGACGCCCCTACTCCCGCCGCCGCCCGTCTCGCGGGCGCGACGCCTCCAGGAATCCTGACGCCGTGGGCTTCTCCACCCTCTTCATCCGACGACCGGTCGCCACCTCGCTGCTGATGGCCGGCCTGCTGCTGCTCGGCTTCATGGGCTATCGCCAGCTGCCGGTCTCGGCGCTGCCCGACATCGACGCTCCGTCGATCCAGGTCACCACCCAGTACCCGGGCGCCAGCCCGACGACGATGGCGGCGCTCGTGACGACGCCGCTGGAACGCCAGTTCGGCCAGATCTCGGGCCTGTCGATGATGACGTCCGATTCGTCGGCCGGCCTGTCGACGATCCTGCTGACGTTCAACATGAACCGCGACATCGACGCGGCGGCGCAGGACGTGCAGTCGGCGATCAACGCGGCGCGCGGCACCCTGCCCAACAACCTGCCCTACCCGCCGGTCTACAACAAGGTCAACCCGGCCGACGCGCCGATCCTGACCCTGGTCATGAACTCCGACGCGCTGCCGCTGCGCGAGGTCAACAACTACGCCGACTCGATCCTCGCGCAGAAGCTTTCGCAGGTCGCCGGCGTCGGCCTCGTCAGCATCGCCGGCAACGTGCGGCCGGCCGTGCGCATCCAGGTCGATCCGGCGGCGCTCGCCAACCAGGGCCTGACCATCGAGGACGTGCGCTCGGCGCTGACCCAGGCCAACGTCAACGGCCCCAAGGGCACGATCGACGGCGCCGCCCAGTCGTTCACGATCGGCGCCAACGACCAGATCTCCGACGCCGACGAGTACCGCAGCGTCATCATCAGCTACAAGGGCGAAGCGCCGGTGCGCCTGGGCGACATCGCCAACGTCGTCGACGGCGTCGAGAATGACCAGCTCGCCGCCTGGGCCAACGGCAAGCCGGCCGTGCTGCTGGATGTCCGCCGCCAGCCCGGCGCCAACATCGTGCAGACCGTCGACGCGATCAAGGCGATGCTGCCCGAGCTGCGCGCCGTCCTGCCGGCCAACGTGCACCTGGACGTGTTCGCCGACCGCACGGTGACGATCCGCGCCTCGGTGGAGGACGTGGAATTCACGCTGATGCTGACGATCTTCCTCGTCATCGCGGTGATCTTCGTGTTCCTGCGCCGGCTCTGGGCCACCGTGATCCCCAGCGTCGCCGTGCCGCTGTCGATCATGGGCACGTTCGCGGTCATGGCCTTCGCGAGCTTCTCGCTCGACAACCTCTCGCTGATGGCGCTGACGGTGGCCACCGGCTTCGTCGTCGACGACGCGATCGTCATGATCGAGAACATCGTGCGCTACCTGGAAAAGGGGCGCGAGCCGAAGGAAGCCGCCGAGGAAGGCGCCCGCGAGATCGGCTTCACCGTGCTGTCGCTGACGGTCTCGCTGATCGCGGTGTTCCTGCCGCTGCTGCTGATGCCGGGCGTGACCGGCCGCCTGTTCAAGGAATTCGCGGTCGTGCTGTCGATCGCGGTCGGCCTGTCGATGATCGTCTCGCTGACGCTGACGCCGATGATGTGCGCCTACCTGCTGCGCCGCGAGAACGCGCCCAAGGAGGAAGCCGAAGGCGACCACGCCGTCCAGCACGACCGCAAGCGCAGCTGGTGGGACCGCCTGGTCAACGGCTACGCCAACAGCCTGGACTGGGTGTTCGCGCACCAGCCGCTGACGATGCTGGTACTCACCGCCACCGTCGCGCTGACGGTGCTGCTGTTCGTCATGATGCCCAAGGGCCTGCTGCCGGACCAGGACACCGGCATGATCACCGGCGTGGTCCAGGCCGACGAGTCGATCGCGTTCCCGGCGATGCTCGACCGCACCCAGCGCGTCGCCGAGGCCCTGCGCGCCGACCCGGCCGTCAGCGGCGTCGCCGCGTTCATCGGCGCCGGCTCGATCAACCCGACGCTCAACCAGGGCCAGCTCAACATCGTGCTCAAGCCGCGCTCGGAGCGCGGCAGCCTGGCGCAGATCCTGCCACGCCTGCAGGACGCGGTCGACGCGATTCCCGGCGTGGCGCTATACCTGAAGCCGGTGCAGGACATCGCGCTCGACAACCGCATCGCGCCGACCGAGTACCAGTACGCGCTGACCGACGTCAACGTCGACGAGCTGCACACGTTCGCCGAGAAGATGACCGCCGCCCTGCAGAAGCGGCCGGAGCTGGCCGACGTCGACAACAACCTCGCCGCCGCCGGCCTGCAGCTGCAGCTGACGATCGACCGCGACCAGACCAGCCGCCTCGGCGTGCCGATCCAGACCATCGACGACACGCTGTACTCGGCCTTCGGCCAGCGCCAGATCTCCACCATCTTCACGCAGCTCAACCAGTACCGCGTCGTGCTCGAGGTCGATCCGAAGTTCCGCACCAGCGCGGACCTGCTCAACCGCCTGGGCGTACGCGGCAGCGGCAACGGCGCGCTGATCGGCTCCAACGCGACCACGCTCGGCCAGGTCACGTCGAGCAACTCGGCCACGCCGAGCGGCATCGGCGCGCAGGGCAATACCGGCATCAACCTCGGCAGCGGCGGCACGATCCCGATGGCCTCGCTGGTCGACGCCAAGGTCGTCAACGCGCCGCTGGTCATCAGCCACCAGAACCAGCTGCCGGCCGTGACGATCTCGTTCAACCTCGCCCCGGGGTACTCGCTGTCGCAGGCGGTGCGCGCGATCGAGGAGGTCGAGGCCTCGATCCAGATGCCGCCGCAGGTACGCGGCAACTTCATCGGCAAGGCGGCCGAGTTCTCCGCCTCGATGACCGACGAGGTGCTGCTGATCCTCGCCTCGCTGATCGTCATCTACATCGTGCTGGGCGTGCTGTACGAGAGCTACATCCATCCGATCACGATCATCTCGACCCTGCCGCCGGCCGGCGTCGGCGCCCTGCTCGCGCTGACGCTGTGCGGCTTCAGCCTGTCGATCGACGGCATCGTCGGCATCATCCTGCTGATCGGCATCGTCAAGAAGAACGCGATCATGATGATCGACTTCGCGATCGATGCGCAGCGCGCCGGTGCCGGCGCCCAGGCCGCGATCCGCCGCGCCGCGCTGCTGCGCTTCCGGCCGATCCTGATGACCACCGCGGCCGCGCTGTTCGGCGCGCTGCCGCTGGCGCTCGGCACCGGCATCGGCTCGGAGTTGCGCCGGCCGCTGGGCGTGTCGATCGTCGGCGGCCTGCTGCTGTCGCAGCTGATCACGCTGTACACGACGCCGGTGCTGTACCTGTACATGGAACGGGTGTCGGACTGGCTCAAGGCACGGCGCGAGCGGCGCGACCTCGCACACGCGGGGAGGATGGCGTGATCGCCGGCTTCGCCTCGCCAGTCACCGGCTGCATACCAATGCTTCGCACGCGGATGGCGCGTCTTTTTTCGCTTGCCTACGATCCGACGCTTGGTGTCGTGGATAGCGGTCGTACTGATAGGTATTTGACTCGCTGCGCTCGGGGGGCGGCATCCCTGCCTTTTTCCGCTCGCCTCCCGGGCGAGCGGGTCACTTTCTCTTGCGTGCCCAAGAGAAAGTAACCAAAGAGAAGGGCACCCCGGTGCCACGGTCTCCGGGCATCCTGCCCTCCGACTGCACAGGTTCACTCCGGGGTTCGCTGACGGCACATCCCTGTGCCCACAGCGAACGGGCCGGCATCGTGCCGGCCCCCCTTCGGGCCTTTCTCCGTGAACCTGCCGCGGCACAGGGGCCCCATCAGCGCGCTTCCTGCGCGCGCAAGCCAGAGCAAAGCGCAAGCTCGGCGCCACCTGTCACGCAACACGCTTCGGCTTCGGCTTCGGCTTCGGCTTCGGCGCGCAGGATGCGCGCTTCTTCGGGTCCCGTCGCGCGCGGCGGGATGGCGCAGGATCAGCCCGCAGGGGGGCCGGCACGATGCCGGCCCGTTGGCCGTCAGGCCAGGGATGGCCTGTCGGCCAACCCCGTAGCCATCCCGCGGACCCGCAGCACAGGGACTGTGCGGAGGGCGCGTGCGCCGGGTGGCCTTTCTTTTGGTTACTTTTCTTTGGCCACCCAAAGAAAAGTGACCCGCTCGCCCCGGAGGCGAGCGGAAAAAGCCAAGGACGGCATGCACGTCACCACCAGCAAAGCACGCCCTGCAACGGCAGTGACGGCAAGCACGGCGTACATAATCTCCCTATGAACATCGCCGCCCCCTTCATCAAACGCCCCATCGGCACGATCCTGCTCGCCCTCGGCGTCCTCGTCGGTGGCCTGATCGCCTACTTCCAGCTCGGCGTCGCGGCCCTGCCGAACGTCGAGTTCCCGGTGATCTTCGTCGTCGCCAACCAGCCCGGCGCGGATGCCGAGAACATGGCCTCGACCGTGGCGGCACCGCTGGAGCGGCACATGGGCCGCGTGTCGGGCGTCGACCAGATGAGTTCGACCAGCCGGCAGGGCTCGGCCGTGGTCATCCTGTTCTTCTCGCTCGACAAGAACATCGACGCCGCCGCCCGCGACGTGCAGGCGGCGATCAACGCCTCGATGGCCGACCTGCCGTCGGGCCTGCGCACCGCGCCGATCTACCGCAAGGCCAACCCCAACAACGACCCGGTGCTGCTGCTGGCGCTGACCTCCAAGACCCGCACCACGGCGGACCTGTACAACATGGCCGACTCGCTGCTGGCCCAGCGGGTGCGCCAGGTGGCCGGCGTCGCCGACGTCAACATCACCGGCGGCGCGACACCGGCCGTGCGCGTGGACGTGGACCTGCGCAAGCTGAGCTCGATGGGGCTGTCGGCCGACCAGGTGCGCAACGCGATCGCCGCTGCCAACGTGACCTCGCCGCAGGGCTTCCTGAGCGACGGCCGCACGACGATGACGATCGCCGCCAACGACGCGCTGAAGACCGGCGCGCAGTTCGCCGACATCGTCGTGGCCGTGCGCAACGGCATCCCGATCCGGCTGCGCGACATCGCCACCGTCGGCGACGGCCAGGAGAACAAAAACCAGGCGGCCTGGTTCAACGGCCAGCGCGCGATCCTGATGGTCATCAGCAAGCAGGCCGACGCCAACGTCATCGAGACCGTCGACAAGATCTACGACGAGCTGCCGCTGATGCGCAGCTGGCTGCCGGAAGGCGTGGAGCTGACGCCGTTCAACGACCGCACCGCGACGATCCGCGCCTCGGTCATGGAGGTGCAGATCACGCTGCTGATCAGCCTGGCGCTGGTCATCATGACGATGCTGCTGTTCCTGCGCCGCGTCGCCCCGACCGTGATCGCCGGCCTGTCGGTGCCGCTGTCGCTGGCCGGTGCGTTCATCGTGATGTACGCGTTCGGCTTCACACTGGACAACCTGACGCTGATGGCGCTGGTCATCTCGATCGGCTTCGTCGTCGACGACGCGATCGTCGTCATCGAGAACATCGTGCGCCACCTGGACATGGGCAAGTCGCGGCTGCAGGCCGCGCTGGACGGCGCCAAGGAGATCGGCTTCACGATCGTCTCGATCACCGCCTCGCTGATCGCGGTCTTCGTGCCGCTGCTGTTCATGGGCGGCTTCATCGGCATGTTCCTGCATTCGTTCGCGGTCACGATCACCGCGGCGATCGCGATGTCGGCCGTGGTCTCGCTGACGCTGACGGCGGCGCTGTGCGGCCGCTACCTGCAGCCGCACGGCGAGGAAAAGCCTTCCTGGCTGAGCCGGCGCATCGACGCGATGCACGCCGGCATGCTTTCCGGCTACCAGCGCGCGCTGGACTGGTCGCTGCGCCATCCGCGCATCATGAGCCTGCAGCCGCTGCTGCTGGTGATCGCCACGATCTGGCTGTCGACGTTCCTCAAGTTCGGCATGGTGCCGCAGCAGGACACCGGCATGATGAACGGCACCGCCGTCGCCAGCGCCACGGTGTCCTACGAGGCGATGGTCGGCCTGCAGCGCAAGGTCGCCGGCATCCTGATGGCCGATCCGGCGGTCGCCAGCGTCGGCTCGTCGGTCGGTGGCGGCGGCGGTCCGGGCGCCAGTTCCAACCGCGGCCAGTTCTTCATCAACCTGAAGCCGTTCGGCAACGGCCGCGACGAGTCCACGTTCGAGGTCATGAACCGGCTGATCCGCAAGACCGAGAACCTGCCCGGCATCGAGCTGCGCCTGCGGCCGGTGCAGGACCTGGGCGGCGGCGGCGGCCCGCGCGGCGGCGATTCGCAGTTCAGCTACTCGATCAAGGGCAGCAACTACGCCGAACTGCTCGAATGGGGGCCGCGCCTGGCCGCCGAGATGAAGAAGCTGCCGCAGATCACCAACGTCGGCACCGCGCTGGACGACGGCGGCATCGAGCAGAACCTGGTCATCGACCGCGACACCGCCTCGCGCCTGGGCGTGTCGGTCGGCGCGATCTCCAGCGTGCTCTACAACGCGTTCGGCCAGCGCCAGATCTCGACGATCTATTCGGACCTCAACCAGTACCGCGTCGTGCTGAACGCCATCACCGGCGAATCCCCCGGCGTGGATACGCTCAAGCGCCTCTACGTGCGCGCCAACACCGGCGCGATGGTGCCCCTGACCGCCGTGACGCGGCTCGAACCCGGCCGCGCGCCGCTGATGATCCAGCACGACTTCCAGTTCCCGGTGTTCGACCTCACCTTCAACATGGCCGACGGCGTGACCATGGGCCAGGTGATCCCGCTGATCCAGGAGACGATGCGCAACCTGCGCATGCCCGGCAGCATCCAGGGCGAGTTCGGCGGCGAGCTGCGCCGTTTCCAGCAGCAGCAGTCCAGCCAGGGCCTGCTGCTGATCGCGGCGGTGATCGCGGTCTACCTGGTGCTCGGCATGCTCTACGAGAGCCTGATCCACCCGGTGACGATCCTCTCCACCCTGCCCTCGGCCGGCGTCGGCTGCCTGCTGGCAATGCTGGCGACCAATACCGAGCTGACGCTGATCTCGATCATCGCGATCGTGCTGCTGATCGGCATCGTCAAGAAGAACGCGATCATGATGATCGACTTCGCGCTGCACGCCGAGCGCGACCACGGCAAGCCGCCGATCGAGGCGATCCGCGAGGCCTGCCTGGTGCGCTTCCGCCCGATCATGATGACCTCGATGGTCGCGATCCTCGGCGCGGTGCCGCTGGCGATCGGCTTCGGCATCGGCTCGGAGCTGCGCCAGCCGCTCGGCATCGCGATGATCGGCGGCCTGCTGGTCTCGCAGACGCTGACGCTGCTGTCGACGCCGGCGATCTACCTGGTGTTCGCGCGGATGGCCGAGCGGCGCCGCACGCGCCGGGCCGAGAAGCGGGCGCTTCGCGAAGCGAAGCGTGCCGCGCGCCTGGCACGGGCCGACATTGCACCGACATCCGGTGCCTGAGACTGCCGGGCGGACGTCGCGCGTGCCGTCCCGGACGGCGCGTGCACGGCCCGGAAACGGGTCGCGCCCGCGCCGGGCGTTCAGGCGAACTGTCACGGATTCTTCACGCCGCCGTTCGCACATCGTTTAATCGGGACCGCGCACGATCCGCCACGCCCAGCCGGGCGCTCGAGAGTCGTACGTGATGATGCCGTCCCCTTCCCGCCCATCGCCGGCATCGCCCGGCTCGCTTCGTGACCGCACGCCGCTGCGGGAAGAGGCGACGACCCGATGACCGCGTTCCTGTCCGATCCCGCCGCGGTCGCATCCACCCCGGCGATACTGCCGCTCAGCCTCGTCGTGCTGACCTACAACGAGGCGCACACCATCGCGCGCTGCCTGGACAGCGTGCCGTTCGCCAGCGAGAAGCTGGTCGTGGACTGCGGCAGCACCGATGCGACGGTCGCCATCGCCACCGCGCACGGCGCACGTGTCGTCCACCAGCCGTGGCTCGGCTTCGGCCGGCAGCGCAATGCCGCGGCCGCGTTCGCCCGGCACGACTGGCTGCTGATGCTCGACGCCGACGAGTACCTTTCGCCGGAACTGGAGGCCGAGTGCCGCGAACGCCTGCCCGCGCTGCTGGCCGGCCCGGCCGCCGCCGCCGGGCTGCGCCGCCACGGCCTCTTCATGGCGGCGCCGATGCGCGCCTACCGGCCGTTGCGCGGCGAGCGCAAGCTGCGGCTGTACCACCGCGAGCGCGCGCGCTGGACCGACGCCCGCGTGCACGAGACCCTGCGCGCGCGCGGCCCGGTGGCGATGCTGGACGCGCCGCTGCATCACCGCACCACGCCCACGCTGCTGCACAAGCAGCTCAAGTCGGCCTGCTACGCCGAGCTCAAGGCCACCGATCGCCACGCCGCCGGCAGGCAGCCGTCGATCGCGCTGTGCCCGCTGATCTTCCTCGGCATCTTCCTCAAGGAATACCTGCTGCGGCTGGCCGTGCTGGACGGCGCGCGCGGCTACATCAGCGCGCACCTGAGCGCCAACGCGGCGGTCTACCGGCGCTTCCGGCTCTACGAGATGCATCGCAACCCGGCTTCGATCGGCGAGGCGCGGGACTGGCTGGTCGCGCACGACCTCGAACGCGAGGCCTGACGTCCCTGCAACCGGACGGCGCCGGGGTATCCTAGAGCGTCCGCGGCCGACCCGCGCGCGGACCCCCGGAGACCGGATGGCCCACCAGGCGACACCTGCCGCGTACCGTTGCGGCGACTACACGATCATTCCCGCCGAACGCCGCCTGCTGCGCGCCGGCGAGCCGTTGGAGCTGGAAGCCAAGGTCTTCGACCTGATCGTGATGCTGATCGAGAACCGCGACCGCGCGCTCGACAAGCGCACGCTGGCCGAGGCGCTCTGGGGCCGGCGACCGGTCACCGATACCGCGCTCAGCCAGCTGGTCTACAAGGCACGGCGCGCGTTCGACGACGACGGCGAGCGCCAGGCGACGATCCGCACCGTCTACGGCCGCGGCCTGCAATGGGCGGCCCCCACCGAATGCCTCGCGGCCGAACCGGCGACGGCGGAGCCCGCGGTCCCCGTGGCGGAACCCGCGCCGACGGCGAGCGCCGGCGCGGCGCCGGCGCGGCGCCCGGCACGGCGCGCACGCTGGCTCGCCGCCGTCGGTGTCCTGGTCCTGGCGGCCGCCGTCGCGGCGCTGCTCGCGCTGCTGTCGCGCCAGGCCCCGGCACCGCCGTTGCGCCTGGCGATGCTGCCGGTCGAGAACGCCACCGGCGACGCCAGCCTGGACTGGGTCCGCAACGGCCTGCCGGGCCTGATCGGCAGCCTGATCGGCGAGACCGGCGCGGTGGACGTCGGCGACGCGCTGCAGACGGCACGGGCGGCCAACTTCGCACCGGTCGGCGACGCCTCGCCGCAGGACCGCCTGCGCCACGCCACCGGCGCGACGGTGGTGGTCGGCGGACGCCTGCGCCGCATCGGCGAGAACCTCTACGAACTGGCGTTGCAGGTGGACGGCGGCGGCGCGGCGGCCCACGGCGACCGCCTGGTGGTCAGCGCGACCGATGTCGCCACGCTCGGCGTCAACGCGGCACCGCGCATCCTGCGTCTGCTCGGGCTGCAGCCGCCGCCGGCGCGACCGGAATCCGGACCTCACGGCGAGGACTATTTCGCGCAGACCTTCGCCCGCGGCCTGGACCTGGCGGCCCAGGGCGACTGGACGCGCGCCAAGCCGTACTTCGCGCTGTGCGTGCAGAACGCGCCGGACTTCCTGCCGGCGCAGCTGCGCCTCGGCGAGGCGGAGGCCAATACGCGCGACCTCGCCCGCAGCGACGCCACCCTCGCGCGGCTGGCCGAGGCGGCCGCGCAGCACGAGATGCCGAGCTTGCAGGCCGCCGCGCTGCTGGCACTGGCCGAGAACCAGTTCCGTCGCGGCGATCGGCGCGCCGCCCTGGCCCTGATCGACCGCGCCCGCGGACCGGCCGAGCAAGGCGCCGATCCGGAGGTGCGCGCCCGGCTGCACCTGATGGCGGCGCAGGCGCTGGCGATCCTCGAACGCGCACCGGAGTCGGCGCAGGACCTGCGGCGCGGCCGCGAACTGATCGAGCGCTACGGCCTGCGCCAGCGCCTGGCGTACCTGGCCCACACCGAGGGCCTGATCGCCGAGACACGGCGCGACTTTCCGGCCCAGCAGGCGGCCGCGCACCGCGCGCTGGCCGCCGCCGAGGCGCTCGGCGACGAGCGCACCGCCATCGGCCAGACCTACCTGCTGGGGCGCATGCTGAGCTGGCAGGAGCGGCCGTTCGAGGCGCTGCCGCTGCTGGTGCGTGCCTGGCAGCGCGCACGCGAGGCGCAGATGCTGCACACGCAGGTGGTCAGCGGCGTCGAGATGGCCTGGGTGCTGGCCGAGACCGGCCTGTACGCCGAGGCCTGCGCGGTCACCGGAACCGTGCTGGCAGCGCTGCACGACCAGTCCAACCGCTACTGGAAGGCGGTGGCGACCGCGGCCGATGCACGCTGCCGGCGCGCCGGCGGCGACGCGGCCGCCGGCCTGGCCGGCTACCGGGCCGCCTGGCCGCTGGTCGACCCGCGCGAGGACCCGCAACTGGCCGCGCTGGTGCTGCGCTACCAGGCACTCGCGGCGTTCGTCGCCGAACCGGCGGCCCTGCCGGCGATCCGCACCCACCTGGCACAGGTCGCCACCGAGACCGACCCGGCGGTCTTTCTGCACGCCGGGCGGCTGGTCGACGCACTCGCCGCGGCCGCCGCCGGCGAGCGCGCGGCGGCGCTGGCGGCGCTCGAGGCCGAGCGCGACGATCCGGACCGGGACGATCCGCAACGCAACGAGTTCAACCGCGTCGCCCTGCGCATCGCGATCGCCGGCGGCGATCCGGCCGTCGCCGCCCTGGTCACCGCCGGCTTCGACCCGGACGCGAACAACGACGCCGAAGTGCTGCGCCTGTTCGCCGAGTGGTCCGCCGCGCACGGCCAGGGCACGGCCGCCGAACGTGCGCGTGCGCGGCGCGCCGACCTGGAGCGCCGCGCGCGCGAGGCACTGGCCGCGATCGAGTTCACGCTGCCGCCTCCGGACACCGGGCCGGATGGCAGCGGCCGCTGAACGGCGCACCGGCGCGGCCACCCGCGCCCGACGGGCGCGGAGTTGCCGCCGTGGTGCGCACGGTCCTCAGAACCGGGGCGCCTGGGGCTCCTCGAAGCCGTCGCGCAGGATGCGTTCCTCGAACACCGCCACGCCGTCGTTGCCGGCCGCCACGATCGCGCCGCCACGGGCGCTGAGCGCCGCCAGCGCCCGCTCGGCCGGATCGCAATAGCTTTCCTGCCAGGTGCGTGCGTTGTCGAAGGACTCGTGCACGCAGCCGGCATAGGTGGCCGCATACCAATGCGTACCGCGATGGACCAGGTCGATGATCGGCGTCACGTCCGGGCTGGCGGCAATGGAGGTCCAGGTCTGCGCGCCGTCGAGAGTCTCGAACAGGCCCTGGCTCTGGGTGGCGACGATGCCGTGGTCCGCGTCGATGAAGTCCGCCGCGGTGATCTTGCCGTGCGGGAAGGTCAGCAGCGTCCAGCTGGCGCCGGCATCGTCGCTGCGCAGCACCGTGCCGAGTTCGCCGGAGCTGCGCACGATGCCGCCGGTGGCGTAGCCGGTCTGCGGGTCGGGGAAGTGCAACTCGTCGAAGTTGATGTTGAACTCGCCCGGGTAGGCCAGCGTCCAGCTGTCGCCGCCGTCGTCGGTCACGTGGATCTGGCCGCCCTTGGCCGCGACCCAGTGCGCGGCATCCGCGAAATGGATGTCGAAGACGCTGCCGCCGCCGGCGGCGCCGAGCGCGGCCAGCTCGGTCCAGGTCTTGCCGCGGTCGGTGCTGCGGTACAGGTTCTGGCGGGCCGCGTAGAACGTGTCGGCATCGGCAGCATGGGCGAACAGCAGGCTCTGCCCCTGTTGCGGCACCACCCGGATCGGGGTCCAGGTCAGGCCGCCGTCGTCGGTGACCAGGCCGCAGTTGAAGGCGCCGGCCGCGAAGCCGTGGCGCGTGTCGGAGAAATCCACGTCGGTGGCCGAGCAGGTGCCGGTGCCGGACGCCGGCAGCCAGTCGGCGGCGGTGGCGACCGTCGGCACGGCCAGGACCAGGGCCAGGACGAGGGGCTTGGAAGCAGCAGGTGTGGCGAACATGGGAGCGGATCCTGTATGCGGGCCCGGTCGCGGACGCAAGGGATGCACCGGCCAGATGCCGGCCGCGACGGGCGGAAGTCCGGAGGCAGCCGGACGCCGGTGCCGGGGCGGCGACCGGGCATCCATCTGACCACCCGCGCCGTAGCGACGCCATCACGGACTCGTTACGAAGTGCTTATGCCGTTCCACGAATCGTCCACGCCCCTTCCACGGCGTGTTTTCCGGGCCAGCGGGGGCCGCTGGCCGATCGCCGGCCGAGTGCCCGTTAACGGTCGCCCCTGCCGCCCCCTCCTTTCCGGTACCCACCTGCCTGGAGTGAACGATGACCGTGTTGCGAGGACTGGCCGCGCTGCTCGCGGCCCTGCTACCGATGACGGGCGCCGGCGCGATCGCGCGCTGGGACGGCCTGCCCGCCTTCGATCCGCTGCACGTGGCCGGCGCCTATGCCGGCGAGCGTGTCTGCCCGATGTGCCGGCACGGCTACGATGCCGGCATCGTCGCCTTCGTTCCCGCTGCCATGCCGGTCCGGGCGGCGGCCGAGTGGGCCGAGGCGCTGGCCCCTGCCGCGCTCGGGGTGACCGATCCGCGCTTCCGGATCTTCATTGTCGTCGCCGGTCCGGCACCGGCGCCGGAGCTGGTCCGCACGCTGGCCGGTGGCCGCGACGACCCGCGCTGGTTCGTCGCCACGCTCGACGGCCCGGCGCTGGCCGAGGCCGAGCGCGACTTCGGCCGTCCGCTGGCGGCCGCGGCCTGGGGCTACGTGTTCGCGCAGCGTCGGCTGATCGCGGCCTTTTCCGCCGACGACACGGACGGCCTGCCGGACGCCGCGGGCTATGCCGTGCGCTTCCTGGACCTGACCAATCCCGCGGTGCCCCCGGGCACCGACCCCGAGGCGGTCAAGCTGGCGCTGTGGGCGGCGCCGGACCACCTGGAAACGACCCTGCCGGTCGTCGCCGCCCCGGCCGCCGCACTGTGCCTGAGCGACGGCGACCGGCGCCCGCTGGCCGATGCCCTGGTCTACGCCGCGCCGGATGCCGGCGACGCCGCCTGCGGCAGCGCCGGCCTGTTCCAGCGCCGGGCGGTCCGCCAGCGCTGGCTGCGGACCGACGCGGCCGGGTGCATCGCGATCACGGCCGCTCCCACGGCCAGCGACCGCGCCTGGAGCGTCGGCGACCGGCTGGCGCTCGCCGCCTATCGGATCGGCGACGCGCCGGTGTTCGCACGCCTGGCGGTACCCGCCGACACGACACCGGTCGTGCTGGCACCGGCCACGGCGGCCTGCCCGCCGCCCGCCGGGAGCGCGCCATGAACCGCCGCACCCTGGTCAAGACCGTGGCGGCCGGCATCGCCGGCCTGCTCGTCGCGGGAGCGTCGCGGTCCGGCTGGGCCGCCGCCACCCTGGGCGGCCCCTGCGACAGCTGCGAGGCGATCGACGACGGCCAGCCCACCACGCTCGACGCGACCGCCGTGCTGGCCGGCACCGCCGAACCGGGCGAGCGCCTGGTCGTCGAGGGCCGTATCCTGCACCGGGTCGGCGCCATGCCGGCGGCCGGCGTCGTGCTCTACCTCTGGCAGACCGATGCCGCCGGCCACTACCGGACCGCCCCGGGCCAGCGCGGCGCCGCCGCCCGCCACGGCGTGTTGCGCGGATGGCTGCGCACCGGCAGCGACGGCCGCTACCGGATCGAGACGATCCGGCCGGCGTCCTATCCGGGGCAGACGATGCCGGCGCACATCCACGCCGTCGTCCGCGAGCCGGGCCGCCCGTACTACTACATCGACGATTTCGTGTTCGACGACGACCCGTTGCTCACCGCCGCCGAGCGCCGACATGCCGAAGGCCGCGGCGGATCGGGCATCCTGTCGCTGCAGCACGAAGACGGGCGATGGCACGGCCGGCGCGACATCCGCCTGGGCCTTCGCATTCCCGGCCATCCCGAGGACGCTTGATGCACGCAGGCGAAGCCGCCGAGCTGGTCCGGTACGTCGCCGCCGCGCGCGCCGGCGAGCAGCCGGCGTTCGCCTATCTGCACCGGCGCTTCCTGCCCCTGGTGCACGGCGTGATGATCGCGCACGTCGGTCCTGCCCAGGCCGACGACCTGTGCCAGGAGTGCTTCATCGCGGCCTTCGGCGCGCTGTCCGGACTGAAGGACGCCGCCGCGTTCCCGGCGTGGCTGTACCGCATCGCCCAGCGGACCGCCACGCGCGCCCGCGCGCAGCCCTGGGTGCCGCTGGACGGGACCGAGCCGGCCGACGCCGGCCAGGACCCGCAGCGGCTGACCGAAGCCGAGCGCGTGCTGGCCGCGCTCCATCGGCTGCCCGAGGCCTATCGCGAGACCGTCGCGCTGCGCCTGGTCGAGGGCCTGACCGGCCCGGAGATCGCCGCGCTGTGCGGACTCACGCCCGACTCGGTCCGCGTCAATCTTCACCGCGGCGTGCGTCGCCTGCGCGCGCTGCTCGACATCACGCCCGAGGAGGACCGTCATGGCCAAGCATGAGCCCGGCGCATCGGTGGAACGCCTATCCACCTACCTGTGGGACGCCAGCGGCCCGGTCGAGCCGTCGATCGCCGCGCTCGAGGACGCCTTGCGGCCCTGGCGTGCCGACCGGCGCGCCCTGCCGGTGCCGGCCGTGACGCCGGTGCGCCGGCACCGGTCGCGCCTGCTCGCCGCCGTCGCGCTGGCCGCCGGCCTGGTCGCCGCGGTGGCCGGCTGGCACGCGTACCGCCTCGCCTGGCCGGCGGCCCGTCCGTGGGCGGTGACCTGGCTGCCGGCCGGCGGCACGCCGGCCGCCGCCGCGCGCGCCGACGAGGTCTGGCCGGTCGGCGGCATCCTGCAGACGCCGGCCGACCAGGCCGCGCTGGTGAGGATCGCCCGGATCGGCCAGCTGCGCATCGAGCCGGGCTCGCGCGTGCGCCTGGCCACCACCGGCACCGGCACGCACCGGCTGGCGCTGGACCACGGCCGCCTGCATGCGCGCGTCTGGGCGCCGCCGGGCCAGTTCGGCGTGCTCACCGCCGGCGGCGTCGCCGTCGACCTCGGCTGCGAGTTCGTCCTCGCCAGCGATGCCGACGGCCGCGGCGTGCTCGACGTGCGCAGCGGCTGGGTCGGCTACCAATCGGTCCAGGACGAGATCCTCGTGCCGGCCGGCTTCGTCGCCGAGCTGGCACCCGGCGGCGCGGCGTCCTCGCCGCTGCGCCCGCAGGCCGCCGCGGCGGTGCGGGAGGCCGTGCACGCGGTCGATGCCGCGATGCGCGGCGAGGGCGACGCCGCGCCGGCCGCCGAGCGGCTGGCCGCCGCCGCCGAACCGGCCGATGCGATGACCCTGCTGGCGGTGCTGACGCGCTACCCCGGGTTGGCGGCGACCGCGCTCTATCCGCGGCTCGGCGCGCTGCTGGGACTGCGCATCGTCGATCCGGCCCATCGTGCCCGCTGGATCGGCGGCGACCGCGCCGCGATCACCGCCTGGTGGGACGCCCTGCCCGGCCCGCGCCCGAAGCAATGGTGGTTGAGCTGGCGCGACGGCTTCGGTCCGCTGGCGCGGGCCGCCGAACCGGCGCCGGCGGCGGCGGCGGGGTCGTCACCGTGAGCTGCGCCACGTGCAATGCCGCGCCGCGGCTATCCGCGATCGATCGCGGCATGGCACGAACGTATCGGCGCGGCGGCGGCCGGCCGTTTCATTCCGCGGCGATCTTCGCAAGGCCTTCGAGCAGTTCGGCCTTGCGCCCTTCCTGCGGCCAGCCGACCACCTCGTGGACGACCCTGCCGTCCTTGAAGAAGTAGAACGTCGGCGTGGCCCAGCTGTCGATCATCGGCCACCCGCGCTGGCGGTCGACGTACGCCATCGAGAACGGCGCATGGTCCTTTTCCCAGGCCAACACCTGCGCCGTGTCGATCATCGCCGTCTGCGGCAGCACCCAGATCGACTGCTGCGCAAAGCGTCCGCGCAATGTCTCGTCCCGGGCGATCTGCACCGCTGCGGCCTGGCTGAAGCCGCACAAGGGATGCGCAACGACGACGACCGTCGACGTGCCGAGGTCGGCCGCCTGGCGGACCAGCGTCCTGCCCTGGTCCTGGACCGACCACAGCATCGGCCCGTCCGATCCGCCTGCCGCGTCGCGGAACGCCGGCAGCGTGACGCCCAGTGACGGCATGGCCTGCGCGAAGCGGCGCGCATCCTCGAGCATGCGCGCGGCGACGAAGGCTTCGAGCATCGATTGAGGATGGCGCCCGCTGATGGCGTTTCGCGCCGCCAGCACGTCGTAGACCGCCTTCATCTGCACGACATAGGCACGCTCGAGCGTGTAGCCAGCGGCGATGGTGGCCGCGCGGAACACCAGGTCCAGGTCCGCACTGGCGACCGCCTGCAGGTCTCCGGTCGCGACCGCCTGAAAGTGCTCGCGGTAACTGGCCGCGATCAGGGTGGCACGTTCGGGCTCGGGACGATCCATCGCCGCCGTTTGAACGCCCACGAGGACGTCGTAGTCTTTCTGCAGATCGCGCACCGGGCCTGCCGTCGCCACCGACGCGCCCGCGACGACCGCGTACAACCACGCCAACCGTTTCGTTTTCACATGCCGCTCCCGGAACCGCCGGCCACGGCCACTACGGCCGTGGCCCGCCACGGAACACGGCAGGGCTCCGGTTCCCAGGGCCCTGCCGCATGCTCACTGGATGTAGGTCAGACAGCCACTCATGCAGATGAAGTTGTTGCCGAACTCGCAGGTCGCCCGGGAGACGCACTTGTAGTTGAAGTGGTCCGCGGCCACCGCCTCGCTGCCCTTGCCGTAGAGCGCCTGCAACTGCGCATCGCGGTCGGTGGTTTGGCGCAGGCGCAGCGTGCCGAGCGTGTCCTGCGCGCCGAACAGGCTCAGCACCTGGAAGGCCTCGCTGACGCCGAGCTCGGCTTCGAGGTCGTCGTAGCGATAGCCGGTCAGGCCGCGTTCGTTGAACGTCAGGCTGCCGAGGAAGCGCGTGCGCGCGTGGGTGCTCAACCGATCGAGCGGCGAGCCGCGGCCCAGCTGGGTGTCGAGGTGCTCGGCCAGGTCGCGCTCGGACTTGATCGGCGCAAGGAACTGCTCGATGTCGCGTCGCCGCTGGACCTCGGCGTCGAGCGCGGGCTGCATGCTCGCGTCGATCACGGCCGGGCCTTGCCGGCTGCCGAGCTCGGTCGCCTCGCAGGCGATCGGGAACAGGGCCGCAGCGGCCAGTATCAGGTGCCATTTCATCGGTGCTTTTCTCCTTTGGTTGTCGGGTTTCATGCCGACCGGCCTGTGCCTGCCCCGGGCAGCCGGATGGCGCCACACCACATCGATGAGTCATCGCTTCGGGTCGCTGGGGAACGGCCTCCTTGGGCCTTCGCGGCCGTGTCTGGTGATCGGGTCGGGAAGCGGATCGCGCCGGATGCCTGCGGACATGCCGGGCGACGCGATCGCGGCGGGCGCGGGTCGCGGGCGGCATGGCAGGCGTACGAGGTAGGCGGCACCGGACGGGAGAAACGGCGGGTTGCCGCGGCGGCGGGCATGGCCCGGCGCCGCGTCAGTCGAGGCAGCAGCGCAAGCGGATGCAGGTGCCCGACCCCGCCCGCGGGCGTCCGGTGCGAGTGCGCATCCGGGGCCGCCATTCGCAGCCTCCGGCTGGGCCGATCGATCCCGCGGCATCGTCGTGTGCACGGCTTCTCCCTGAAGCGCCCCGTCGTGCCGAGACTGGCACAACGCACACACGCATGCAAGTTTCACTTACATGTTTTGTGAAAGTATCGATAGCAATCCGACGGATCCCGCACCGCGGGTAGCGCCGTCAGCGAGACAGCAGCGACTGATGCGCGCCGACGCCGGCCTGCACGCCGTCACCGACCGCGAACGCGATGCTGCCCGCGGCACGCGCCGCGTCGCCGCAGGCGAACACGCCCGGCACCGAGGTCTCCTTGATCGCATCGGTGCGCAGGTAGGCGCCCATCGGCCCCTCGTCCATCGCGCAGCCGAGTTGCGCCGCCACGGAGCCGTTCACCTGCGTGCGGCTCAGCGTGAACAGGCCGTCCAGCACCACCCGGCGTCCGTCGGCCAGCGCCAGCGTGGCCATGTCCACGAGACACTCCACGCGTGCAGGCTCGATCGCGACACCGCGCGCCGCCAGCGCCTCGCGCTGCGCGGCATCCGGCGCGTAGCAGCCGTTGGTGAACAGCGTGACCGTGCCCCAATCCGGCAGCATCATCGCGTGGTGGTGCGACAGGGCACTCGTCGCCAGGACGCCGATGCGGCCTCCCCCCAGTTCGTAGCCGTGGCAGTACGGGCAATGGAACACGCTGCGGCCCCAGCGCGAGGCCAGGCCGTCGATCGGCGGCAACTGGTCCTCCACGCCGACGGCCAGCACCAGGCGGCGCGCACGGACCGTGGCGCCATCGGCCAGGGAGACGGCGAATCCGTCGCCGTCCGCTTGCGCGCCGGTCGCGGCACCGTCGTGCCAGCGCACGGTCGGATAGGCCAGCACCTCGGCGCGGCCGGCCGCGGCGATGTCGCCCGGTGCGCGCCCGTCCTGGCCGAGGAAACCGTGCGAATGGGCGGCGAAGCGGTTGCGGCGCACGCCGGCATCCACCACCAGCACCCGGCGCCGCGCGCGCGCCAGCTGCAGGGCCGCCGACAGGCCGGCGTAGCTGCCGCCGATCACCACGACGTCGGCGTCGTAGCGGGGAATTTCAGTGTGCATGGATGTGCGTGCTCCGTGGATGCGCCGCCAGGCGGTGGCCGAAGTCCGCCGCCAGGGCGGCCAGGGTGATGCCGCCCAGACGCGCCGTCAGCAGGGCTTCGGCCTCCTGGAAGGCGTCGTCCAGCGCCGCGTTGACGGCCTGCTCGACCAGGCAGACCGGATCGGGCGTGCGATGGCCGATCGCGAACAGCGCGGGCGCGCCCACCGCCGTGTAGATGTCGTGCAGCGTCACCACGGCCGGGTCGCAGGTGACGACCCAGCCGCCGCCGTGCCCTTTCGTCGAGCCGACATAGCCCAGGGTCCGCAAGCCCGCCAGCGTGCGCCGCACGACCACCGGATGGGTCTGGAGGTAGCCGGCCAGCGCCTCGGAGGTGAGCGGCCGGTCGCTGTGGATCATGTGCAGCAGCACATGGAGGACGGAGGAAAGCCGGCTGTCGCTTTTCATATAACTCTACATGTTACATGAAAGCCCGCAAACGGAAAGTGGCGCTCGCCTCCGCACCCGCAAGGACGAAGCGGCTGCCGCCGCCGGCGTGCGACGACCGCCCGTCGAAACGCCGGCACGCAAACACCGGCCGCACGACCTACCATGCGCGCCATGCCCGCATCCCCTGCCTCTTCGCCCACCGCCTACGAACGCTACCGGCCGTGGCAGCGCCTGGTCGAGACCGGCTTCTGGGTCGGCACGATCCTCGTCAACGCCGTCGCCAACAGCATCACCGTGCTGATGGATGCCCGGCGTTCCGGCCTGGACACCGCCGACTGGGAACCGGCCGTCTGGGAAGGTTCCAGCGCGCTGCTGTGGCTCGTGATCGTGCCGTGCGTGGTGTGGTTCACGCGCCGCGTGCCGTTCCAGTGGGACGGCCTGCGCCGCTACCTCGCCTTGCACCTGGCGGCCAGTGTCCTGGTCTGCCTGGTCCACGTCGGCGGCATGGTGGGCCTGCGCGTGCTGGCCTACCGCGTGATGGGCGGCACCTACGTGTTCGGCGACTGGCCGGTGGAACTGGGCTACGAATATCTCAAGGACGTGCGCAGCTACGCCGGCATGGTGCTGGCGATCGAGGTCTACCGCCTGGCGCTGCGCCGCCTGCAGGGCGAGGCCAGCCTGCTCGCCGCACCCGACGAAGGCCCCCCGCTCGAATCGGTGGAGCGGCCCGAACGCTTCCTGGTGCGCAAGCTCGGCCGCGACTTCCTGGTCGCCGCCAACGACATCGAATGGCTGCAGGCCGCCGGCAACTACGTCAACCTGCGCGTGCGCGGCCACGACTACCCGCTGCGCAGCACGATCGCCGGCATCGAGGCACGGCTGGATCCTGCGCGCTTCGCGCGCGTGCACCGCAGCTACATCGTCAACCTCGACCGCATCGTCTCGATCGAACCGCTCGACACCGGCGACGCCCGCCTGCACCTGGCCGACGGCAGCACGCTGCCGTGCAGCCGGCGCTACCGCGCCGATCTCAAGGAGCGGGTCTGACCGGCGCGGATGCCGCGGCATCTGCCATCGCGCATCGGATGCTTCCCGGACGACTGCCCAGCGGGACGTCAGCGGTCACGGGTTCGTGGTTTACCATGACATCGAGCTATAGCGCATCACACCAATGAACGACGACATTCGCGAACTTCAAGCTTCCCTGCGAACTTTCGCCCAGGAGCGGGATTGGGGCCAGTTCCATAGCCCCAAGAACCTGGCCAGCGCCCTGTCAGTGGAAGCAGCCGAGCTGCTGGAACACTTTCAGTGGGTAACGGAGGAGCAAAGTCGCAATCTGCCTCCCGCCAAAGTCGACCAGGTGAGCAGTGAAGTCGCCGATGTCCTGCTCTACCTGCTGCAGCTGTGCGACAAGCTGGATATCGATCCGATCGACGCAGCGAAGGCAAAGATCGCCACCAATGCGCAGAAGTACCCGGTTGCGCTGGCGAAGGGCAACAGTACCAAGTACACCGAGCGCTGACCGCAGCAGGGGGAGCGCCCAACGTGATCGTCTATCAGGCGACGAAATCGCAATTTCTCGAAGATGCCGACAAGCGAGCGATCGAGCACGTCATCGCCAGTGAGTATCTGAAGAAGACCAACCGGTACGCCCCCGACGCCGAGATCAGGGCGTGGCGTGCGTCGCTGGGCCAGATGGCCGACGTGCTGGCGGACCCAGACTTGGCCGACGACATGGGCGTGGGTATCGAGTTCGGCATTCCGCAAACCTCCAAGCGTGTCGATTTCATCCTGTCCGGCCGGTCCGATGACGGACGACCTCATGTGGTGATCATCGAGCTGAAGCAATGGTCGGAGTCGAGATTGACCGACAAGGACGGCATCGTGATTGCGCGTCGTGGCGGTCGTGCCGAGACCGAAGGCCCACACCCGTCGTACCAGGCCTGGTCCTATGCGGCTCTGCTGGAAGGATTCAACGAGGCGGTCTACGAGCATGGCGTGGCGCTGCGGCCCTGCGCCTACCTGCACAACTACTTTCCGGACGGCGTGATCGATCATCCACGCTACGCGCCCTATATCGACAAGGCACCGCTGTTCCTGCGTGGCCTCACCGAGCGTCAGCGTCTGCGCGACTTCATCAGGCAGCACGTCAGACACGGTGACAATGCCGAGCTTCTCTATCGAATCGACGAGGGCCGCATTCGACCATCCAAGATGCTCGCCGACAGTCTCGTAGAGATGCTCAAAGGCAATCGCGAGTTCGTGCTGATAGACGACCAGAAGCTCGTCTACGAAACCGCGATCGCCAGAATTTGCAGCGCTTCCACGGAAAGGAAGCACGTGCTCATCGTCCAGGGCGGCCCAGGCACGGGAAAATCCGTCGTAGCCATCAACCTCATCGTTGAGCTGTCACGGCGAGGATTGCTGAGCAAGTACGTGTCGAAGAATGCGGCACCGCGCGCCGTCTACCAGGAACGATTGCGCGGTCATCGCAGACAGGTGGAGATTTCAGCGATGTTTGGAGGTTCGGGCGGCTTCATCGAGACGACGGCCAACACCTTCGACGCGCTGATCGTCGATGAAGCCCATCGCCTCAACGAGAAGAGCGGCCTCTACGCCAATCTCGGCGAGAATCAGATCAAGGAGCTGATCGCCGCTGCGAGGTGCGCCGTCATGTTCGTCGATGACGACCAGATCGTGACCTTGAGCGACATCGGCCATTCGCGCGAGTTGGAGCGATGGGCCGGGGCATTGGGTGCCGAGGTCACGCATCTGCAACTGGCATCGCAGTTTCGATGCGGTGGATCGGACGGCTACTTGGCGTGGCTGGACAACATGCTGGGCATTCGTGAAACGGCCAACGACCATCTTGATCGAGAGCTCTTTGATTTTCGCTTGCTCGACTCGCCGACTGAGCTGCATGCGTTGATAGCCGATCGGAATGCGTCCAACAACAAGTCCCGCATGGTGGCCGGCTACTGCTGGGACTGGACGAGCAAAGCGAATGCCGATGCCTATGACATCGTCATTCCTGAATTCGGCTACCAGAAGCGCTGGAACCTGGATCGGGATGGCAGCCTTTGGATCATGGCACGCCACTCGATCGAAGAGGTCGGCTGCATCCATACCTGTCAGGGACTGGAGCTGGACTATGTCGGTGTGATCATTGGCCCGGACTTGCAGGCCCGCGATGGCCAACTGGTCACCTCCCCCGAGAAGCGCTCGCGCATGGATCGTTCGATCCGCGGCTACAAGGCCTTGATGAAGACCGATCCGGAGACCACACGGGCACGTGTCGACCGCATCATTCGCAACACCTACCGCACGTTGATGACTCGCGGACTGAAGGGCTGCTACGTGTGGTGTGCGGATGCGGGCACTCGGCAGTACTTCGCCGATCACCTCAAGGGATAGCGCGACCTGCCTCACCGCGCAGCGATCGACCAGGCCCGCGCCGGGCGCGTAGGTCGGGTCGTTCACTTCCAGCGCCTCGGCGGCAGCAACTCGAACGGCCCGGGCATCGGATCGGGGATCACGGCATGCCAGGCGAAGCCGGCCGTGCTCTGGAAGAAGCCGCACCCTTTGCGCGTGAACCGGCTGGGCGCCGCCGCGCCGGCGACGGCTACGGTGCGGCCACCCCGGCAGCGCCGAAGAGCCTGGCCTTGGCGATGGCAGCCGAGTCGGCGCAGGCGAGGCCCAATCTCAACCCCTGAGACGCCGGCCGGCGAGGATGCACTCCGTCGCCCGCATTCCCTCCCCTGGCCGGGCGACGACACCACTCTCCCGCAGCCGCTCGTCGTGAGACGCCGGAACTGCGGGAATCTTTTTTTGAAGGCGGCCCAAGGCCACACACGGACCGCCGGGTCAGGCGAACGGGTCGTCCGCAGGGGTGGAGGCAGGCCCGCCCCGGCAGGGCCGGCGCGCGTCGCCGCATCGCCGATCAGCCCATCGTTGGCTTCGGCGGCATCCGGGAATTCATGCCGCAGGCAGCGGCCGCAGTAGCCGGCGCGGACGAACGGATCGGCCTCGATCCGCGTGCGCGCAGCGGCACGATCCGCTGCGTCCAGCACCTGCACGGCACCGTCGCCGTCGGTGAACGGGCCACACAGCACCCGATGACCGAGCGCCGCCTGCGTCCGCAGATGGCGCACATGCGCCAGCAGCGGCGCCTCCGTCAGCAGGCCGGGCTGCCGGCGGCCAGGATCGCGACGAAGCGGGCCGCCGCCGTCGGCCTTCAGGCGTCCGCTGCGCCGATCCCGCGGCTGCGCGCGGGCGCGGTCATTGCGCCCACACCCACTGCACGCCGAGCATGAAGCTGCGGCCCGGACCGGGCTCGTAGTAGCGGCCGTTGCCGTCGTTGACGATGACCGAACCGATGTAGTCGCGGTCGAACAGGTTGTCCACGCGCAGGAAACTGCGCAGGCGTCCGTTCGGCAGGTCGAATCCGTAGCCGATGTCGGCGGCGAAGACCGCCGACATCGGGGCCGATTCGGTACCGGTGTCGTTGACCGGGATGGAACTGACGTAGTCGCCCTGCGCGCCGAAACGCCAGCCGCGCTCGCCGCCCCAGGTCAGGCCCACGTGCACGTCGGTGCGCGGCACGCCGGGGATCCGCGTGCCGGCGGCGACGGGCGTGGTCGGGTTGGTGCACGGCACGCCGGTGCAGGTCAGGAAGCCGGTGCGGAAGGTGGCCTCGAGCCAGGTGGCGGCCAGGCGCAGGCTGAGGTCGTCGGCCAGGCCCAGCGTGAGGCCGGCTTCCGCGCCCTGCCGGCGCGCGGCGCCGACGTTGCGGTAGCTGGTGCGGCCACCGGCATTGGTGGCCACGGCGATCTCGTCGTCGGTGTCGGCACGGAACACCGCCATGTCCAGCGCGGCGCGCGCGCCCAGGCGCAGCTTGGCGCCGAGCTCGCCGCTGCGCGTGCGTGCCGGCAGCAGGCCGAAGTTGAGGCCGGAACCGCCGTCGTTGCGGTAGCCCAGTTCGTTGAACGTCGGCGTCTCGAAGCCCTTGCCCCAGCTGGCGTAGAAGCTCGCGTCCGGCGAAGCCTCGAACAGCAGGCCGGCCACCGGCGAGGTGGCCGAGTAGTCGCGGCTGCCGCTGTCGTCCGGGTTGGTGCCGACGACATAGCGGTCGCGCATGTCGAACTTCACCTTGCTGTGGCGCACGCCGGCCATCAGCGACCAGCGCTCGGCCAGGCGCCAGGTGGCCTGGGCGTACTGGTCGAAGTTGTCGACGGTATTGATCTCGTTGCGGCGCAGCCGGCCGCGGACGCCCAGCGCCTCGCCGACGAAGTTCTCGTAGCCGCGCCGGTGCTGGTCCTGCTCGTCGTAGTTGAACCCGACGGTCAGCTCCAGCGGATCGGCCGCCCAGGTCCAGCGCGCGTCGGTGCCGGCATAGTCGCCGTCCAGGTCGATCACGCCGCCGGCGTGCAGCGGGTTGGCCTGGGTGGCCGCCGGGATCGCCAGGAACTGCTCCACCTCGCGCCGGCCGCCGTAGGCCATCAGGCGCAGCGTATGGGCGCCGCCCAGCGCCTGCTCGAAGATCGCGCCGACCTGCTTCTGGTCCACGCTCTTGCGCGTGTTGAACTGCTCGGCCACGGCGGCGACCTGGCGCGGATTGGCCTCGTACTGCGCGCGCGTCAGGCCGAGCGGATCGTCCGCATCGGGGATGTAGACGGTGTTGGCGACCATCGTCAGCGTACTGCCGCTGCCGAAGTCCCAGCTCAGCTTGGCGTTGCCGGACTCGCGGCGGGCGGCGCTGTGGTCGCGGTAGCCGTCGGTCTGGAAATGGCTGAAATCGAGGTTGTAGCCGAACAGGCCGGCACTGCCGCGCGCGTTGACGCTGGCGCGGCCGACGCCGTAGCTGGCGCCGACCAGGCCCAGGCGCAGCTCGTCCGCGTCGCGGCCGTCGGCCGTGAAGAGCTGGATCACGCCGCCGGCCGAGTTGCCGTACAGCGCCGAGAACGGGCCGCGCAGCACCTCCACGCGGCTGGCCGAATCGAGGTTGAAATGCGAGACCTGGCCCTGCCCGTCCGGCATCGACGCCGGGATGCCGTCGACGAACAGGCGCACGCCGCGCACGCCGAAGGTGGAGCGCGCGCCGAAGCCGCGGATCGAGATCTGCTCGTCCTGGGCGTAGTTCTGGCGGTTGCGGGCCAGCACCCCCGGCACCGCCTCCAGCACTTCGGAGACATTGACGCCCAGGCCGGCCTGGTCGGCGGTGTCGATCGGAACGGCGTCGATCGCGGCCGGCACGTCCTCGGCGTTCCTGGCGGTGCGGGTGGCGGTGACCACCACGGTCGGCAGTTTTTCGGCATCGGCGTCCGCATCGGCCGGCGCCTGCGCGTGCACGGGTGCCGAAAACGCCAGGGCGGCGCCGAGAAAGGACCCGCTGAAACCTGCCGCTCGCATCGAAGACGTCCCCTGGATTCATGAACAGAGCGGTGTTGTGCCGAATCGATCCCGGCGCCGCAAGCCGAATCGGCGCCTTCCGGCGGCGACGGCCGACATTTCATGAAAATCATGAGGTTTATGCTGCGCTCGCAGCATCGAACCGCCCGCCACCGGCGTGGCGGGCGGTATCGTTGCACCCGCGTGAACGGAGCCGCGGCGGCCCTGCGCCGCAGCCGTGCTACGGATCGGTCGGCAGGAAGTCGAGCGCGACCGAGTTCATGCAGTAGCGATTGCCGGTCGGCGGCGGGCCGTCCGGGAACACGTGGCCCAGGTGGCCGTCGCAGCGCGCGCAGCGGATCTCGGTACGGACCATGCCGTGGCTGTCGTCGCGCAGCTCGCGCAGGTGCGCCGGGTCGTACGGCGTGAAGAAGCTCGGCCAGCCACTGCCCGACTCGAACTTGGCGTCGGACCGGAACAGCGGCAACGCGCACAGGCGGCAGACGTAGATGCCGTCCTGGTGGTTGTCCAGCAGGCCGCCGCAGAACGGCCGCTCGGTACCGTGGTCGAGCAGGATGCGGCGCTCCTCCGGATCCAGCCGCGCGGCCAGGCGGTTGCGCTCGGCCGGATCCAGGGTCAGCTCATAACCGGATGCGGACTTGCTCATGAGGGCTCCTTCTTGAGGCGGTCGGCGAACTGCTTGCGGACCTTGACGACCTTGGGGATCGCCACCGCCGCGATGTACGGCTGCTCCGGGTGCAGGGCCGCGTAGTTCTGGTGGTACTGCTCACCCCGGTGGAATGCCTCCAGCGGCACCACGTCGGTGACGATCGGCTCGCTGTAGACACCGGCCGCGGAAAGCTGCGCGATGTAGGACTCGGCCACCTCCTTCTGCGCCGCATCGGCGTAGAACACCGCCGAGCGGTACTGGCGGCCGATGTCGTTGCCCTGGCGGTCCTTCTGGGTCGGGTCGTGCGCCACCGAGAAGAACACCTTCAGCAGCTGGCCGTAGCTGATCCGGGCCGGGTCGTAGTCGATCGAGACGACCTCGGCATGATTGGTCTGGCCGGCGCAGACGGTCTTGTAGTCGGCGGTGGCGGCGCTGTCGCCGCTGTAGCCGTTGACGACGTCGAGCACGCCGTCGAGCTCGCGGAAGACGGCCTCCGCGCACCAGAAACAACCGGCCGCGAGCACCGCGTTCTGCGGGCCGCTGATGCTGGCCGGATCGATGTCGCGCGCGGGATCCGGGAACGCGCCGCGCGGCACGGCGAGGTTGAGCCCGGGGATATCGCAGACGAGTGCCATGGCTGACTCCAGAATGAAAGGGCGCATCCGGCGCGGACGGTGGACGGCAGGCTGGCCGGCGGCACCCTCCAGTGCGGCGCGGAGCCGCGAAGATGGGGGCGGGGCTACGGCTTGCAACCGTTTCGCAGACGCTGAGACCGGCCGGCGCATACTGCCCGCATGCCCCGCCCCGAGCCACCCGATCCGGCCCTCCTCGACCGCCCGCAGCGCATCAAGGGTCGCGGCGCCGCGTCCAATCCGGCCGGCCGCTTCGAGACGCGCACGCGCACCACCGAGGACGACGGCTGGTACCGCGAGGAACGCGACGCGCCGCGGCCGCCCACCGAGGTCCGCGAGATCCGCGCGCGCAGCATCATCAGCCGCAACGATTCCCCGGACGTCCCGTTCACCCAGTCGATCAACCCGATCATCGGCTGCGAGCACGGCTGCGTGTACTGCTATGCGCGCCCCTCGCATGCCTACCTGAACCTGTCCCCGGGCCTGGACTTCGAGACCAAGCTGTTCGCCAAGGTCAACGCCGGCGAGCGCCTGCGCGCCGAGCTGGCCCGGCCGGGCTACGTGTGCTCGCCGATCAACATCGGCGCCAACACCGATCCCTACCAGCCGGCGGAACGACGCTACCGCGTCACGCGCCAGGTGCTGGAAGTCCTGGCCGAATGCCGCCACCCGCTGACGATCATCACCAAGAACGCCCTGGTCGAGCGCGACCTGGACCTGCTCGCGCCGATGGCGCGCGATCGCCTGGTGCAGGTGTTCGTCTCGGTGACCTCGCTCGACAACCGCCTGTCCAGCACGCTGGAACCGCGTGCGAGCGCGCCGCGCCGGCGCATCGAGGCGATCGCCAACCTGACCGCCGCCGGCGTGCCCTGCGGGGTCATGGTCGCCCCGATCATCCCGGCCGTGACCGACGCCTGGATCGAGCGCATCCTCGAACGGGCCGTCGCCGCCGGCGCGCGCACGGCCGGCTACACCGTGCTGCGCCTGCCGTGGGAACTCAAGGACCTGTTCCGCGACTGGCTGGACCTCACCGTGCCGGAACGCGCCGAGCACGTCATGAGCCTGCTGCGCCAGATGCGCGGCAACCGCGACAACGACCCGCGCTTCGGCCAGCGCATGCGCGGCGAAGGCGTCTTCGCGGACCTGCTGCGCCAGCGCTTCGCCGTCGCTTGCCGCAAGGCCGGGCTCGAACGCACGCGCGACCTGCGCCTGGCGACCGACCTGTTCCAACCACCGCGGCCGGCCTCGCCGCAGGGAAGCCTCTTCTAGCCCGACGCGGCTCGCGGGGTGCATCACCTCGGGGCAGCGCGGCGACGCATTCCGTGCGTCGCCAATTGCCAATCCGTCCACAAATCCACTCATCCATCCCGGCGAGCGCGCTGCGAAGGCATGTCGCTTGCAGGCGTGGCAGGGTGCCGCACCCGTTTCCGCAGTTGACCAGGATCAAGGGCGCTGCCGGGCCGGAACGGATCATGACGGCATACCACTAGAACCCAAGGAGCCCCACCATGAAACAGATGCTTGCTGCCGCCGTCCTCGCCGTCCTCGCCACCGGCACCCCCGCCCTCCATGCCGCCGATGCAGGCGACTGGCAGGTCAAGGTCGGTGCGCACGTGGTCGACCCCAAGTCCAACAACGGCACGCTTGCCGACGGCACGCTGAAAGCCCGCGTGGACAGCGACTGGAAGCCGACCTTCACGGTCGAGTACTACTTCTCGCGCAATCTCGGCCTGGAAGTACTGGCGGCCCTGCCGTTCAAGCACGAGGTGAAGCTCAACGGCGCCAAGGCCGCCGAGACCAAGCACCTGCCGCCGACCGTTTCGCTGCAGTGGCATTTCCTGCCCGATGCCAAGGTCAATCCGTTCGTCGGCCTGGGCCTCAACTACACGCGCTTCTTCTCGACCGACGAGACCGGCCCGCTCGAAGGCACCAACCTGGATCTGGACGACTCCTGGGGCCTGGCTGCGCACCTGGGCGTCGACTTCGCGCTGAAGGACCGCTGGTCGCTCACGGTCGACGCGCGCTGGATGGACATCGACACCGACGTGAAGGTCAACGGCACCAAGGTCGGCACCGTCAACATCGATCCGCTCGTCTACGGCATCGCCGTCGGCTACCGCTTCTAGATCAGGACCGCGCCGGCGCGAGGGATCGTGCCGCGCGAATGGCGGCCGTTACAGCGGCCGCCGTCGCCGGACCGCATGGTCCGACCGTACGGTCCATGCCCACGCGCGGACCGGCATCGTGCCGCGGTCGGAACGGACGACCGGCCGCGTGCATCAGGGGGCATCGAAGGCCGGCGTGCAAGCGCCGGCCTTCGCATGTTCTTGCACCCCGGACGGCGCGGCCGCAGGCCGGCCGCCATCGCCGTAGAATGGCCGCACCGCACCGCTCACCGGAGCCGCCATGAACCGCTCGCCGATCCGCCGCGTTCTTCCGTTGGTCCTCGCCTGGCTGGCCCTGCTGGCCGTCCCGGCCGCCGCCGCCGATACGACCCAGGCCGCCGACGGCATCAAGGAAACCCTGTCCCGCAGCGTCGAGTCGGCGATCGAGCAACTCGGCAAGCCCGACGGCTTCCTCGCCGACCAGGCCGTGCGCATCGCCGTGCCCGATCAACTGCAGTCCGTCGCCAAGGCCGCGCGCAAGCTCGGCCAGGGCAAGTACGTCGACCAGCTGGAAACCGCGATGAACCACGCCGCGGAGCAGGCCGTACCGGCCGCGGCCGAGATCTTCGGCGACGCGATCCGCGCGATGTCGGTCCAGGACGCCGTCGGCATCGTCGGCGGCAAGCAGGACGCGGCCACCGCCTATTTCCGCCGCACCAGCGGCGACGCGCTGCGCCAGAAGATGCTGCCGCTGGTCAAGCAAGCCACCGACTCGGCCGGCGTCACCAAGGCCTACAAGCAGCTGACCGAGAAGGGCGGCGGCATGCTGGGCAACCTCGGCGCCAGCAAGGACAAGCTCGACATCGACCGCTACGTCACCGACAAGGCGCTCGACGGCTTGTTCCACACCATCGCCGAGCAGGAAGCGGCGATCCGCGAGAACCCGGTCGCCACCGGCAGCGCGCTGCTGAAATCGGTGTTCGGCGGCTGAGCGCACCCCGACAGCGGAGCTCTCGACTCAACTAGTTCGCAACGCGCGGCTGCGGGGGCCGCGCCTCGTGCAATGGTGAACCAGTCCAAGCACGTTGCCTCGCATCAAATGGTGCGAAACCTGTGAGCAATGACGGGAAGGAGTGCCATCGCTCCGCCCTTCTCCGCATGGATGGCTATGGAAGCCGCGTATTGGCGGAGCGCCTGTTACGCCCTCCAAAGGCGCACATCCTCTCTGCACACGATGGCCATCAACTGAGTGGCACTTCTAGCATTTGCCGCGCTCATTCGCAATTCATGAGCACGCAGAGATTTCCTTTCTGCCGCCCAACAAGGCTGATCTGCTTGTGAGTGGCACCTCCATCCAAAGATATGACGACCTTCATGTCCTGGTCATCGAATGTGCCAAGCTCTCCTATCAGCTGCTTTATCGTCTTGCCTCTGTTTACCCACGCAGGCACATTCTTTTCTTCCGGTGCGCTCATGCTATTCCCCAACGCGGTCTTGAAAGACCGGCATTGTAAGTCCAGTCCCTGATGCGCTTGAAGGCCAAGCCTTCGAGGGAGCCAACAAGCCCTATCCACCGATCTCCTCAAGCTCACCTTCGAGCTGCCGCCCCCACGCTTCCAGCGCATCGAGCAACGCCTGTCGATCGGACTGCGCCGGATCGGCGCGCAAGGCGGCGATCTGCGCGAAATAGTCCTCCAGCGTCAACCCGGTCAACGGCGTCGGCCGCAGCAGGCGCTCGCGGCGGAAGGCTGTCCAGCGCGCGGTCTCGTCGGCGTCGAGCGTCTCGGGCCAGTTGCGCGCGCGATAGCGGAACAGCAGCTCGGCATAGCGCGGATCGCGAAACGCCGTGGCGTGCCGGGCCAGTTGCTCGGGCGGCGTACGGCGGACCTCGCGCAGCAAGGCGCGATCGGCATCGGGCAGGAAGCCGCCGTACAACGCAAGCTCCGGATCGACGGCGGCCTGCGCGTCGCGGGCCAGCGCGAAGACCTGCCGCACCTTGGCAACCAGGCCCTCGGCGGTGCGCAAGCGCTCCAGATTCTGCAAGGCCTGGTCCAGGTCCAGGCCGATGCGTGCGGTATCGATGCCGCGCGCCGTGGACAGCGGCGCGAGCGCGGGGGAACGGTTGGCATGGATCGCCTTGAGGCCGATGCGCTCGACGCCTTCGGGCAGGTCGGCACGCGGCGTGAAGACGCGGTCGGCGATGGCTTCGGCATCGAGCGCGATCAGCTCGCCGGGATCGTCGGCCAGGTCGACGACTAGGACCGCATTGGGCAGGCTCGGGTGCATAGCGACTGGGGCGATCGGCGCGAGGCAGCCGCGGCTGGCCGGATAGCGCGAGGAGACGTGCAGCAGCGGCGTCATCTGTGCGACGTCGAGCAGCTCGAAGACCCGCTGCTTCCGGCGCAGCGCGAACTGGTACTCGAACAACCGCGGCTGGCGCAGGCGGATCAGGCGCGCCAGTCCGATCAGCGCCTCCACGTCGGACAGGGCTTCGTGGGCGCGGGTCTGGACGATGCGGTTGGCGGTAGCCAGGTCCTCGAGCCGGAAGCTCGGGCTGCCGTCCTCGCGCTGCGGCCAGGCGATGCCGTCGGGCCGCAGCGCGTAGCAGATGCGCGCCAGGTCGATCAGGTCCCAGCGTGAGTTGCCGTCCTTCCACTCGCGCTCGTACGGGTCGAAGAAATTGCGGTACAGCAGGTGGCGGGTGAACTCGTCGTCGAAGCGGATCGAGTTGTAGCCGACGACGCAGGTGCCCGGCGTGCTCATTTCCTCGTGGACGCGGGCGGCGAAGTCGGCTTCGATGACGCCGTCGTGCTGCATGCGCTGCGGCGTGATGCCGGTGATCAGCACGGCCTGCGGATGCGGCAGCACGTCCGGCGCCGGGCGGCAGTGGAAATCGACCGGCTCGCCGATCGGCTCCAGGTCCGGCGTTGTGCGGATCGCGGCGAACTGCGCCGGGCGGTCGCGGCGCGGGTCGGCGCCAGTGGTTTCGTAGTCGTGCCAGAGAAAGCTGGTACTCATGACGGCTCCTGCCTCGGAGAAGGCGCCGGTGCTTCGCCGGCGCGTTCCAGCACCGGCGGGGCGGCGGATTCGACGATCAGCGTATTGATCTGCGCGATGTCGCGCAGCACGTCCAGGTGCACGGCGCTGGTCTGCAGCGTGTCGGTGCGGCCGCTGCGCAGCCGCTCGAAATGTCGGTCGGTGGCCTCGCTCTCGGCCCGGTCGAACGCCGCGCGTTCCGCGTACAGCGCGTGCGCGCCGCGCAGGTCCTCGGTGGTGAACAGCGCGGCGGCCATGCGCAGGTTCGGGACCAGATGGTCGAACAAGGCCAGCAGCTCGCGCTGGCCTTCCGGCGAGAAGGCCATGCCCTGGCGCAATCGCTTGGCCGCATGGCCGCGCAGGCCACGGTCGACGACATCGCCGGCCTGCTCCAGGTGGGTGGCGAAGCGCAGGATGTCGTTGAGCCGCCGGTGGTCGGCCGCGCCGAGCTCGTCGATGTCGAGCGAGACCAGGTAGGTCTTGATCGCGGCGTTGAGCCGGTCGAGCACGTCGTCCAGGGCCTGGATCGGCGTGGCATCCCCGACGCGGCTGCCCGGCTCCAGCACCGGGCGCACGGCGGCCAGCATGCGCTCCAGCGCGTCGGCCATGCGCAAGGCCTCGCGCGTGGCGTTGCCGAGCGCGACGACCGGTAGCTGGCGCGCGGCGGGATCGAGATAGACGGGCCGGCCCGGATCGTCCGCGATGGGGCGATCGGGCAGGAGCCGGCGCAGCAGCCCGGCATACGGCACCAGCAGCGGCAACAACAGTACCGCCAGGGCGAGATTGAACACGGTGTGGAAGTCGGCCACGGCTCGCGCCGGCTCGGCATGCCAGGCGGCGGAGAAATCGACCAGCAGGGGCAGCAACGGCAGCAGCGCCAATGCGCCGACGACCCGGGGCAGCAGGTTGCCGACCGGCACCCGGCGGCCGGCCGGATCCGGACCGGAAACACCTTCGAGCACGGGGTTGATCGCCGTGCCGATGTTGGCGCCGAGCACGAACGCGAACGCCGCCTCCGGCGCGACGACACCCTGCGCCGCGAGCGACATCACCAGCAGCACGACGGCGACGCTGGAATGCACCGCCCAGGTGATCGCGGCGGCGAGGACGAGGTTCAGCACCGGCATCGACGACACGGCGCCGAGCAGCGCACGCAGGGCCGGGGCGTCCTCGTAGCGGCTCATCGCGCCCAGCAGCTGGTGCAGGGCCAGCAGCATCAGCCCCAGGCCGATGAACACGCGGCCGAGGTCGTGTGCGCGCGACCCGGCCCCGCGCCGGAACAGGACCACGCCCACCAGGATCAGGACCGGCGACAACGCCGCGACGTCGAACGAGAACACCTGCACGATCAGCGTGCTGCCCAGGTTGGCGCCCAGCATCACCGCGAGCGCGGGCACCAGCGCGACGACGCCGCGGTTGGCGAGGCCGGTGGTCATCAGGCCGGTAGCGGTACTGCTCTGCAGCAGCGCCGTGATGCAGGCGCCGGCCACGAATGCACGATCGCGCCGGCGCAGCGCAGCGCCGAGCAGGGACCGCAGCCGCGGGCCGTAGGCACGCTGCACACCGGTTTGGACCATGTGCGTGCCCCACAGCAGCAGGGCCACGGAACCGGCGAAGTCGAGCAGGGCGATCAGGAACGGCATGCGGCCGCAGTGTGCCGCAAGCCGGCGCACTTTGCCGAACGGTGGGGACGCAGACGCTAGCGGTGCGGTGCCTGTGCGACCGCCGCCGGACCGTCCTGCACGGCCTGGCGCAGGGCGTGGTAGCGGACCCGCACCGGTGCCTGGTCGACGAAACGGTCGTTGAGGGACGGCGCCACGGCATCGAGCAGCTGCCGCGCATCGGCGATGCGGCCGGTGTCCACCAGGAGGCCGGCGAGGTCCACCTGCACCTCGACCACCTGCGAACCGTTCTCGCCGAACTCGGCACGCAGCAGGTCTTCGGACCGGCGCAGCGCTGCCTCGGCCTCGGCGTTGCGCCCGAGCGCCTGCAACACCAGTCCGCGTGCACGCATCACGACGGCGACGCGGTACTGCTGCTCCGGCGGCAGTGCGGCGATGGCCTTCTCGGCCTGCGCGAAGTACGCCAGCGCATCGGCGTGGCGCCCGCGCCGGCGCATCCACTCGCCGAGGTGAAACTGCTGGCGCATGCGCTCGGAGCGCAGGACCATGTCCTGGTCGTCGCCGACGATGGCCTTGGACAGCAGCGGCCATGCCTCGTCGAGGCGCCCCAGGAGCAGCAGCGAACGCCCCAGGTTCTGGCGGAACGTCGCCAGCCGCGGACTGGGACCGACGCCATCGGCCTCGCTGAGCTCGAGCACTTCGCGGAACATCGGCTCGGCCGCCGCATGGTCGCCCATCGTTTCGAGCAGGCTGGCCAGGTTGTTCAGCGCGACGAGATAGCCGGCGTCCTCCTTCTGGCCGCGCATCGCCGCGACGATGGTCGAGAACTCCGCGGTGGCCTCGCGCAGCCGGTCCTGGCGATAGAGCGAGCGCCCCAGCTCGTTGCGCACGGTGGTGATGCGCGCGCTGTCGGGTGGATAGCGGTCCACGCGCGCGGCCAGCATCTCGCGCAGCAGCCGCTCGTTGGCGGCGATGTCGCCCTGCGCATAGACGATCTGGCTGAGGTGCCCGAGCGCGCTGATCAGGAGATCGTCGTCGGCCGCCTTGATCCGGCGCAGGATCGCCACCGCGCGCTCGGCCGTCGCGCGTGCCTCGTCGAGCTGGCCGCCGGCCGTCAGCGCGTTGGCCAGCATCGAGGCGGCGACCGCGGCGTCCTCGCCGTCCGGCCCGCCGGCGAGTTCGGCCAGCGCCAGGCCGCTGCGTCCGGCGGTGACGGCTTCCTCGTTGCGGCCCAGGTTGGTCAGGTAGAACGCCTTGGAGCCGAGCAGTTCGGCCATCTGCACCGGCTCGGTGCCGATGCGCTCGAACAGGCGGCCGGCTTCCTCGACGTGCGTGGCGGCAAGGTCGAAGCGCTGGGCGAGCGCATAGCTGCGCGCCAGCTCCTGCAGCAGCGCGGCCATGCGCCGATCGTCGGCATCCGTCTCGCGCTGCAGCGCCACGGCCGCCTCCAGCGTGCCGATCGCCTGGTCGGTCAGGCCCAGCCGCTCGTAGATGTCGCCGAGCGCGCCGAGCAGCCGGATGCGCTGCAACGGCCGGTCCGCCAGCCGGTGGTCCAGCTCGGTCCGGCCGCGATCGACCAGGTCGCGCGGCGTGACCGGCCGATCGCCGCTGCTCTCGGGGGCAGCCTCCTCGAACAGCGAGACCAGGTACTCGATGACCTGCTCTGCGGTGGCCGACTCGCTGCGCGCCTGCGCCTCGGCGCGCAGTGCGCGGTCGCGCTCGACCGCCAGGCGCCAGGTGAAGACCAGGGCCAGCGCGATGCCGGCCGCGGCGGCCGCCACGCCCCAGCGGTGACGCCGCGCGAACTTGCCGAGGCGGTAGCGCAGGCTGTCGGGCGCGGCCTGGATCGGCTGGCCGCGCAGGTAGCGCTCCAGGTCGTTGGCCAGCGCCTCGGCCGAGCCGTAGCGACGGTCCGGTTCCGGATGGGTGGCCTTGCCGATGATGATGTCCAGGTCGCGGTCGACGCGTGCCTGATCGGGCAGGGCCATGCTGCTCGGTGCCGGCAGGCTGCCGTCGGCGGCAGGGGCCGGCACCTGGTCGAGCACCAGCTCGTACAGCAGCGCACCCAGGCCGTAGACGTCGGTGGCCGTGCTGACGGGGCGGCCCGCGCGCTGCTCCGGACTGGCGTAGGCCGGCGTGAACCAGGGCACGCCGGTCTGCGTCTGCTGGCCGGAGTGCTGCGCGTCGAGCAGCTTGGCGATGCCGAAGTCGAGCAGGGCCGGCGTGCCGTCGTCGCGCACCAGGACGTTGGCGGGCTTGAGGTCGCGATGGATCACCAGCCGCTGGTGCGCGTAGTGCACGGCCCGGCAGATCTGCTGGAACAGCCGCAGGCGCTGCCGCCGCGGCAGGCTGCGGCTCTGGCAGTAGCGCGTGATGCTCGCGCCCTCGATGTACTCCATGACCAGGTACGGCTGGCCGGCGTCGCTGGTGCCGCCGTCGAGCAGGGCCGCGATGTTGGGGTGGTTGAGGTCGGCCAGGATCTGCCGCTCGCGGCGCAGGCGCTGGCGCGCATCGGCGGTGGCGATGCCGCGGATCAGCTTGATCGCCACCTGGCGGTCGAACTCGGCATCGACGCGTTCGGCCAGGAATACCGTGCCCATGCCGCCGCTGCCGATCTCGCGCAGCAGGCGGTAGGAGCCGAGCCGGGTTCCGCTCTCGGGCTGGTCGCCGAGGTCCTCGGCGACGCCGCGCAGGCGCTCGGCGATGCCGTCGTGCACGGTGCTGTCGGCGTCCGCCAGCGACAGCGCCTCACGGCGCAGGTCCGGATCGGGTTCGCGCTCGGCCAGCCAGGCCTCGCGTTCGCCGGGCGCGACGGCGATCAGCGCATCGAACAAGGCCTGCAGGCGCTGCCAGCGGTCCTCGCTGTTCATGCCTGCATGCGTTCCTTGAGCCAGGCCCGGGCGAAGCGCAGGTCGCGATCGACGGTGGGCACCGAAAGACCGGTGACCGCGGCGATCTCCTCGCGCTTGAGCCCCAGCAGGTAGTGGAACTCCACGATCTCGTGCTTGCGGGCGTCCAGCGCCTTGAGCGCCTTCAGCGCCTCGTCCAGCACCAGGGCGTCGTTGCGCTCGTCGGCGATGCCGTCCGCCGCCGACAGCGTGACGTGCACCTGGCCGCCGCCGCGCTTCTCGCTGCCGCGCGCACGCGCCGTGTCGATCAGGATGTTGCGCAGCGCGGCGCTGACCACGCCGTAGAAATGGCGGCGGTCGCGCCAGCTGACATCCGCCTCGAGCAGGCGCATGAACATCTCGTGCGCCAGCTCGGTCGCCTGCAGCGTGACGCCGGCATCGACCTGCCGCAGGTGCTTGCCGGCCATCGCCCGCACCTGCGCATAGACCATCTCGGTGAGCCGGTCGGCCGCCGCAGCGTCGCCGTCGCTCCAGGCGTGCAGCAACACGGTCACATCGCGACGGGTGGCGGCGGAGTCAGCGGACAGGTCGGTCATGGCTACGACGGACTTCAGGCAGTGATAGGAAATTCCACGTGCCTGCGTCTTGGATCAGCAGGCGGCGGCATGACCGCAGCGACCACGGGAGCCACCGCGCCATGCCGGCACGGCCGCCCTCTTGTACCGGACCGTCCGCGCCACAGCCAGTCCCGAATGGAAGGGACGGCGTCCACTTTCGACCCTTTGTAACGGAGTGCACCATGATACCCGTCCGATCCGCCCTGCTGACCTGCCTGCTGACCAGCGCGCCGTTGGCCGGCGCCGCCACGTTCACGGTGTCCAGCCTCGCCGACAGCGGGCCGGGCAGCCTGCGCGACGCGATCGCCCAGGCCAACGCCAGCAGCGGCGAACCGCACCTGGTCCAGTTCCAGCCGGGGCTGGCCGGCACCATCGCACTCGGCAGCGAGATCCGCATCAGCCGCAGCCTCAACGTCCAGGGACCGGGCGCCCATCTGGTGACGGTCGACGGCAACGAAACGACGCGCCTGTTCCGCGTCCAGCGCACCACCGGCGAGCCACGCACGGTCAGCCTGAGCGGCCTGACGCTGACGCGCGGCCGTGCCGACGACGGCGGCGCGATCTGGGCCAATGACGACAACCTCACGCTGGCCGCCCTCACGCTTTCCAACAACAGCGTGACCAACCACGGCGGCGCGATCTGGATGACCGAGGCCGACCTGACGCTCGACGGCGTCGTGGTCGTCAACAACCGCGCGCCGGAAGACGCGCAAGGCTCCGGCGGCGGCATCTACTTCACCGCCGGTACCGCCACGATCCGCCGCAGCTACATCGCCGGCAACCGCGCCTCGTTCGGCGGCGGCCTGCGCCTGAGCTCGCCGCGCGTCCACGCGGTGATCGCCGATACGCTGATCCAGGACAACTGGGCCGGCCACACCGGCGGCGGCGCCGTCATCGGCACGGTTTCCAGTCTGCGCATCGCCAACAGTGCCTTCGTCGGCAACTCCACCGGCCAGACCCATGGCGGCGGCCTGGAACTGGTGGTCTCGAGCAGTCCCGGGGATGCCGGCGCGGTGATCGAGAACACGACCTTCTCGGACAACCGCTCGCGCCACCAGTCCGGCGTCGCCAGTGCCTTGTCGGTGAGCAACGGCACCACGGTGATCCGCAACAGCACCTTCGCCTACAACAAGAACGGGCCGACCCACGCGGTACCCACCGGCGCCGGCGGCGCGCTGTGGGTCGCCGGCACCGCCACCACCGTGACGCTCGAAAGCACGCTGTTCAACCACAACACCAACGGCACCAGCACCGTGCCGGCGATCGACCTGTCGCACCTGTCGACCTCGCCGCAGACGCCCAGCAGGGTCCACGTGCGCAACTCGCTGTTCCATACCCTGCCCGAGGCCGGTGCGATCAACGGCGAGTCGGTGGCCAACCTGTTCGCGACCGACGCGCAGCTGCGCCCGCTGGCGATGCACGGCGGCGGCCTGGGCTTCATCCCGGTGCATGCCCTGGCGCGGACCAGTCCCGCGGTCGACGCCGGCTCCAACCCCGGCAACCTGACCACCGACCAGCGCGGCCCGGGCTTCGTCCGTGCCTGGAGCGACCCGAACCTGGCCAACCAGGCCGCCTCGCGCACCGACATCGGCGCCTACGAGCTGGGCGGCGACCGCATCTTCCTCGGCGACTTCGAACAGCGCTGAGCCGCTCCCCCGGTGCCCGTGCCAGGGACGGCACGGGCATTCTCCCCGCCGCCGCGGCGATGCGCGTAGCGGGACCGGAGCGGGAGGCAAGGCCGGCGTGTTCCGGGATCCCGCCGCAGCAGGCAGAATAGGCGCTTCGGACCGGCGGACGAGAGACGATGACGGTGGCGCAGGCGCACGAGGACAATCTGGTCTGGATCGACCTGGAGATGACCGGGCTCGACACCGACAGCGACTCGATCCTCGAGATCGCCACGATCGTCACCGACAAGCACCTGACGGTCCTGGCCGAAGGGCCGGCCTTCGCGCTGCGGCATCCGCTCGAACGCCTGGAGGCGATGGACGACTGGAACCGCACGCAGCACGCCCGCTCGGGCCTGTGGCAGCGCGTGATCGAATCGGACATCGACCTGGCCACCGCCGAGGCCCTGACGGTCGAATTCCTCGCCCACTGGGTCCCGGCCGGCAAGTCGCCGATGTGCGGCAATTCCATCTGCCAGGACCGGCGCTTCCTGCATCGCCTGATGCCGCGCCTGGAGCGGTTCTTCCACTACCGCAACCTGGACGTCTCCACCGTCAAGGAGCTGGCGCGGCGCTGGGCGCCGGAGATCGGGCGCGGCTTCGTCAAGGAAGCGGCCCATACCGCGCTCAGCGACGTGCGCGACTCGATCGACGAACTGGTCTACTACCGGCGCTTCATGGGGCCGCTCGCGGGCCTGGGCTGACGCGGCAGCGCCTGCCCGGCCCTCCCGGGCGCATCAGCCGGACGCCACGTCCACCTTTTCCTCGTCCTTGCCGTCCGCCTTGTCCTTCGCCGCGGCGATGAAGCGGCGTACTTCGCGCTCGAGCACCGGCAGCGGCACCGAGCCGAGCGCCAGCACCGCGTCGTGGAACGCGCGGATGTCGAAGTGCGTGCCCAGGGTCCGCTCGGCCTCGGCACGCAGCTCGACGATGCGGATCTCGCCGAGCTTGTAGCTGAGCGCCTGCGCCGGCCAGGAAATGTAGCGGTCCACCTCGGTCGTGACCTCGTGCTCGCTGAGCGCCGTGCGGTCGCGCAGGTAGGCCAGGGCCTGCTCGCGGCTCCAGCCCTTGTGGTGGACGCCGGTATCGATCACCAGCCGCGCCGCACGCCACATCTCATAGGTCTGCCGGCCGAATTCCTCGTACGGCGTCTCGTAGATGCCCATCTCCTGCCCGAGCTTCTCGGTGTAGAGCGCCCAGCCTTCGCCGTAGGCCGAGATGTAGTTCTTGCGCCGGAACTCCGGCTGGCCGGTCTGCTCGTTGGCCAGCGCGCCCTGCAGCGAGTGGCCGGGCGCCGATTCGTGCAGCGTCAGCGCCGGCAGGTTGTAGAGCGGACGCGACGGCAGGTCGTAGGTATTGACCCAGTACGTGGTGGCGCCGCCCCGGCCCGCCGTCCAGAACGGCGCGATGTCGGCCGGCACCGGGACGATCGTGAAGCGCCCGCGCGGCAACAGCCCGAAGAACCGCCCCAGCTGGCCGTCCACGCGCTTGGCGATCCACGCCGCGCGCATCAGGAGTTCTTCCGGCGTCTTGGCATAGAACTGCGGATCGCTGCGCAGGAAGGCCAGGAACTCGGGGAAGCTCCCCTCGAACCTGGCGTCGCGCATCGTCTGGCGCATCTGGCCCTCGATCCGCTCGACCTCGGCCAGGCCGATCGCGTGGATCGCCTCCGGATCCAGGTCCAGCGTGGTGTACTCGCGGATCTGCTGGCGGTACCAGCGCCGGCCGTCCGGCATCGCCTCGGCCGCCAGCGTCGTGCGCGCCTTGGACAGGTACTCGCCACGGAAGAACTTCAGGAGCCGGGCATAGGCCGGTATCACGTGCCGGCCGAGCGTCTCGGCCGCCTCGCGCCGCAAGGCCGCCTGTTCGTCCGCCGGGATCGAGGCCGGCAGCACGCGGAACGGCTGGTAGAACGTGCTTTCGGTCGGGTCCTTCAGTTCCGCCACCGCGGCGATCGACACGTCGCGCCCGTCCAGGACCGCGCGCGGCACGCTGAAGCCGCGCTTGAGGCCGCGGCGCATGTTGGCGATCTGCTCGTCGAAATAGCGCGGCACGTCGTCGAGCTGGGCCAGGTAGCCGCGGTAGTCGGCCGCGGTCCGCATCGGCCGTCGCGTCATGAATCCCAGGTCCGACCAGAACGACGAGTCGCTGTTGAACGGCATCTCGTAGTCGCGGAACCGCACCGACGCCGCCAGGTTCTCCACCTGCGGCCGATAGACCGCGTAGTTGATCTTCTCCTCGTCCGACAGCGCTTCCGGGTCCAGCGCGTCGAGCTCGGCCAGGACGCCCTCCCAGACCTTGAGCCGCGCCTTGTGCGTCGCCGGATCGACCGACGGCAGGCGGCGGCGCGCCGTCGTGTCCTCGCCGTCCTCGTCGCCGGAGAACTCGGCGTTGCGCCAGGTCCATTCCCGCGCGGTGATCGCACGGAACGCCTCGTCGGTCTCGTTGGCCAGGGCCGGCGCCGTGCCGAAGGCGCCAGCCAGCAAGGAACAGAACGAAAGCCAGATGATCAGACGTGGCATTGCGAATCCCGACGAATCCAAAGTCGCGATCATCGCACCGAATGGACCGTCTGCCGCAGCCGGCCGACACGATGGGACATGGCTGCTGGTATAAATCGCCCCGGCACCCGAGTCCCGGGACGGGGGGAACGAATCTCATGAGAAGCACATGGCGCGCAGGGATCGCCCTGATGACCACGCTCGTGCCGGCGCCCGCACTTGCGCTGGGCGTCGGCCCCTGGTCGCCGAATCGGTCGATTCGAACGGCCAGCCCGTACTCGGCTTCTGCGGCAGCACGCGGCTGTCAGTCACCGGCCGCCATCTGGTGTTCGCCTGCAATCAACCCGAGCTCCTGCAGAATGAGCCAGACGTGCCGCAGAGCGGCCCGGCAACCCACGTATTCGCTCGCGATCGCCTCACGGGGCGCATCGAGATCGCCGACGTCGACGACCAGGGGCGCTATTACGCGCAAAGCGCACGCTACGGATTGGTATCGGCGGATGGCCGCTACGTGGTCTTCGAGTCGAGAGCGCCGCTGATCCCGGAGTTCGATTGGCCGGCGATTTCGCCCGGACGCTCATACGTCTACCTGCGCGATACGCTCGGCGGCACCACCGAGCTGATCGCCCGGATGGCCGACGGCAGCATTCCGGAGTACGCGATGTGGCAGAGCGGCCTGCCCGATTTCGAGCGCGGCGAAGTCCTACTGTCCGGCCAGACCGATCTCCTCACCGGCGAGTTCACGCCGTACGGGGGCAGTCTGTTCGTACGCAATTGGCGAACCGGCGCCGTGGAACGCGTCACCGTTGCGATGAACGGCGCTCCGAGCCACGGAGGGCCCGGTGTGCTGTCCGCCGACGGGCGATACGTCGTCTTCACGTCGAGCGCCGACGACCTCACCGATGACAATCCACGAGGCTTGCCGAATCTCTTCATCCGTGACCGGCAGGCACGAACCACGCGGCGCTTGAGCTTTCCGGCGGGCGGCGGCGAGTTCGAGACACCGCTTTCGACGGACGGGTCGCTGCAGCTGACTGCCGATGGCCGCTATCTGGTGTTCACCAGCTCCAACCGCGAACTGGTCGAGGATGGGGAAGCGTTGCCGTACTCGAACGTGTACCTGATGGACCTGACCGACGGCTCCGTGAGGCTGGCTTCGACCGGCTCGCGTGGACAGCGTCCCGATGGCGCCAGCGCCAGCGGACGCATCAGCGCGGATGGTCGCTATCTCGCGTTCGCGACGCGCGCGACCAACCTGCTCGACACGCCGCAACGACCGGGCGTGTACGTCAAGGACCGCCTCACCGGCGCACTGGTGGACGCATCGGCATCGCTGGGTGAGATGCCCGAGTCCGGCCTGCCGGACCTCGACCTGTCGGCCGATGGCTCGACGCTGGCCTTCACGTGGATCGACAGCGCATACCCGCAAGGCGATCCGCGCCGGCAGCAGATGTACTCGGCCACGCTTCGGGGCGATCCTGTGCCCGCCGATCCGATTGCGGTTCCATCCACGGCGCGCCCCGCCTGGTTGGTGCTGGCGGGCCTGTTGACCTGGATCGGCGCTGTGGCGATACGACGTGACGGCCGGTCGCCGCGTTCGCGCGGAAGTGGTGCATCACGCCGTTCGGCCGCACTTCTGGGACTGGCCGTCATGACGGCGGCATCCGACACGTCTGCGCTGGAAGTCGGCGCTCCGGTGCTGGAGTCGTACGGGTCGGACGGCCAGATCGTCATGGGCTTCTGCTGGACAGGAGGGGTCTCGCCGAATGGCCGATACCTCATCGTCACCTGCAACCATGCGGGCCTGCGTGAAGGCCCCGGTGAGGAGCCACTGAGCGATCCGCCGAGACACGCCTACCTGCGCGACCGCCATACCGGCCGGGTCGACATGCTGGACCTGGACGACCAGGGACAGTATCACCCCTATCACGGCTGGGGTCTCAAGGCCTCGCACGACGGTCGATACGTCGTCTTCGTTTCGAACGCGCCGCTGACGCCCGAAACCGATTGGACGATCTTCGATTTCGGCCGAGCATTTGCCTATCTGCGCGACGTGCACGAGGCTACGACGCATCTCATCGCACGCAGAGCTGATGGAGCAGCCCCAGAGTTGAGTACCTCGGCGCTGGACGCCAATTTCCTCACGAACGAGGTGCTTCTGAAAGGCCGGACCGATCTGATCGGCGGCGGAACGACATCGGGAGAAAACCTGTACGTCCGGAACTGGGTAACGGGTGCAATCGAACTGATCTCGATAACGCTGGATGGGCGTCCCATCGAAGGCTACTTGTGGGAAGCCACCGCGTCGACGGATGGACGCTTCGTCGCCTTCGTCTCGGCAGCGAGCGAACTCACGGACGACAATCCGGCCGGCTTCGTCAACATCTTTCTGCGAGACCGGCGCATGCAGCACACGCGCAGGCTGACGTTTCCCGCCGGTGGCGGTGAATTCTCCACGCACATCCAGCCCTACGACCTGCAGTTGACGCGAGACAATCGCTATCTCGTGTTCACGGCACACGGTCAGGAACTGGTGGTCGGCGGGGGCGATCTGCCGATGCGAAACGCCTATCTGATGGATCTTTCCGACGGCAGCGTCGAGCTGGCATCCATCGGTGCGCAGGGCCAGCACCCCGACAGCTATACCGAGCAGGTTCGCATCAGCGCCGATGGGCGTTATCTCGCATTCGCGACCCGCGCGACCAATCTGCTCGACACGCCACAGCCAGCGGGCGGCGTCTACGTCAAGGATCGCTGGACCGGGCGGATGATCAACGCGACTGCCACACTGAATGGAGGGCCTGACTACTACCCGCCGAGCTTCGATCTTTCCGAGGACGGCTCCACCCTGGTGGTCAACTGGACCGACACCACCTTCATCCAGGGAGATCCGCGGCGATTGCGCATGTACAGCATCGCCCTGCGCGGTGATGCGCCTGCTCCGAGCCCGCAGTCCGTTCCGGCGCTGTCGGATGCATTCCGGTTGATCCTGCTCGCTGCATTCGCAGCCGCCGGATGGACCGCCATCGGACGAAGGGGCCGGGCGCGGTCTCGCATGCCACGGGACTGATCGCCGACGCCCCGGCGCCTTCGGCTCCGCCGCTTCCCGGCGACGGCGACTGTTTTCAGCCCGCAAACGTCCCGTGGAACCCGAGCGGGAACGTGTACGGCAGCCATGCCTCGGCCAGCGGGCCGTCCTCGACGTGCTCGGCATCGAGCACCGCGATGCCGGAGCGGCCGCGGGCGCTGTCCAGCAGGGTGCCGAGCAGCCAGCCCTGGCCGGGACGGCGGCTGCCGGGACGCGGCACGAAGACGTGCTCCTCGGCCAGGACGTGATCGCCGTAGCGGTGGACCATGCGGCGATCGCGTTCCGGGTCGAAGGCCATCACCGCGTTGAAGTACGGCACCGCCGGATTGACTTCGGTCGGCGCATAGAGAATGGCGGGGCGATCGCCGCGCGTGCGCGTGTCGAACAGCGGGAACTCCATGACGTGCTTGGCGTGCAGTTCCCAGCGTGCGCGTCCGCTGCGCAGGTCCAGGTGCAGCGTGCGCAGGTGGCCGGAGGTCGGTGCTTGTTCCTGTTCGCCGCGCATCGCCCCGGCCATCGGCGAGCCGGCGCCGACCGGGTCGGTGTGACGCACCGCACGCACCTGGATCCGGCCGTCGCGCTCGAAGGCATCGCCGAAGTGATAGATCGCGGCGAAGTCGACCTCGAACCACTGCGCCGTGTCGGGCGCGGACTTGGGCACCACCGCCACCTTGCACGGCAGGTCCGGCGCGAAGCGCAGGCTCTCGAAGAACGCGCCGCCCTCGGTCCGCCGGAATGGCATAAGCACGAAAACCAGATGACGGTCGGTCATCGCGAAGCTGTGCAGGTAGGCGCTCTGCTCGACCGCCAGTTGCGTGGCGCTCATCAGCCTGCCGTCCTTGCCGATGCGCCAGACCAGCAGGCCGGAGCCGCCGAGCAGGGAGATCGAGCCGAAGTTCCAGAGCGTGCCGTCGCGCTCGCGCAGCGGATGTGCCGAGAACGGTGCCAGTGCCAGGTCCTCGCGCCAGGTCGTCGGCCCGCGCGTGACCAGGGAATCGGGGTCCAGCTCGAAGGCCGAGCCTCCTTCCCAGAGCGCGAACAGGCGGCCGTCCACGACCATGACCGAGGTATTGGCGACGTTGGCATCGTCGTTGTTGCGGACCGCCAGCGCATTCGGGATCGTGGTGCCGACGGCCGGATAGAGGAAGCGCCCGGCGGCCTGCTCGCGCGTGAACTTCGGCGTGGCGACCATGCGCGCACGATGGCTGACCGCCCCGTCGCCGAGGCGCCAGGCATGCACCATGCCGTCGCCGTCGAACCAGTGCGAATAGCGGAAGCCGTCGCGCTCGAACCAGGCCGGACCGTTGCGGTACAGCGTGCCGGCCAGCCCCTTGGGCAGCCGGCCCTGCAGCGTGGCCGCGGTCGGCCCCAGGGACTCGCTGTCGACGCTCTTCCAGCCGGCCAGCCACGGACGCTGGCGCAGCCCGGCCGCGAAGCGGGCACTGCCGTCGCTGCCGGTGGCGGCGTGCAGCAGTGCCGGTGTGCAGGCCAGCGCGGCAGCGCCGGACAGCAGGTCACGAAGGAAACGGCGGCGGTTCATGGCGGACCTCGCAGGCAAGGACAGGGCGGAGGGCAATCAGCGCAGGTGCACGACGAGCGTGGCGCCGTCGGCGGCGAGCTCGAACCGGGCCTCGTCCCAGGTCGGCTTGCGCATCACCGGCGGGTTGTTGCTGAAGCCGTAGCCCTCGATCGGCATGCCGACGAAGTTGGTGTCGAGCTTGCCGTTGTCGTTCTCGTCGTGCATGACCTGCACCGCATAGGCTCCCGGCGGCAGGTCGGCGAAGCGGAAGGTGGCCTGCGTGCCGGCGGCCGGGGCGGCATCGACGGCGGCGGGCTTGGCCTTGCCGTCCCACCCCTCGGCCGAGCCGATGACGGCGATCTTCAACTGGCCGGTCTGGACGCGGATGTCGCTGACGGTCACGGTCAGGTCGGCGGCAGCGGCGCTGCCTGCGGCCAGCATCAGGGCGAGAAGCGCGGGGCGGACGATCATGGCAGGCTCCGGGGCGAAGGAAGGGGCGGTCTGTACGGGACCAGTCTGTGCATCGGCCGCCGTCGCGGGCAGATGCCGGGCGTCACCTTCGCGACCTGCCGGAAGTCACCTTCGCTGCCGGACGACTTGAGCGCGGGCGGCGCACACGCGATGCTGGCGGCCCGCCCGCCTCCACGCCCCCGATGCGTCCCGCTTCCGTACTCCCCGCGCTGCGCCGCCTGGTCGAGCCGCTCGCCCTGGCGGGCCTCATCACCTGGGCAGCGATCTTCGCGGGCGTCCTGCGCTATTCGTCCGACGCACTGGACCCGGCGCTTGCGGTGCTGCTGGCCAGCTTCGGTGCATGCCTGCTCGTCAGCATCCTGGTCGAGGAGTCGACGCCGCCGGCCTCCTGGCAGCGCGTGCTGGTCCTGACGCAGGTGCTGATCGCGCTGCTGACCTGCATGGTCACGCGCGAGGTCCTCGCGGCGGTGCTGCTGGTCATCGCGGCGGCGCAACTGCCGGCATTGATGTCGCGACCGGCCTGGATCACCGTACTGGTGCTGGCCAACATCGCGCTCTACCTGATCCTGAGCCGGCTGTGGGGAAACTCCACACCCCTGCTGTTGACCGTGATCCACATGGGCTTCCAGATCTTCGCCGCGGCCACCGCGCTGTATGCGCACCAAGCGGAGACCGCGCGCGCCGAACTGGCCCAGGTCAACGCGCACCTGCTGGCGACCCATTCGCTGCTGGAGGAAAGCGCACGCGACCGCGAGCGCCTGCGATTGGCGCGTGAGCTGCACGACGTCGCCGGCCACACGCTGACGGCACTCAAGCTGCAGCTGGCCCTGCTGGCACGCGATCCCGCCGGTGCGCCGCCGGCGGTGACGACGGCCGCGACGCTGGCCGACAGCCTGCTCGGCGACATCCGCGGCGTGGTCGGCCAGCTGCGCCAGGCCGACGGCCTGGACCTGCGCCAGGCGATCACGCAGCTGGCCGTGCCGATCCCGCGGCCGGCAGTCCACCTGGACCTGGCCGAGGATGCGCGTGTCGACGACATCGGCCAGGCGCAGGCCTTGCTGCGCGTGGCGCAGGAGGCCCTGACCAATGCCGTGCGCCACTCCGGTGCCGGCCAGGTATGGCTGCGGCTGGCGCGCGACGGGCGCAGCCTGGTGCTCACCGTATGCGACGATGGCCGCGGCGCACGCACGCTGCGCATCGGCCACGGCCTGGCCGGCATGCGCGAACGACTGGCTGCGGTCGGCGGTACGCTCGCCATCGACGCCGAGCGCGGCTTCCGCGTCACCGCGCGGGTGCCGCTGACATGACCGGGTCCTGTGGAGCACCCCGATGACCGAGCCCGTCCTGCGCATCGCGCTCGCCGACGACCAGGCCCTGGTGCGGGCGGGACTGAAGTCGCTGCTGGAAAGCCTCGGCGGCGTCGCCGTCGTGGTCGAGGCGGCCGACGGCAACGCCCTGCTCGAAGCGCTGGCGACGACGCCGGTCGACGTCGTGCTGTCGGACATCCGCATGCCGGGATTGTCCGGACCGGACGCGCTGCGCGCCTTGCGCGCACGCGGCGACCGCACGCCGGTGATCCTGCTGACCACGTTCGACGACAGCGCCCTCCTGCTCGAGGCGGTCGAGGCCGGCGCCCAGGGCTTCCTGCTCAAGGACGCCGCACCCGAGGACCTGGTCGAGGCGATCCGCGCGGTCGCCCGCGGCGAGTCGCTGCTGCAGCCGGTGGCGACCGAACCGGTCCGCGCACGCTATGCCTACCGCGAGCAGGCGGCGCCGAAGACGCACTTCACCGAGCGGGAAGTCTCGATCCTGCGCCTGCTGGCCGGCGGCTACTCGAACAAGGAGATCGCACGCTCCTTGTTCCTCGCCGAAGGCACCGTCAAGAACTACGTCTCGGACATCCTCGACAAGCTCGAGACGCGCGACCGCACGCGCGCCGTGCTCAAGGCGATCACGCTGCGGGTGATCTGAGTCCCGCCGGTCACCCCTCGATCGCCGCCGGATCGATGCCCGCGGTACGCAGGTAGGCACCGATACCGCGCTCGGGCGTGTCCGGAAAGACCTCGCCGGTGGCCTCGAACGTGGCGATGCGGTCCGGCCGGAAGTTGCGGAAGTCGGCGCGCAGCCGGCACCAGGTGCCGAGCGTCCAGACACCGCCCCAGCAGGCCAGGCACAGCGGCTCCACCTCGCGCAGGCTCGCGCGGCCGGCCTCGTCGCGGTAGTCCAGCCGCAGCACCTGCTGTGCCGCGATGGCCTCGTGCAGGCGGTCGATCAGGCCGTTCTTGGAGGCATAGGCCGGCGCATAGATGCGTGAGCGCATCGCGCGCTCGCGCAGCTCCGGCGGCAGCACCGCCTCGATCTTCAGCAGTGCCGCCTGTGCGCCGGCATTGAGCCGGCCGCCGGCGAACGCGCGTACGAACCGAGTGCCGACCACCAGCGCCTCGATTTCCTCGGCGGTGAACATCAGCGGGGGAATGTCCGACCCCTTGCGCAGCACGTAGCCGATGCCGGCCTCGCCCTCGATCGGCACACCCGAGGCCTGCAGGTCGGCCACGTCGCGGTAGACGGTACGCAGCGAGACTTCCAGCGTCTCGGCCAGTCGCCGCGCCGGCAGGGCGGTGCGGCGGCCGCGCAAGGCGTGGATGATGAGAAAGAGACGGTCGGCGCGGCGCATCCGCCGATGATCGCCGCTGGCCGGCCGGCTGGCAAAGAACCGCAGCACCGTTTCGTGGACGGGCCGCCGGGCGACACGGCAGCGCGGCCCGGCCGGTGGCCCGGGGAAACCGCAGCGGGATCGGAGCGCAGCAGCGGGGGCATGGGAGGCCGCAACGGGCGAAGGACGGAACGGCGCAGCGGCTGCCCGCCGGCGAGCAGCCGGCGGGCAGCGCTCGACGCCGTCAGCGCTCGATCAGCGCCTCGGCAGGCGCCGTCTCGGCCACCAGCCACGACGGCGGATCGCCGTACTTGTACAGGCGGTACCAGGCCTCGCTGTCGCGCGCGTCGTACAGGTCGAGCAGGCGGATCACCTCGCGGGCGAACTCGACGCCGCCGAAGGCACTGGCGGTGATGAGGTTGGCGTCGCCGACCGCCAGCGCACTGGCATCGAACTGTGCGGACCCGGCATAGCCGGGCTCGAAGGTCTCGATGTAGCCGGGGTAGTTGGCGGTGTGCCAGCGCCGTTCGAGCAGGCCGGCACGCGCCAGCGCCAGCACGCCGGCGCAGAGCGCGCCGATCGCCATGCCCTTCGCCAGCCACTGCGGCAGTGCCGCGACCAGCGCGCCGTTCTCGCCGCGCTCCCAGGCGGTGCCGCCGGGGAGGATCAGGAGGGCGCCGTGGCGGCTGTCGACCTCATCGACCGTGAGGTCCGGCATCACCGTCAGTCCACCCATGGACTGCACGGGCGCGCGGCGCAGGCCGACCGTGCGCACCCGGTAGTCGCCGGGACGACGGATCTCGCACAGCGCCAGGGCGGCTCCCCAATCGGCGAAGCCGTCGAAAACGAAGAAATAGACGATGTTGCGCATGGGGGTTTCCTCGAGCGGGGTGGAATGGCATCGCCGGCCGGACGCCGGAGCGCCGGCGGCCGCAGGGCCGTCGGCGCGACGTGTTGGGTACGACGATAGGGAGGGCCTGCTGACAACGGGGTGTCAGCAGGCGAACGGACCGCCGGGGACCGACGCGGCCCGGACGGGCTGGCGGCAGCGACTGGGGCACCGGTGGTCGGGTATCACGCAGCGTAGCGACGGGCCGTCTGGGTGCGAATACCCGATCCTCGGCCATCCTTGCCTATTCGGCGTGACGTCCGCTCGACGCAGGTTCAGGCACGGACGAGCAGAACGAAGGTCGGTTCCCAGCGAGGGCACGGCGATGAAACAGCGACGCGTCTTTTCCGTGAACGATGTGACGGCCGCCGAGACCGCCGTCGCCGCCGCCCGATCGGCCGGCGCGGACGATGGCGATGTCTCGCTGATCGCGCGCTCGGACATCGAGCTGCGGCAGATCCACGACGACCGCATCAACGTCGAGAGCGACCTGGTGCCGGCGGCCCTGCGTGGTGCGGCCGGCGGCGGCGCGATGGGCCTGCTGGCGGGCCTCGCCGCGATCACCGTGCCGGCCGTCGGCATCACGGTCGCCGGTGTCGCCCTGCTGACCCTGGCCGGGGCGGCCGTCGGCAGCTGGAGCTCGGCGCTGATCGGATCGACGGTACCCAATCCGATCCGCCGGCAGTTCGAGGCGGAGATCGAGGCCGGCCGCATCCTGGTCGTCGTCGATGTCGACACCGGACAACTGCCGCGCATCGAGGCGGCGCTGGCCGCCGCCGGCGCACGCGAGCTGCCGTTCGAGGCGACCTCCGCGTTGAGCTGAGCCGCCTGATTCACCGTGGAGCCATTCGCGCTGGGCCACCCTGCCCGCTCGCCGCTGCCCGGAGAGCCGCATGCCCCCGATCCGCAGATCCCCCGACCGCATCGCACGCGCCCAGGTCCGTCGGCACGCTGCCGGCAGCCGCATGCCGGCCACCGGATGGCCGTCATGAGGCGGCTCGGCAAGAGCGGCATCGCCCTGGTCGTCCTCGTGCTGGTCCTGGTGGCGGCCCGGCTGGCGCTGCCGCCGGTGCTCAAGAGCGTGGTCAACAGCCGGCTCGCGACGATGGGGACCTACCACGGCCATGTCGCGGACCTGGACCTCAGCCTCTGGCGCGGCGCCTACCGCCTGCAGGGCCTGCGCATCGCCAAGGACGGCGTGCCGGTGCCGCTGCTGGACGCACCGGACGTGGACATCCTGGTCAGCTGGCGTGCCCTGCTCAAGGGCGCCGTGGTCGCCGAGGTCGCCTTCCAGGCGCCGACCGTGCATTTCGTCGACGGGCGCACCCCGGCCGAGAGCCAGACCGGTGCCGGCGTCAACTGGCGCGACCGGCTGGATGCGCTGGTGCCGATCCGCATCGACGCGATCCGCATCCACGACGGCACCGTGGTGTTCCACAACTTCGTCTCCGATCCACCGGTAGACCTGCGCGCCACCGCCGTGGAGGCGACGATCGACAACCTGACCAATGTCCGCGACGAAGCCGGTGCGCGCGTCGCCGGGCTGACGGCACAGGGCCGCCTGTTCGGCGACGCCGCGCTGGAGGCCAAGGCACGCTTCGACCCGTTCGGCCGCATGGACGAGTTCGAGCTGGCGCTGCGCGTGCTCGGCATCGACCTCACGCACATCAACGACCTCGCCCAGGCCTATGCCAACCTCGACATCGAGTCGGGCAACGGCGAGATCGTCCTGGAGCTGGAAGCCGCCCACGGACGCCTGACCGGCTACGCCAAGCCGCTGTTCCAGCAGCTCAAGATCTTCAGTTGGCGCGAGGACGTCGGCAAGGACGGCAAGAACCCGTTCCGCATCGCCTGGGAGGCGATCGTGCAGGGCGTGGTGACGGTGTTCAAGAACCACCCGGCCGACCAGTTCGGCACGCGCATCCCGATCAGCGGGTCGATCGACGATGCCGACCTCAGCACCTGGGCCGCCGTCGTCGGCGTGCTGCGCAACGCCTTCGTCGAGGCGCTGACGCCGTACTTCGAGGATCTGCGGCCGCGATCGCGCGGCGAGGGGGACTGACCGTGCGCGGCGCTGGCAGAACGGCGCGGCCGCACCGGCCGGCGTGTCAGTCGATCAGCGTCTTGCGCACCACGTGCGAGATGCGCCGCCCGTCCCAGTAGTAGCCCAGGTGCTGCGTCTGCCGGCACGGCCCGACCTGATCCGGCCAGAACGCCGCGATGCACTCCCCACCGGCATGGCGCACGCTGTCATAGACCAGGCCGTTCGACCCGGCCTCGCGCAGGCGCCGGCCGAGCGCCCGGCCGGCAGCGTAGTCGTCGGGATCGTGTGCCTGCGGGTAGCCGCCGCGCAGGTCGTGGAACTGCGCGCGGACGTCCATGGCATAGCAGCGCATGGTGAGCTCGATCGGCGGCTCGCGCGTGCTCGCCAGGAAGCGCTCGCGGTGGTAACGCGTTTCCTCGATGGCGGTCTCGATCGCCCGTGCCGCGTAGAAGACGCCATAGCTGCCATCGGAAAACCGGCTGCCGGCCGGATCGACGTGCGTGAAGGCGGCCATCACCGGCGTCGTGCCCGGCCCGGAGACACGACGCGCCGCCGGCACCTGCGCCAGCTGGCCCAGTTCCTCGCGCAGGCGCGGATTGGTCAGCCCCTCCAGCACCGCCAGCGCCTCGTAGTCGGCCGGATCGGCAATCCGGTCCCAGAGGCTGACCGGCGGGAAGCGGCTGGAGACGATCCGGTGCGCCGGCCGCCATTGGACGTTGGCGATGGGCATGGACGCGGCCATCAGCCCCACCCGCCACGCTGGGCGTCCAGGTACTGGCGCACGACGTACAGATCGGCCACGTTGCCCGACAGCATCCGTTCCAGCGCGCTGGTGCCGGCGAACGGCTCGGCCTGGTTCGGCTTGCGCACCCAGGCATCGGCGCGGACCGGATCCGGGAACAGGATCTGCAAGGCCTTGTAGATGCCGAGCACGTAACTGATGCGCTCGTGCACGTCGCGCGGCAAGGCACCCTCGCGCGCGCGCTTCCATTTGAAGAACGTCGATTCGGGCGGACTGCCGAGCAGGACGCGCTGCTCGGCCGCCTTGAGTCCCCACAGCTCCGCGATGCGGAAGAACGCCCGCAAGGCCGGCCCCGAAAGCATCCGGGGATCGGCGTCAGGCGGAGCGGACAGGGCGGAGCGGACGGGCGTCATGGGTACCTCGGCTCACAATCTAGCTTCATATGGAGAGAAATTCAATATTTACTGTCCATGTGGAGTCAGTGGGCCGGACTTCAATCCCCGGCGCTGCAGCGCGCGCCAGCGCGCTCCGCCCGTCGGCCGCCAGCCGGCGCGTCAGCTCGCCGGCCGGCAGCTCGACCGCCAGGGCCCGCGCCTGGCCGGACCACAAGGAGGTGAAGTCGCCGGCCGCATCGGTCGCGCGCAGCGGCGCCAATGCGGCACCGGCCAGCGGAAACGGCGGCACCCCGGGGTCGAGCGGCCCCTGTTCGCGCATCAGGCGATTGACGATGCCGCGGGCGGGCCGGCCGCTGAACAGGTTGGTCAGGGCCGTGTCGGCGTCGCCGCCGGCACGCAGTGCCGCGCGATGTGCCGGCGTCACGCTCGCTTCCGGGCAGAACAGGTAGGCGGTGCCGACCTGCACCGCCGAGGCGCCGAGCACGAAGGCGGCCGCCACCCCACGGCCGTCGGCGATGCCGCCCGCCGCGATCACCGGCACGTCCACCGCATCGACCACTTGCGGCAGCAAGGCGAAGGTGCCGACCTGGGTCGTGACGTCGTCGGTCAGGAACAGGCCGCGATGGCCGCCGGCTTCCGCACCCTGCGCGATCACCGCGTCCACGCCACGCTCGGCCAGCCAGCGCGCTTCGCGTACCGTCGTGGCCGAGGCGATCACCTTGGCGCCGGCCGCGCGCACACGCGCCAGGAGATCCGCCGGCGGCAAACCGAAATGAAAGCTGACGACCTCCGGGCAGGCCTCCTCCACGAAGGCGCACGCCGCCGCATCGAACGGCTGCCGGCCGGCGTCGCCGAGCGCCTCCGGCGGCACCACGCCACGCTCTGCGTAGTACGGCGCCAGCCGGTCGCGCCACGCACGCAACCGCGCCGCATCCACCGGCGGCAGCGCATGACAGAAGAAATTGAGATTGAGCGGGCGACGCGTCCGCGCGCGAAACGCGGCCACCTCGGCACGCGCCTGGTCGAGTGCGATCGCCGCGCAGGGAATCGCCCCGAGACCGCCGGCCTCGGCCACGGCGACGGCCAACGCCGACAAGCCGGCACCCGCCATCGGTGCCTGGAGAATCGGCAACGCGATGCCGAACAGTTTCAGCGCACGCATGTCGGGCCATGACGTGTCTTCTGACATCTCGCTACCTCGCCTGCGGCTGCACCGACCCAGCATACGGCGTCATCGGCCGGCATGCGGGAGGCACGCGGCCCGGGCCGGCCACGACACGCGGGCATGACGCCGAAGACGACCGGACAAGACCGGGGCTATCGGTGCCGGTGCCGTGCGGCCCGTGCGGAACCAATGCCGCCGGATGGCCTCTTTCTCCCACCGTGCACACACCGGAGCGCCGATGTTTCGTCCAGCCCTCGTGCTCGTGCTGTCCGCCGCGCCGGTGGCCGGCCAGGCCGCACCCGACCTGGCACCACCCGAACAACGCGCCACGCGCATCCACGTCGACAAGTCCGACCGGCGCATGACGCTCTACCGCGGCGACGAGGCGATCGCCCGCTATGCGGTACGGCTCGGCGACGCGCCGCACGGCCACAAGCAACGGGAAGGCGACGAGCGCACGCCCGAAGGCGACTACACCATCAACGGACGCAATCCCAACAGCCGGTTCCACCTGAGCCTGCGCATTTCGTATCCGAGCGCGACGGACCGGCGCCGCGCGCGGGAGGGCGGCTATCCGCCCGGCGGCGACATCATGATCCACGGCGGCAACGCGGGGTACCGCGCGTTCGACTGGACCGACGGCTGCATCGCCGTGACCAACGCGGAAATGGACCGGGTCTACGCGCTGGTGCCGAACGGAACGCCGATCCACATCGATCCGTAAGGCCACCGCTCTTGTCGCACGCCTCGTTGTCCGGTCGCCGATCGGCCGCCACAACCGGCTAGCCTTCTTCCTCGACCAGCGCGCACAACCGCGCGATCGCCGCATCCCATTGCAGCGCGATCTGGTCCAGGTAGCGACGCACGTCGTCCAGCCGATGCGGCTGGAGCTGCCAGACGCGCTCGCGGCCGCTGCGCTCGCCGCGTACCAGACCGGCGTCGGACAAGGCGACCAGGTGCTTGGTGACGGCCTGGCGCGAGATGTTCGCGCCTTCGGTCAGCCGCACGATCGACAACGGCCCGTCCTCACACAAGCGCGAGACGATGGTGAGCCGCGCCGGGTCGCCGAGGGCGGCGAACAACGGCGCGGCGTCGATCAAGCGGGCAGCGGAAGCACGCGGCATGGACGGCGCATCATGCCTCAAGCGGTTTGCGCGAGGTACTTCTCGATCAGCCGCACCTGCTCGGTCCAGCCCTGGTCGTTGGATGCGAATGCCTGGGCGCGTCGGGCCAGCGGGATCTGGTCGAAGCCCGATTCGGTGATCGTCAGCAGCGTTCCCTCCGGCGCGTCGGCCAGCTCGAACACGACCAGGGTCATCGGCTCCTTCGCATAATCCGCATCGGGCTCGACGGCACACGGGTGCCAGCGGAACGAGAACACCTGCATCGGTTCGATACGGTCGACGTGAAAGTCGAATTCCATGCCGGCGTAGCAACTCTGCTGGCGGCCTATCTCGGCATCCACCGTGGTCGGCACCAGCCGACCGCCGACGCGGACGCCGGGCTCGAACGGACCTTCGATCTCGACGCCGAACCAGGTCCCGAACCGGGACGAATCGGCAATGGCCTGCCACACCCGCTCGCGTGGGGCCTTCAGTACGACACGCTTCTGGATGCGATCGGTGGAGTGGGTGGTATCGTTCATATGCAACCTCCTGGTTGCTCGTACCCTACGCCGACCGCCGCAACAATGCAACCTAAAGGTTGCTCTTATGACATCGGCCTGGCTGCCGAATCATGCCGGTGCGCGACCGCCGCAACCCGACGGGAGCATTCTGCCGCCGGGGCCTCACGTCGGCATCGACGATGGGTGCCGACACGGACGAAAGCGCGTGTCTCGGGACCTGCGAACGCCGGACACGCGGCCTTCCGATCCCGGCCATCGGCCATGCCCGGTCGGATCGATCGCACGAACGCCCCGTTCCTGCGCCTGCGGCCGTCGTGCTGCAGACCTAGCGTGCCCGCACCGGATAAGGTCCCTCGGCGAAGGTCTCGGCGTGATAACCCTTGGCGCCGACCGCACGGGCCAGGGGACTGCGAACGTCCTCGCCGGCCCGCAGCCGGTCGATCACATACGAAAAGTCGTAGCGCGGATGCCAGTCGAGGTCGGTCCGCGCGCGCGCATTGTCGTAGACGCGGTCGATCTGCGGCGCCATGGTCCAGCCACGTCGGGCGTACTCGGGCGCATAGGCGGGCACGCGACGCAGGACCACGCCCGGCGCATCGGTACGCAAGGCCGGCATGTCCGCCGGGGCGAACGGCGTGGTCGCGCTGACGATGTACCTGCCGAAGCCGAGCCGCGGCGCGCAGGCCGCCGCGCGCAGGTGCGCCTGGACGATGTCTTCCAGGTCGGCCCGCCGGTGCAGGTACTCGTTGGCCTTGAGGTTGGCGTCGGCATAGGCATCGCGGGCCGCCGGGTCGTCGTCGGCTTCCGGGAAGAAGCGCGACGTGCGCAGCACGATGCAGGCCAGCCCATCGTGGCGGTGGAGCAGTTGGCACAGGTCCTCGGCCGCGGCCTTCGTCACGCCGTAGATGTTCTTCGGAACCGGAACCACGTCCTCGGTCACCCAGGCTGCCGGTGCGTCCGGCGCCGGCGTCAGCGCGCCGCCGAAGACACTCGTCGTGCTGGTGTAGACGAAGGCGTCCACGCCGGCCGTCACCGCTTCTTCGAGCAGGTTCAGCGTGCCGGTGATGGTGGTGTCGATGAAATCCTGCCGCGCATGCGTGGCGACGTGCGGCTTGTGCAGCGTGGCCGCATGGAAGACGGTCCGCACGCCCCGCAGGCAGCGCGCCACGAAAGCGCGATCGGTGATCGAGCCGACATGGGTCGTGAACGGCGATGCGAGACGGTCGAGGCCGACGGGGTTCCTTCCCTGGGCAACCAGGGTGCGCATCAGCGCTTCGCCGAGGTGGCCGGCACTGCCGGTGACGAGGATACCCATGCTCCGATCCCGCTGCGGGCGAAAGCACCGATTCTGCAGCATCGTCGGCGACGTTCGCATCCCGGCGTATCGAACAAGACCGCACCGACCGCTTCGCGCGAACGCGCGGGCCGCCCGGCGTTGCCGGCCGGCCGCAGGCGACCGCCGCCCATGACCGCAGAACGGCCTCAGGCGACGGATGCGATCACGCCGCCGATGCTCGCCCGGCCATGCGCGTCCGGCACGGTCGCTGCGGCACCGCCGCCTCCGCGGGCGGTACGACCCGGATCACCAGCTCGCCGTCGGCAATCGTGACGACGGCCTTGCTGCCGACCTTGAATCCGGCGTCCGCCAGCCATTGCCCGCCCAGCTTCAAGACCGGCACCTGGCGAGGCAGCCATTGTCCCTTGAGCGGGCGATAGTGGTCGTAGCCAATCGTCAGCTGATTGGGCTTGCAGGCCTTTTGCGGCCAGATCTGGCGGGAGGGGTCGATCATGATCACGTCCTGGTCTGTGGGGCGCCCGTCCGTACGATCACCTGCCCGGACGCCGGAACGTCCGCACCGGCATGCCTTCGGGCGCAGGGGTGGCGACCGGGACTGTGCGATCGACGTGTCTCAGAACCCGCGACACGGGCGCCGGCTGGCTGGCGCCGCGCGGCAGCGCTCAGCGATCCAGGCATCCGCGCAGCGCCCGCGCAGCCGCCGGGTTGCGCACCTTGGCGGCGCTGATGAAATAGACGAACACATCGCGCCGGCTGGCCGGGGTGGCCGCCTGCACCGCCTGGACGTACGGCAGATCGGCCGGCGCCGTGCCGGCGGCCCAGGCGCGTGCACGCGTGGCCCAGGCGTCCAGCTCCGCGGCGGGGTAGCCGGTGGTCACCGCTTCGCGGCTGCGCATCAGTCGGGCATAGACGACGTCGCCGGTGAGGTCGGCGAAGGACGGGTAGTCCGGGGAATCGGTGAAGACCGTGGGCAGGCGGTGCGCGCGTGCCAGGGCGAGGTAGCGGTCGCACTGGAAGCTGGGATGGCGTACTTCCAGCACGTGCCGCAGCGGCACGCCGTCCAGCGTGCGCGGCAGCAGATCGAGAAAGGCCGAGAAATCGTCCGGATCGAAGCGGCGCTGCGGCCGGAACTGCCAGAGGATCGGACCGAGCCGGTCGCCCAGCTCGGCCAGCCCGCCGGAGACGAAGGCGTCGATCGTCCGGCCGGTATCGGCCAGCCGGCGCGCTTCGGTGCAATAGCGCGGCGCCTTGAGCGAGAACACGAAACCGGCGGGTGTCTCCGCGTGCCAGCGCGCATAGGTGGCGGGCTTCTGTGCGCCGTAGTACGTGCCGTTGACCTCGATCGCGTCCAACTGCCGGCTGGCGTACTCCAGCTCGCGCTTGTGCGCCAGCCCGGCCGGGTAGAACACGCCGCGCCAGGGTGCATAGGTCCAGCCACCGATGCCGGTGCGGATGGCGTCCGGCAGCGAGGCGGCCGGTTTCGTCGCGAACAGGTCCGGGTGCATGGCAGGCGTGGCGTGACGGCGGAAGCTGCGATTGTCCCGCGCCGGGAGTCCCGCCGGAACCGCTGCCGGGCAGCCGCCTCAGGCCGGCTTCAGCCGCCGGCGCCACCCGGCAGCGGCGGCGCCCACCGCGCAGGCCGCGGCCACGTAGTAGACGGCGGCGTTGGGTTCGCTGCGCAGCCAGAACGCGACCGCCAACGGCGTCAGGCCGCCGGAGATCGCATAGGCCACGTTGTAGGCGAAGGAAATGCCCGAGTAGCGGATCGCCGCCGGGAAGGCCTGCACCATCGCCGTCGGCACCACGCCGACCACACCGACGCAGAAGCCAGCGGCCGCGTACAACCCCATGATCTGGTGCGGCGCGCTGCGCAGCCCCAGGTACAGCACGGCGGTCGCGCCGGCCAGCACGGCGGCGCCGATCACCAGCACTCGACGTACGCCGAACCGGTCCGCGGCAAGGCCGTAGACGATGCAGCCGGCGCACAGGGCCAGTGTCGCGGCACTGTTGGCCCGCGCGGCGACGGCGGCCGGAATCGCGAACAGGTTCTGTACCAGCGTCGGCGTCATCAGGATCACGACCACGATGCCGGCCGTCAGCAGCCAGGTCAGCAGCATCGAGACCGCCACGGCCTGCCGGTGGCCGCCCAGCACCTGCCGCAGCGGCAACCCCTCGACCAGTGCGCGCCGTTCCCGCAAGGCCTCGAACACCGGGGTCTCGTGCAGGAACCGGCGCAGCCAGACGGCCAGCAGGCCGAATACGCCGCCGAGCACGAACGGAATGCGCCAGGCTCCGTCCAGCACCGCCTGGTGGCTCCATGCGCTTTTGATGCCGCTGGCCACCAGCGAGCCGATCAGGATGCCCAGCGTCAACCCGGCCGTCAGCGTGCCGCAGGCCAGGCCCACGCGCGACGGCGGGACGTGCTCGGCGACGAAGACCCAGGCACCGGGCACTTCACCGCCCACGGCGGCGCCCTGCAACAGGCGCAGCACCAGCAACAGCAGCGGCGCGGCAATGCCGATGCTCGCATAGGTCGGCAGCAGCCCCATCAGCAGCGTGGGCACCGCCATCAGCAGCACGCTCAGCATGAACATCCGCTTGCGGCCCACGCGATCGCCGAAGTGCGCCATGACGATGCCGCCCAGCGGGCGCGCCAGGTAGCCGGCCGCGAAGATGCCGAAGGTCTGCAGCTGGCGCAGCCACTCGGGCAGGTCGGGCGGAAAGAACAGCTCCGCGATCGTCGCCGCGAAGAACACGAAGATGATGAAGTCGTAGAACTCCAGCGCGCCGCCGAGCGCCGCCAGCAGCAGTGTGCGGACGTCACGGCGGGCCAGCGTGCGGGGAGCGGGATCGGTCATCGGCGGATCGCGGATCGCAGGCGAAACGGCGCGCAGGTATACCATTTCGCCCGCCGGCAACGGGAGCGCTGCAGCGTCGGCCAGGACGGGGCCGGCACGGCGCGATTGACAGCGCGCGGCGGCGCCTGCATACCGCCAGGATCATGACGTCCGCCACCTACCGCTTCGGCGACTTCCGCCTCGACCCGGCCACCCGTACATTGAGCCGCGGCGGCGAGACGATCGCCCTGCCCTCCAAGGCCTTCGACTGCATCGTCTACCTGATCGAGCACCGCGATCGGGCGGTCGGTCGCGACGAGCTGATCGCGGCCGTCTGGGGCAAGGCCGAGCTCGGCGACAACGTGCTCGGCCAGACCGTGCTGTTCGCGCGGCGCGCGCTGGAGGATACCGGCAAGGAGCAGCATGCGATCCGCACGATCGTGCGCTACGGTTACCACTGGGTGGCGCCGGTCACGATCGAGACCGCACCGCAGGCCATGCCCGCGCACGCGTCGCCGCCGGCAGGGCCACAGGACGACGCGGCCATCGTCCCTGGTCTGGACCTTCCGGTTCCGGCTCCGGTGACGCACCGGCATCGGGCCGTCGCGCTTCGCGTCAGCCTCGCACTGGCCGCCGTCGCGCTGGCGATCGCCGGCGGCCTGTTCTGGCGCAGCGCCGCCGTGCCGGACCGCGCCACCGGGGCCACCGCGGGCCCGCCGGCGGCGCGGCCGGCCACGCTGGTGCTGCCGGCCACGGTCAGTGGCGACGCCGAAGCCGGCTGGGCTCGCCTGGGCGTCATGGACCTGGTGGCCGACCGCCTGCGCGCGGCGGGGCTGGCCGTGGTGCCGAGCGACAACGTCGTCGCGCTCGCGCGCGGCCTCGCGGCCGACGATCGCGGCGACGCGCTGCACGCGCTGGCGACGGCCGCCGCGGCCGGACTGGTCGTCGATGCGCGCGCCGATGCGCTGGCCGGCCACTGGCGCGTCTCGCTGCGGACCGTGCTCGGCCGCGAGCCGCCGATCGACGTCCAGGGCGAATCGCTGGACCTGCTGGCCGCGGCGCGGCTGGCCGGGGACCGGCTCGCGGCACGGCTGGGCGGCGATCAGGCGAGCACCACACCGGCCGCCGAGCCGGCGCTCGAGGACCTGCTGCAGCAGGTCGACGCGGCGATGCTGTCCGAACGGCTCGACAGCGCGCGCGTCCTGCTCGACCAGGCCGGCGCGGCCCTGCGCGCGGACCCGCAGCTGCGCTTTCGGCGGGCCCAGATCGACTACCAGGCCGGCCAATCCGCCGCGGCCGAAGCCGGCTTCGCCGACCTCGTCGCCACCGTGCCGGCCGAGCAGGATCCGATCATCCATGCCCGTGCGCTGCATGGCCTGGGCATCCTGGCGATGCAGCGCGGCGACAGCGCGGCCGCCCTGCCGCGCCTGGATGCCGCGATCGACCTGCTCCGCGATCGCTCGGTGCCCGACCTGCTCGGCAAGGCCTACAACAGCCGCGCCGGTGCACATGCGGTACGGCGCGAGAACGCCGCCGCGCTCGCGGATTTCGCGGCGGCGCGCAGCGCACTGGAAGCGGCCGGCGACGGCCTGGCACTGGCGGTCCTCGATGCCAACCTCGGCGCCTTCGACCTGCTGCGCGACCGTCACGCCGAAGCGGTCGATGCACTCGACCGGGCCATCGGCCGCTTCGCCGCCTTCCGCCTCTACGCCGCCGAACTCAACGCCCGTGACGCGGCTGCGCAGGCGCAGCTGATCCTGCTGCGGCCCGACGCGGCGCTGGCCTCCGATGCGCGGCTGCACGAGCTGGCCAGCCAGGTGGCCGATCCGCAGCGCCGCCTCGCCGCGGAACTCACCCGCGCGCAGGTCCTGGCCGCCAACGGCCGGCTGGCCGACGCCCAGGCCCTGCTGGCGCTGGCCACCGCCGATCCGGCCGCCTCACCGGCCCTCCGCGCGCGCGCCGCGGCGATCGCGGCGCGCCTGGCGCTGGCGGCCGAGGCGCCGGCCGAGGCGGAACGGCTCGCCACCGAAGCACTGCCGACCCTCCCGGACAGCGACGACGCCCGCCTGGCCGAACAGACCTGGATCACCTTGCTGCGTGCACAGCAGGCGCTCGGCGAAGTCGCGGCGGCAGCCGCGACGGTCGCCCGGATCGACGCCCGGGCGGCGAGGCTGGACACACCGCCCGCGCATCTGCTTGCACGGCTGGCCGCTGCCGAGCACGCCGCCGATGCCGGCATCGCCATGGCCGGGTTCGAGCAGGCACTGGCCGCGGCGGACGAGGGCCGGACGCCGCTGGACGTCCTGCTGGTGGCGCAGGGCTATGCGCAGCGGCTGATCGCGGCCGGCTTGCCGGGGCAGGCCGCACCGCTGGCCGAGCGGGTACGCGGCTTCGCCGATCACGACTACGAAGCCGCCCTGCTGCAACTGCGCGTTTATCACGCGCTCGGCCAGACCGCCGCCTGGAACGGCGCGCTCGCGCGCTGCCGGCGGTTGGCCGGCGAACGGGTACTGCCGGCCCGCCTCCTCGTCGCACCCTGAGCGGCAGCGTCACGGCGCCGGTCCCACCCGATCGAGAGCGTGATCGCCGGCGCCCGGCACGGCCGGGACGACCGTTTTACGGGAAACGAATGCCGCTTTGATCGAATACGGATGCGCGGGCACCGCCCGGCCCCCAGGCTCGGGAATCCGTTTCCGGCCGTTTCGCAAGGAGAATCGTCGATGGTGCGTCGTTACCTGTCCGTCCTGTTCTGTGTCGCCGCCGGCGCAGCGCCCTTGGCCGTGGGGGCGGCCGACGGCGTGCTGGACCCGAGCTTCGGCACCGACGGCGCCACCTTCGTCGTGCCGGACGGCGTCGAAGGGCACGAGCTGCGTGCCAACGCGGCGGTCACGCTGCCCGACGGGAGCGTGCTGGTCGGCGGCTCGCGCAACAAGTTCATCAACGGCAGCCCCGACCCGCACATGCGCGGCACGCTGGTGCACCTGCGCGCCGACGGCGCGGTCGATACCGACTTCGGCAACATCCCCGGCATTCCCGGCCTACGGGTACTGCCCGACATCCAGCCGGGCACGCAGATGCAGATCGTCGAGGCGGTCGTGCCGCTGGAGGACGGCTCGATCCTGCTGGCCGGCAGCGCCGAGGCCTTCGGCCCGCTCACCGGCTTCATCGTCAAGCTCGGCGCCGACGGCGACCTCGACCCGGCCTTCGGCGAAGACGGCATCGTGCGCGTCACCGGCACGTACGTCCATGCGCTCGGCGTCGACGACCAGGGCCGCATCGTGGCCGCCGGCGAGCGCAGCAGCCCGGGCCTGGACCGCGCGATCCTCGCGCGGTTCGATGGTTCCGGCCAGCCCGATCCCGGCTTCGGCACCGACGGTATCGTCGCGCTCGGCGCCGAGGACGAGAGCGGCTACCTGCGTACGCTGGCGATCACCGGCGACGGCGCCATCGTCGCCGGCGGCATGGCCGCGGTGCCGGACGAGATCTTCGGCAGCATCTACACGTTCCTGATCGTGCGCCTGGGCGCCGACGGGCAGCCCGACGCGGGCTTCGGCGAGAACGGCCGGCGCACCTTCGTCCTGCCGGCCAGCACCTCGCCCTACAACGGCGTCAACCGGCTGGTGGTGGATGCCGGCGGCCGGATCGTCTTCGGCGGCTACTACCAGGACGACGCCAGCGAGGTGCAGGTGGTCTTCGGCCGCCTCACGGCCGACGGCAGCGACGACGCCACGTTCGGTGACCCGGCCATGCCCGGCTATCGGCCGGTCGCCCTCGCGACCGGCGCCTGGAACCGCTACGTCAGCGGCCTGGCGCGGCAGAGCGACGGCAAGCTGGTCGCTTCGATCACCTATGCGATTCCCGATGTCCGCCAGGGCTTCATGGCCGTGCGGCTCGGCGCCGACGGTGCGCTCGACGGCGGTTTCGGCCAGGACGGCGTGTTCCAGCTCGACCTGGCGCCCAGCGGCATCTACAGCGATTCCACCGCGCTCACGCTGCAGGGCGGCCGGGCCGTTCTCGCCGGTGCCAGCCAGCGCGCCACCGGCTCGCGGCTGGTGGATCTGGGCATCGTGCGGCTCGAGAACGACGGCATCTTCACTGCCCGCTTCGACGACTGATGCGCCGACGCGAACCGGCCGTCGGCGACGGCGGCCGGCTCGCATCGCCCGGGCCGGTCCCGCTCACGCGGGGCCGGCCCGATGGTTTCAGCGCAGTCGCCGCCGCGGCCGCGCGGCGATCGCCAGGCCGGCCAGGCCCAGCCCGAGCAGCAGCGCACCCAGCCCGGTCAGGGTCGGCACCGGCACCACCACCGCCGGTGCGCCGACCGGGAACACCGTCGGATCGGCTGCCCCCGGTACCGCCGGATCGTCGCTGAGCGCCGTCGCCTCGTTGCTGCCGTCACCGTCGCCGTCGTAGGCAACGCCGGCCTGGTTGCCGATCGTGCCGCTGGCGTCGCTGCGGATCGTCGCATCAATCAGCACCGTCACGCTGCCGCCGGCCGGGATCGCCCCGTTCCAGGTCACCGTGTTGGTGGCCGGGTTCGCACTGGCCGCGCCGCTGCTCGCACTGGCCGCCACCAGCACCAGCTGCGGCGGCAGCACGTCGGTCAGCTCGTCGCCCGGGTTGTCGCCCTGCGGCCCGCCGCTGTTGACCAGCACCAGCGTGTAGCGGATCGCCCCGCCCGGCAGGAAACTGCCGCTGACGCTCTTGCGCACGCTCACCGCCGCCCCGGCGACCGGTACCGCCGCGGTCGTCGTGTCGGTGGCGCTGTTGTCGGACGGGTCCGGGTCGGTCGCACCAGCCGCTTCGGCGACCGTCGCGGTATTGGTGATCACCGTGCCGTCGGCCAGCGCCGGATCGACCGGACAGGTCGCCGTGAAGGTCGCCGCCGCGCCGGCCGGCAGGTCCACGCTCGCCGCGATCGCCCCGCTGCCGCCGGCCGGGCAGTTGCCGCCGCCGCTGGCCGCGCAGGTCCAGGCCGGTGCCACGCAGGCCGCCGGGAACGCATCGCTGACGGTGGCACCGACGGCGGCGCTGGGACCGACATTGCTGGCGACGATCGTGTAGGTCAGCGTACCGCCCGGTGCCACCGTGGTCGCACCGTCGGTCTTGCTGATCGACAGCGCCGTCTCGGCGCCGAGCGCATCGGTGTCGGTCGCGCTGTTGTTGCCCGGCGTGGGATCGGTGACGCCGGCCGGCGCCGCGATCGTGGCCGTGTTCACCAGCGTGCCGCTGGCCGTGGCGCTGATCGCACAGGTCGCCGTATAGGTCGCGCTGGCACCCACCGGCAGGGTGACGGGGCTGGCGATGTTGCCGCTGCCGCTCGGCGCGCAGGTGCCGCCGCCGCTGCCGGCGCAGGTCCAGGTGCAGGTCAGCGACGCGGCGAACGTGTCGGTCACCGTCGCGCCGGTCACTGCGCTCGGGCCGGCGTTGCTGGCGACGATCGTGTAGGTCGTGCTGTCGCCCGGCGTCGCGCTGGTGACTCCATCGGTCTTGGTGATCGCCAGGTCCGCCGTGGCGGCCAGCGTGTCGGTATCGGTCGCGCTGTTGTTGCCCGGCGTCGGGTCGTTGACGCCGGCCGGCACGGCGATCGTCGCCGTGTTGACCAGCGTGCCGCTGGCCGTGGCGCTGATCGCACAAGTCGCCGTATAGGTCGCGCTGGCGCCCACCGGCAGGGTGACGGGGCTGGCGATGTTGCCGCTGCCGCTCGGCGCGCAGGTGCCGCCACCGCTGCCGGCACAGGTCCAGGTGCAGGTCAGCGACGCCGGGAAGGTATCGGTCACCGTCGCACCGGTCACCGCGCTCGGGCCGGCGTTGCTGGCGACGATCGTGTAGGTCGTGCTGCCGCCCGGCGTCGCCGTGGTCACCCCGTCGGTCTTGGTGATCGCCAGGTCCGCCACCGCCGCGCCGACGGTGAACACGGTCGGATCGGCCGCGCCGGGCTGGGCCGGGTCATCGGTCAGGCCATTCGTCTCGTTGCTGCCGTTGGCGTCGCCGTCGTAGGCGAAGCTGCCCTGGTTGGCGACGGTGCCGGTCGCCGACGGCGACAGGGTCGCCGTGATCGTGATCGTCACGCTGCCCCCGCCCGGGATCGCCCCGTTCCAGGTCACCGTGTTGGTGCCGATGGTGGCCACCGCCGAGCCGCTGGTCGCGGTCGCCGAGACCAGGGTCAAGGCCGCCGGCAGCACGTCGGTGAACTCGTCCCCGGGGTTGTTGGCCTGGGCGCCGAGGCTGTTGGTCAGCGTGACGGTGTAGGTCACCGGGCTGCCCGGCACGAAACTGCCGGCGACGGTCTTGGACGCGGTCACCGCGGCGCCGAGCAGGGTGATCGTGTCCGTATCGGTCGCGCTGTTGTTGCCCGGCGTCGGGTCAGTCACGCCGGCTGGCGCGGCGACCGTTGCCGTGTTGCTGAGCGTGCCGGTGGCGCTGGCGCTCAGCCCGCAGGAGGCGGTGTGGGTGGTGCTGCCGCCGGCCGGCAGGTTGACGGTGTCGGCAATGTTGCCGCTGCCCGCGGCCGTGCAAGTACCGCCGCCGGCGCCCACGCAGGTCCAGGTGCAGGTCAGCGACGCCGGGAAGGTGTCGGTCACCGTCGCGCCGGACGCATTGCTCGGGCCGGCATTGGAGGCGGTGATCGTGTAGGTCGTCGAGCCGCCCTGGATCACGCTGGTCACGCCGTCGGTCTTGGTGATCGCCAGGTCCGCCTGCGGTGTCAGCGTGTCGGTGTCGGTGGCGCTGTTGTTGGCCGGGTTGGGGTCGGCGACGCTGGCGGTGACCGTCGCGGTGTTGCTGAGCGTGCCGGTCACGCTGGGGCCGATCGCGCACGAGGCGGTGTAGGTCACGCTGCCGCCGGACGGCAGGTTGACGGTGTCGGCGATGTTGCCGCTGCCCGCGGCCGTGCAGGTGCCGCCGCCGGCGCCCACGCAGGTCCAGGTGCAAGTCAGCGCCGCCGGGAAGGTGTCGGCCACCGTCGCCGCCGTGTCGGCATCCGGACCGGCGTTGGAGGCCGTGATCGTGTAGGTCACGCTGCCGCCCGGCACCGCGGTCGTCACCCCGTCGGTCTTGGTGATCGACAGGTCCGCTATCGCCACCCGGCACGCCGTCACGCTGACGTCGTCCACCGCTACGCCGCCGAAGTTGACCGTGTTGTCACTGGTCAGGTTGAAATTGAGCTCGACGTTCTGGCCGGCCAGCGCATCGGCGCGCGTGACCACCTGGCTCCAGCCGGCGCGGGCCGGGATGTTGACCGTTGGATTGCCTACCGCGTCGGTCATCGTGGCGTCCAGCCACTCGAACAGCCGGACCGGATTGGCCCCGCCGACCTCGCGCAGGTCGACGCTGTAGAGATCGAAGCTCGCGCTCTCCATCTGGTACTGGTGCGACCAGCGCACCACGATCGGCGGCGAGAAACCGCCGAGGTTGATCGACGGCGAGGTCAGGTTCTGGTTGCTCGAAATGTTGTAGGTATTGTCGAGGTCGGTTTTCCAGCAGTTGACGCCACTGGCGCAGCTGTTGAACGCGGCGACCGGGTTGGCGGTGGTCGTCGCCACCGTCGCCGGCAGGCCCAGTTCCCACTCGTCCTGCGTCCCGCTGTGCGTGAAGCCGGCCGCGCCGCTCTCGAAGTCGGTCGAGTACACGGTCGTCTGGACGAAACCGGGGCCGCATGTCGGCGGCGGCGGCGGCTCGCAGATGCGCAGGCTCCAGCTGGTCAGCGTGCCGCCGGAGGCGTTGTTGACGTCGTCGCGCAGGTCCAGCGTCCAGGTGCCGCCGGCATTCTCGCCGTCGAACCACGAGAGCCGGTAGTTCAACTCGGGCTTGAGCGCCATGTTGCGCAACGCGGTGAAGGTGGGCGGTATCGCCGCTTCGTCGTCGAAGACGACATCCATCTGCGCCTGGCCGCCGGTCGCTGCCGCGCCGATGTCGGTGAACAGGCCGATGTCGTTGCCGCTCGGTGAGCGCAGGTGCGCGTCGACGTCGGCCATCAGCGCATGGTTGAGCTGGATCTCGACGTTGAGGTCGCCGATGCGCGGGTTGCCGGGCACGGTGATGAGCGAGCTGACCAGGCCGTTGGCAGGCCCGATCGTCTTGGGCACGTCGGTGCTGGTGTAGGTGGTGCATGCGGCCAACGGCATCGGCGTCGGCGGCGGTTGCACGCTGACGCTCAAATGATAGGTGGCCGTCGGTCCGCCGACGGCGGCAGTGGCCGAATCGACGAAGGCGAAGTACGTACCGGCGGTCTTGATCGTGAAGACCAGTGCCTCGGACAGCGGATTGCCGGCCCCGGAGCTGGTGTCATTGACGACCAGGATCTGGTTGGCCGCATCGCCGAACAGCGCAATGCCGAGCCGGCCGTCCCACTGCACGCCGTCGCGCTCCGGATCGGCGTCCAGGCTGAGGAACACCGTGTCGCCGGCGTTCGCGGTGAAGGCGTACCAGTCCTGCTCGGTCGCAGCGGGCGGATTGCGCGTGCCGCTGACCCAGCCGTTGGCCGGCAAGGGGTTGGCGGTGCCCGGCGTATCGTTGGATTCCACCTCCGGCGTCGGGCTACCGCGCTGGATGCGCACATGCAGCTCATAGGGGCGCAGGGTCTGCGCAGCGGTGAAGTGGTTGACGCTCAGGTAGTAGGTGCCATCGGCGGGGATCACGGTGCCGGCGATGCTCGAGGACGTCGCCGCGAACGAGCCGTCGTCGTCGTCGAACTCCAGCACCGTCGTTCCGTCGGTGTCGAGCAGGTTCAGCTGGCTGTCGGCCGAGGTGCTCGTGTTGGCCGCGGTGATGACGGCCGCGTAGATGCGGTCACCGGCCTGCGCGGCGAAGCTGAAGTAGTCGACATCGGCTGCGGGAAAGAGGTTGCCCTGCATGCGCACGTACGTCGCGGCGCCGAGCGGCGTCGCGGTCGCCGGCGTGCCATTGGGCTCGACCTCGGCCGGGAACTCGGTCGAGAACGCCCGCGGCGAGACCGGCCGCGCCGCCTCGCTGAACGGGTTGGCCACCACCGGCTTGGTCTCGACGAAAGGCGCACTCACCGGCGCCGAAAACTGCAGTGGGCCGGTTGCCGGCTGCGCGCCCAGCGCACCAGCCGCCAATGCCACGACCATCACGCACAACGAAACGGCCGCGCGCGCGGCCCGGCTCTGCATCGTCATTTTCGATTCCCCATCGAGACGTCGCGGTGTCCGTCCCGATCTCGCTCCCCGCAGCGGCCGCCGACCCTCTTGTCGCCGTCCCCCACCGCCAGCGCACGATACGCCGACGCCCCGAGACCGTCCACAAGAATACTTTTCCCGCCGCTCACCCTGCGGACACCGAGCGGTGCGGCGGCAACGGCAGGTGCCCGCCCAAGCAATGACTCGGCCAATCCTTGAATCAGGGCCGAGTCGGGGCCGGCACGCGACCGGGGCGCCGGCCCCCGCTTTATTGCCTGGCCACACGGCGACGCGCCCGCCCATTGCCGCCCGCGTTCAGACGGCGGCACCGCCCAGCGGCCCGAAGAGCAATGCAGCGGCCAGCCGGACGCGCGCAAAGCGCGACACCTCCTCCGGAACAACGAACACTCCGTACAGCGGCATCGCCCGCAGCGACAATGCCCACCTGATCAACACGTTGCGCCATCGGCGTTGATTTCGTACCGGCCACCCCCGGACCGGAACCCACCACGTGGCGAGCGCAGCCACGCGAACCTATCCCAGCCCTGAACCGCGATCCGTATCACTCCCCCAGTTCATCCGCCGGTCGGACCGGCCCGACTAGCCTCCCCTGTCACCGACTCGCCGTTCGACCGATCGAGTCATTCCCGAGAGGACACGCGATGAAATTGCCACGCATCCAGCATCCCCTGTTCGCCCTCACGCTCACCGCCGTCTCGCTGGCCGCGTTCGCGCAGACGCCGCGCCAGAACTCCGCCGAACTGGCGCCCGAGTGGACCAAGACCGACACCGACCGCGACGGCTTCCTGACCAAGGAAGAACTGATCCCGTTCCCGAGCGTGCTCAAGCAGTTCGAGGTCATCGATGTCGATCGCGACGGCAAGATCTCCCAGGCCGAGTACGCCGACTGGGTCGATGCCGGGAAACCGACCAAGGACGGCTGACCGGTTCCGGGGTCGGCCCTGTCGATCTCGCGGAAGCGGCCTCTCGGGGCCGCTTCTTTTTTGGCTCGACGCGGCAGTCCGCATGATCAATCGGCGTGGCACCCGCCCGCATCGTTTTCCGTGGAAAGGACAGGCTCCAGGAGATCGCCATGCCCTTTCACTCCCGTGTACTGTCCCTGTGCATCGCGCTGGCGGCGTCCCAAGCGACCGCTGCGACCTTTGTCGTGACCCGGGGCGACGATCCCACTCCCGGCGCCTGCGCCAGCACGGACTGCTCGCTGCGCGAGGCGCTCGACGCCGCCGTCGCCACGCCGGGCGGCGACACGATCGTGCTCGGCTCGGGCCAGTACACCGTCACCCGCGGAACACTGCCGGTATACGGAGAGGTCACGATCGAGGGCGAAGGCATGGCCCAGACACGGATCGTCGGCACCGGCAACTTCGACCTGATCGAGGTCACGCCGCTCGGCGCGTTGACACTGGACGGGCTCGCGCTGTCCTCCCAGCGTCAGGCGCTGAAGGTAAGCAGCGGCACGGCCCTGTTGCGCTTCGTACGCGTGCCGGCTGGCGGAGGAACGATCTCGGCCATCGGCACCAGCGCCCCGGCCGAGCTACGCGTCGAGCATGCCGTGCTGGGCGATGCGCTGGGCTGCGAATGCGGGGCCGGGTCGGTACGCATTGCCGACAGCACGCTCAACAGCGTGCTGGTCTACAACGGCAGTGCCGACCTGGTGCTCGATCGCGTCGAGGTGATCGGCCCAACGCCGGCCCTGTACGGCGTGGCGTTCACTACGAGCGGCACCGCCACCATCCGCAACAGCACGATCCGCGGACATGCCGCGCCGCTGGTGCTGGGCGGCAGCGGTGGCGACGTGCGCATCCGTCATACGCGTTTCGTGGGCAATACCGGTCCGCTGCACGGCAGCCGCGACGGCATGGCGTGGCTGGAGGACGTCGAGTTCCGCGACAACATCGTCGACGATGCCCGTCTCGCCAACGGCGCGCCCGCGGTGCTGTTGGCCCAGGACGAGACAGCCTGGCGCATCGCACGGGCGCTGTTCATTGGCAACCGCGGCGGCGGCGGTTCCGGGCCCGGCCTGATCGGATCGACCGTGCGCGTGACGGCCGGCGGCAACCTCGTCATGAGCGACACCACGTTCTACGACAACACGTTCCGGCCGGAGGTGGCCAACGCGGCCGGCCATGCGATCGGCGTCGATACCGCCGGCGACACGGCGGTGTTCTGGCTGTTCCATGCAACGCTGCGTGCGGGACCATTCGTGCCCGACAACGCAGTCGCCTCGCTGCTGGCGGTACGCGGGGCCGCGGCCAATCTACGCATCTACAACAGTATCCTGGACGGCACCTGCGCCTTCGCGAGCGGCGCCGGCATGACCCAGGCGGAGGGCAATCTCGAAGTACCCGGCAATACCTGCCGGCTCCCTGCGGCCACCAACGACATCGACGTCCCGCCAATGGACCTGTTCCTCGGCCCGCTTGCCGACAACGGCGGCTTCACGCGGACGTTCCTGCCGACGCGCTACAGCCCGGCGGTCGACCGCGGCGTGGCCACCTGGTGCAACATCGCCGGTGGGGTGTTTTCCCGGCTCGACCAGCGGCGCTACCTGCGCCCCGCCGCCGGCATCGCCTGCGACAGCGGAGCCGCCGAAACCGCCGCCGTGTCCGACACGCTCTTTGCCGACGACATGGACTGAGCGCGCCGGGCCGGCATGGGAAGGCGCCCCAACGCAAGCCACGCAGCGATGGCCTGTGCCGATGCAGGAGATTCCTTACCTGACTCGGCGCTGGATGACCGTTGACTTCGCGTGGTCGCAGGCCGAGACAATTCAGGCTCTGCGGCGCATAAAGGCGCACACCCCTCCTCCGGAGAACCGCCATGCAGATCGAGCAGCATCAGAAGTGCGCGCATGCACCGTGCACGTGCCAGGTGCCGATCGGTACCGAGTACTGCAGCGATCACTGCCGCGAGCACGCCAGCAAGGTCGGGGACAGTTGCGCCTGCGGCCACCGCGGTTGCAGCAAGCCGGCCGACTCCGCCGTGTAGGAAAGCCGGGCGAAGGGCCGGGCCTCTCGCCCTTCGCCGCTCGTGGCTGATTCAACCCGAGCCTCAGTGCGCCTTCTTCAAACCCTGCCAGTAGCCACGCGCCTGCGCCAGATACGTCCGGGGACTTTCGAGGAAGTAGACCAGCGAGGTGCCGCTGGCGAAGCAGTAACGCCTGCCGTCATCGGGATCGACCCAGTTGAGCGAGCAATCGGCCTGGATGCGCGCGCCGACGGCGAGACCGTAGGCATCGAGGCGGTCGAACTCCGCCTGCATCTCATGGGCCGGCACCGCCGCTTTCCAGATGCCGCCGGCATGGGCGTGAGCAATGTGCGCCTGCACCGGCGGTTCCGCCCGGGCGGCGATCGGCCGGACGGCGAAGGCGAGGCCGGCCACCGCGACCAGCGCGAAAGCCGGGATGCTCGAGGTCTTCATGGGCGTGCTCCTGTCAGCGCGGCACTTGCACCGTGCAGGATGCCGATCCCACCACCATCGTAGCTCCGACGCAACGGGTGCGCGACGCCTGGACTATTCCTCCATCAATCGAAGCCGAAACCCGAACACCGGCAGCCCCTCCTGCAGAAAGTCCAGGTCATCGGACCGGCGGAAACCCAGGCTCACGTACAGTCCCCAGGCCGCATGCATCGCCTCGGTCGTGTGCAGGATCACCTGCGCACGACCCTGCCTGCGGGCGCGCTCGATGCATGCGTGCGTCAGCGCCTTGCCGATGCCCCGTCCGCGCGCGGAGCTGCGCACGCCGAGCAGGCGGATGCCGGCGGCGTTCCGCTCCGTCGGTGCACTGCCACCGCTGCCGTATTCGGTCATGTCGCCGAAATAGACGACACCGCCGAGCAACGTGCCGTCCGTCGAGGCGGCCACCAGCAGCGTGACGTTCTTCCTTGCAGCCAGGGCCCCGACGTCGGCCAGCGTGCGGTAGTACGCCGGCTGCTCGCGCGGCGTGGGGAAGCCCTCCAGGGTGGAATAGACCGCGATCAGCAACAGGCCGAGGGCCTCGTATTCGTCAGGACGCGCTTCGCGGATGAGGGCAGGTGCGGCCATGGCATTTCCTTCAGGCATCGTGGGGCGAACGCGGCTGACGGCGTGCGATGCGCCAAGGGGCCGGCGCGTGAGTACTCCTTTCGTGCTCGCGCGCATCCCTCTTCCCACCCGATGCGTTCGATGATCGAATCGTCACGCCCGCGCGGTGCGGGTGTCTCCCCTCCATCGTCGAGCCTCGCATGGACATCGCCCTGCCCCAACCCCAGGCCGCTACGCTGGCCGCCGTGTGCGACACGCTGTGCGCCGATGACCGCATCGAGGCGATTCTCGGCGCTGGCTCGCTGGTGCATGGAGCGTTCGATGCGCACTCGGACCTGGACCTGGTGGTGGTGGTGCGGGCCGACGCCTATGCGCAGGTAATGACGACGCGCCACGCGATCGCCGCATCGGCCGGGCCGCTGCTGGCAGCGTTCACCGGCGAGCACGTGGGCGAGCCGCGCCTGCTGATCTGCCTGTACGGCCCGCCGCTGGTGCACGTGGACCTGAAGTTCGTCACCGCCGCTGCACTCGACGCGATGGTGGAGCGGCCGCGCCTGCTGTGGGCGCGTGACCCGGCGGCGATCACCACGCAGTTGGACGCAGCGCACGTCGAGTGGCCGGACCGCGATGCGCAGTGGTTCGAGGACCGCGCCTGGGTCTGGCTGCATTACGGGGTGACCAAGTGCCGGCGTGGCGAGCTGTTCGAGGCGATCGGCATGCTGGCGTTCTTCCGCGACCAGGTATTGGGCCCGCTGCTGCACCGCAACGCCGGCCGGCCGCAACGCGGCATGCGCCGCATCGAATCGCCGGAGACCACGGCGGCGCTGGCCGCGACACTGGCCGGCCATGACGCGCGCGCCGTGGCCGCCGCACTGGCGGCATCGGCGGCACTGTACCTGCGCCTGCGCGAGGCTTCTCCGCCCCCGCGGCCGGTCGCGCAGATGCCCGCAGCGCTGCTGACCCTGCTCGATGCCTGAGCCGTCAGGCGCGGCTGGGATGGCGCGTGCTCGATCGGGCAACGGACTGCGCGTGCCGCGCCCGCCTACGGCATTCTTCACCCGGACGCCCGATTGCGCCGGAGCGTCGACGGCAGGTCGACGGTGTCCGGGGAGCACACGGCGATCGACGCCCGCCCGGAGCGGGTGAGCGTCCGACGAAGCCGCCCGGGCGTGCCGGGCATCGGGCGCCGCCGCTCGTCGAACAGCCCTAGGACGACCCCTGGCTGCAGTGGATGTCTTCCCGTCGCGCCCTTTTGCGCTAGGTGCCCTCGTCATTCCGCTGCCGAGGAACACCCATCGTGCCTAACCGCTTCTTCCCTGCCCGCGCCGGGCACCATCTCCCCTGGCTCGTCCTGGCCCTGCTGCCGTCCGCCGACGCGGCCACCCGCGTCTGGCCGTCGGCGGCGTGCACCGGCACGCTGCAGGCCTGCATGGACGGCGCTGCCGATGGCGACCGTATCGAGATCGCCGGACTGGCGCCGATCGAGGAGGACATCAGCCTCGCCAACCGCAGCCTGACGCTGACCTCGCTGCCCGGCCTGCGCGCGCGCTTCGCCAGTGGCCGTTCGGTGACGACGACCATCGGCAGCGGCGTGTCCGCCACGGTGACGGTCAGCCGCATCGACTTCACCGACGGCGCGGTCGACCTGCGCAAGAACGGCACCGGAATCACCAGCTTCACCGTGGAGGATGTCGGCGTGGAGCGCACGCCGTCCGGTAGCACCGGCCGCATCGCCGTGACTGCAACCAGCGGCGCCACCGTCAACGCCACTGTGACCGGCAACCGCGTGCGCGGCCTGCCCGGCTCGCTCAACGAGGGGCTGCTGCACCTGGAGGCGGGCGGCGCGACGCTGAACGCCGTGGTGGCCTGGAACACGCTCGCGCGCAACGCCGATCCCACGGCACAGGGCGCGGGCCTGTTCGTGGATGCACACGCGATCGGCAGCCAGCCCGCCACCGCCTCCGTGCGCGCCTACGGCAACACCGCGAGCGGGGCGTTCGGCCGCGCGGCGTTCTTCTTCAGCGAAGGGCTGTTCTCGTCGAGCGCGTCCACGCTGGAGGTGGTCGCGGCCAACAACGTAGCGACCGGCACCGCCCAGGGCAGCAGCACCGGTGTCGGTCTCACCGTCGGCCAGGGCACGATCCAGGCCCAGGTGTTCAACAACACGATCACCGGCGCGCAGCACGGCATCTCGGCACTCGGCTGGGACTCGGGCAGCCCGGCGGCACGGATCAGCGGGTCGGTCCGGAACAACCTGATCCAGGCGGCCACGCGTGGCCTGGTCTTCACGGCGGCGCTGACGCCGGGGCTGGACAACGACTACAACCTCGTCCAGGCACCGGTGAACCTGGCCACGCCCGGACCGAACACGGTCTCCGGCCCGGCGCAGCTGGTGGCGCGCCATGCGCCGCGACTGCGGCCCGGCTCGCCGGCGATCGACGCCGCCGACGGCCCGGGGCTGGCCAACCTCATCATCGAAGCCGGCCTGCCGACGCTGGACGCGGACGGCCTGCGCCGCCTCAAGGGCGCGCGCGCGGACATCGGCGCATACGAGGCTGGCGACGGCGCGATGCGCCACGTCGCCACGATCGGCTCGGTCAATGCGAACTGGACCGTGATCCGCCATCCGCTGGCCGCACCGTTCACGGCCGAACTGCAGGCCACGCGTGTCTACAACTATGGCGGGCGTACCGTGATGCCGTTCGGGCTGTTCTACACCGCCGGCACCTGGGCGATCTACAACGAGTCGGTCGCGCCGCTGCTGCCGGGCCTGATCTGGAACGTCTGGGCGCCGGCTCCCGGCGCGGGTCGCTTCATCCATGCGGCGACAGCGGCCAATACGACGACATGGCGCACACAGGTCGACAACGCCGCGGCCAACGGACAAGCCGCGCGCATCCTGATCGTCGCGCACAACTGGACGTCTTCGCCGGCCTACAACGACCACCCGATCGGCGTGTACTACAGCGGCACCGGCAGCGCCGGACGCTGGCACGTCGCCAATCTCGACCAGGCGAACCTGCCGGCCGGCAGCGCATTCAACGTCTACGCGCAGCCGCCGAGCCCGAACGCGTTCCGCGTGGCGGCGATACCCGGCCGTAACCTGGTGCTGCTCGACCATCCGCTGCTCAACGGCACCCCGTGCGCGGCCGCCCAGGTCACGCGCGTGGTCTCCCCGGCCAGCCCGGGCCCGATGGGCGGCTTCGATCTCGACTACGGTCTCGTCGACGGTCGCTGGGGGATCTACTCGCCGACGCCGTGGCCGGCCGATACCGCGTTCAACGTCCTGGTCGATCCGGCACAGGTATTCGCGTGCACGGACCGGATCTTCGCGACCGACTTCGACTGAGGATCGCGCTGCGCCGGCCCCGGCGGCCTGCCCGGGTCCGGGCGTCGCCTCGCCCGGACCCGCCAAGGAAACCGCGCCGGCAGCGGGTACTGCCCTGCACAGTCACCGGCCGTGCAGGCGGCGCAGTGCCCGGCCGGCCGGTGGCCCGCGCAAGGGCCGCACCGGCCGTGGATGCGCCTTTCCCGGACCGATCTGCGCCCTAGAATGGCGGGACCCGTGGTGCGCGCATCGGCCGGCACACGTCCGCCGAACCGGATCGCCTCCACGCCCAGACCCAGACGGAGAACGAACGACACCGCACCATCGCCCACATCGAACGCAAGCCCATCGTTGACTGGCTATGAGGGGATAGTTATGACGGTTCCTTGCAGGACGATCTCGCTGCGCGACGGCGAGCAGGCCTATCTGGATTCCCGGATGCGCGACGTGGAGCGCGCGTCGGAGCGTTCCCGATGGTTCTACATCGTGACGTCGCTGATCTCGCTGCTGCTGATCTCGGTGTCCTACAACCAGCTGGCGTCCTGGTCGCGGCTGATGGCCGAGGGCGCGGAAGGACGCGTCTTCAATGAAAAGAACTGGCCGGACCAGATGGTCCTGCTGCAGATGAAGGAATGGGTGTCGGGCCTGCAGTTCGACCTGCCGTACCTCGGCGGGCGATTCAGCGCATCGGACGCGGGCATCGTCGGCGGCATGCTGCTGTTCGTCGCGGTGCTCTGGGGCTACTACGCGCTCAAGCGCGAGAACCACATCGTCTACTTCCTCATCAAGGACGTGGCCGAGTTCGACTTCAGCGACGCGGCGCGGTTCTACCTCCGCAACCAGCTCTACGCCACGCAACTGTTCACCGGCCAGCACAGCCGGCCGTTCGAGGGGCGCAACATCGTCGATACCGCCTACAACGCCCAGTCCAAGAAGCGGTCCGAGCAGCGGCAGAACGCGGTCCTGAAACTGGGCACGTTCCTGGCGACGAACATCGTCTTCTTCCTGCCCGCCGGTGCGCTGTCCGGCGTGCTGGCCGTGGACCTGCTCTCGCTGTGGAGCAACTCGCCGTTTCGCGAAGGCACCGAAAAGCTCTACCAGGTGCTGCAGGCCAACCACCTGATGCACGAAGTCTACCTGCGCCTGGCACTGTCGCTGACCCTGCTGGTGCTGGTGGCGGCGATCACCGGCCGGGCCTTCAGGTATCAGCTGGGAACGGTCGACCTGATCGCGTTGTCCGGCCAATGGAAGTACCCGGTGATCTACGACCGCGGCGATCCGGAAAGCCTGCAGAAGGCATGGCCCAAGGTTCGCGAGCCGGCCGCGCCGCCGACCGCGCCGGAGCCACCCGGCACGCCGATCCCATGAGCCTGCGCACGCCTGCGTGTGCCCGAGGAGCCGGCACGCGGCGCTGCCGGATCGGCAAGGCGTCCTTCAGTGGTGCGCCGCGCCACTGATGTCCACGTCGATCCGCGGCAATGCGGATGGCGGAACATGGAGCCATTCGGCGCCGGTGACGATGCGAAGATCGGTGACGACACCGTCGGCGGCGAGTCGCTTGATCGCCCAGAGGATTGCCCAGGCGGTACGCGCGGCCCGGTGCTCGCTGCCGGAGCTGTCCACGTGCAGCTCGTACCAGAGGAAGCCCTTGGGCGAGCTGGCGCAGGGAACCAGCCGGTAGTGCAGGCCGTCCTCGCGGATCAGTTCGTCGAGGCGATCGATGTGGTCGCCCACTTCGATCACCGCCATGCAACGCCACAATGGAACTGCGTCGGAACTCATTGCCATTTTTCCTTTGAACCCGACGGATCACGTTCGAGCGGGAATAACGGCTGCCACGTACGAGGGAGTTTGCATCGACCCCAGGCGGGCAAACTCCCGATCAACGAAGGTTGCTCGTAACGCGCGAGACAGAAAACTGTGGCCGGAGCATGCGCCCGCGGCGGTAAATTTCCGTTATTCGCTTTTCCCCCTTTGCCTCGCCCATCCGCATGGCGGCGACCTTGCATCGCCGCCATGCATACGACAACCGCTACAGCATCGTCTCGCGTGCCTGCTCGGCGCGCGAGGCGCCGATGGCGGTCTCCACGTGCTTGATCTCTTCCGGCGGCGGCAGCACGGCCGGCAGGCCGAGCGACTCGATCCACAGCTCCCGCGTCCAGCCCTGCGTGTGATAGAGGTGATGGTCCTCGTCGGACTCGACCGCTTCGTAGGCCTGCTTGAGCACCTTGGCGGTCGCGCCGCTGGCGCGTTCGGCGACGTGGCCGATCAGCGACCAGTTGAGGTGATCCTTGGTCTCGGCCAACACCACGCATTCAGCGGCCACGAGCTGTGCGGCGGCCGGATCGCCGGCGGCCACGGCCTGCTCGATCGCCGCGACCAGCGAAGCGCCCTGGTGCGCGACCACGTCGCGACCCGGCGTGCGCGCCTCGACGTCCAGGCCGAGCTGCTCGAACACATGGGTGAGAACCCGTTCGTGCGTACGGGTCTCCTCCAGGTACTCCTTCCACTCCTTGCGCAGGTCATCGTTGACGGCACAGGCGACCGCCGCGGTGTAGACCTTGATGCCGCCCCGCTCGGTCTCGAGGGCCTGGTACAGCAGCTCGTTGAGCTGGTTCTCGTCGTACTTGGGCTTCATGGCGCTGTCTCGCTGGTGAGGAAGGGGCCACGAGTAGGCCTATCCGCGCCGCAACGGCTGCTGAGTTTTCGCAGCTCCGGCGCGCCCACGGCCGTTGGCGTTGCCGGGCTGTTCACCTCCGGAGCACGCAGCGGGCGCGCGGCGCCACCGGACGTGAATCGCGACCGACCGGCCGGCCGCGTATCGGCGCATTTACCACGCCAGTCACGCCGCAGCAGGTCGCGATCGGCGATGGTCGGGGTTCCTTGGGACTGATGGGGATCGGCGATGGCAAGCACGGCTCCAGCAAGGCGCTGCGCCCGCAACGGCTGCGGCTGCCTGATCGAGGAGGGCCAGACCTATTGCGGTCCGCACTGCGCCAACGCGGCAGCGGACACACCGCTGGCCGCGGTCGACGACCACTGCGGGTGCGGGCACGGCGGCTGCGCCTCGCACACGGCGACGACCAAGCGGATCGGCGCGCTCGCCGCGGCCGCTGCCGGGGAGACCGACCTAGCCCGTTGAGAGGGCGCCGCACATGGCTCGCGCGCCGGCGGATGTGCCGATCCCGGCGATCGGCTACGGCGATGACGGCGGGCCGGCACGCGAGTGGACCGGCCGGCGGACCGAAGGCTGTCGGAGACGTCGCGTGCATCGGCATCCGTGCCAACGCGAGCGGCCGTTGCTACTCTGCCGCAATGACACCCGGCGTCTTCCGTTTCGACGACTGCAGCCTTCACGTCGCTTCGCGCGAGCTCTATCGCGCGGGCGAACGTGTCACCGTTCCGCCACTCGTGTTCGACTGCCTGGTCTACCTGATCCAGCACCGCGACCGCGCAGTCGGGCGCGACGAGCTGGTGGCCGCGGTCTGGGGCAGGACCAGCGTCAGCGACGCGGCGATCGGCAAGACGATCCTGACCGTGCGCCGCGCGATCGGCGACACCGGCGAGACGCAGCGTTTGCTACGCACCGTGCCGCGCTACGGCTTTCGCTGGATCGCAGCGGTCGAGACCGACGAGGCCGTGCCCGGCGTCGGCGCGCCGGCGACCGGTGACCTGGCCCACGTGCACGCAGCCATACCCCCTGCGGAGTCGCCGTCGGCAGGCCGCCGGGATGCTGTGGGCGTCGTACTGGCGGTGGCGCTGCTGGCCGCGGCCGCGGTGGCCTGGTTCGCGGCCGGCACCTGGCAGCCTGGCGCACCGGTGGTCGCGGTGCCGGACGCGGTCGACCTGCCGGCCCATGCGGCGGCGGTGCTGCCGGCAGAGATCGCCGCGGCGCCGGAGGACGACTGGCTGCGCCTGGGCGTGATGGACTTGATCGCCACGCGCCTGCGCGATGGCGGCGTAGCGACGCTACCGAGCGACAACGTCGTGCGCCTGGTACCGACCGGTGCCGGCCGTGAAGCGGCGGTGACGGCAGTACGCCGTGTAACCGCCGAGGGTCTGTTGATCGCCCCGGCGGCACGCCGCGCCGGGCCGAACTGGATCGTGCGCGCCGAGCTGGTCGACACGGTGGGCGCATCGCAGCCGGTCGAGGTCGAGGCCGATACCGTGGTCGCCGCGGCACGCGCGGTGGCCGATCGCGTGCTGGAGCGGCTCGGAAAGCGCCTACCGGCGGCCGCCACCGGCGAGCCTTCCGAGACCGAGCTGCTGCAACGGATCGACGCGCTGCGGCTGGCGCGTCAGGCGACCGCGGCACGCGCGCTGATCGATGCCGCCACGCCAGCCGCACAGCGCAGCCTGCCGGTCCGGATGCGCCGCGCGCAGATCGACCTGGACCTCGGCAACTCCGAAGTCGCGCGCCAGCAGCTCGAAGCGCTGGCCGACGAGGTATCGGCCGAAGCCGATCCGGTCACCCAGGCGCGCATCCAGCGCAGCCTGTGCATCGCGCTCTCGCGGCTGGGCCAGTCCGAGGCCGCACTGCACGCCTGCGACCGCGCGATCACGCTGCTCGACGGCCAGAACCTGCCGAGCGACGTCGCGCGCGCGAACAACAACCGCGGCGTGGTCCACCTGATGCGCGAGTCCTACGCGTTGGCCAGCCAGGATTTCGCGCGCGCACGGGTCGCCGCGACGCTGGCCGCCGATGCGCTGCTGGTCGCGCAGATCGACGGCAACCTGAGCAACCTGCATGCGCTGCAGGGCCGCTATGCGGAAGTGATCGCGACCCAGCAGCGCATCGGCGAGCGCTTCGAGCGCTTCGGCATGATCGACGAATATGTAACGTCGCTGATCAACATCGGCACCGCGCAGATCACCTTGCTGCGGCCACTCGACGCACTGGAGACCAGTGCACGGGTCATGGCGCAGCTGCCGCGCGTGACGCATGCCGGCACCCGCCTGCATGCCTACCTGGAACGCGCCAACGCACTGGACCTCAATGGCCGCCTCGGCGAGCTGCGGGCGACCCTGGAGCGCACGGTCGAGGAAGCCGGACGCGACGGCTATCCGGCCGAGCAGGCGATCGCGCGGACCGGGCTTGCACGCCTGGCCCTGGCCCAGGACCGGCCCGCTGTGGCACTGACGCTGGCGCGTCAGGCGCTGGCGGCCCTGCCCTCGCCCGCCTACAACCCGCACCGTGCAGCCGCTTGGCGCGCCGTGGCGCTCAGCCTGCAGGCGCTGGACCGCATCGAGGAGGCGGGCACCGAGACCCGCGCGTTCGTGGCCTGGGCGGCGACCTCCCGCGACGACTCGGTGGCGCTGTTCGCACGGCTGGCCGAGGCCGAGCAGGCGGTGGCCGAGCGGCATCCGGATGCGGCGCGCGCCGCCTATGCCGACGCGCTGGCGATGGCCGAACGCTGGAGCGTGCCGGATGTGCTGCGCGAGGTCGCCGGCGGCTACGGCCGTTTCCTGCTGGCCCAGGGCGATCTGCCGGAGGCCAGCTCGGTGATCGGCCGGGTGGCCGGCTATGCGGACGTGGACTTCGAATCGGCCGACTTACAGCGGGCGCTGTACCACGCGCTCGGCCAGGACGGGGCGGCCGCCGCGGCCTGGGCGCAGGCCCGCCGACTGGCGGGCGAACGGCCGCTGCCACCGGCACCGGAGGCGGCAGTGCAACCGGTTGCAGAAAAGTCATCCTCCGGAAACGGTTCGGACACGCCCGCGGAATGAGCGAAGGGGCGCGGTCATGGCGCTCGGGCCGGCCAGGACTACGCTCCTCGACGGTTCGGACGACCCGAACCCGACCGCCACCTTCCGACCCGGACCTTCCATGCTCACGCGCACCAGCCCGACCACCTTCGCTATCGCTGCGGCCCTGTCCGCGGCCTTCGCCCCTCCTGCCGGCGCGGTCCCGCCGCCGGCGACCTCATCCCCGGCTGCACCGCGCGAAGCGGCCAGCGGCATGGTGTTGTACCGGCAGCAAGCCGACTTCTACAGCGGCGGGCTGACCGCGCAGACCGCCACCGATGGCAACCCGACGAAGGCCGCCGACGACTTCACGGTGACCGACGCGGACGGCTGGACCGTCAGCGCGTTCAACTTCGCGATCGCGATCGCCAACCCACCGCCGGTGACGGCAGGCATCACCTACAACCTGACCGTCCACGCCGACGCGGCCGGCCTGCCGAACGCCGCCGCGCCGGCGCTGTGCGCGGCGACCGCCGTGGCCGGCATCCTAGACAACGACGATACGATGCTGAGCGTCCCGCTGCCGCAGGCCTGCCTGCTGCCCAAGGGCACCTACTGGGTCGCGCTGCAGGCCAACATCGACGGAGACGGCTCGCAGCCGCTCGCGACGGCGCTGTACTGGAACGGCTACCTGCCGTCGCCGACGCCCGGTGCGACCGCCGCCTGGCAAAGCCCGGCGGCCGGCTGCGCGACCTGGCAACCGGCGACCAGCTGCAACACCGCCACCAGCGCGCTCGGCTTCGACGTCGTCGGCTATCCCGGCGGGGGCGATGGCACTGCGCTCACCCTCACGTTGACGATGGCGCTCGACAATGGCGACCCGACGCAGTGCGGCACAGCGACCCGGCTCACCGTCAGCGCCGGCGACAAGGTCAACTTCTGCTACACGATGACCAACCGTACCGGCATCGCGCTCGACTACCAGACGCTCGGCGACACCCAGGGCGGACTGCTGTTCTCGCTGCGCCAGCAGGCTCTCGGCGACGGCCAGAGCCTGCGCTACAACCGCCTCGTCACCACCGAGATCGCCGACAGCGGCGTGATACAGGCCACGCTGACCGGCCAGGACCGCCTGCCCGGCTACGACTACACCAGCAGTGGCAGCTCGCGTTTCGTCGACATCACCGGCGTCGGCACGCGGATGGAGCTGGGCAACGACAATACACTCGGCGTCGACATGCCGTTCTCGTTCAACTTCTACGGCACTACCACCAACCAGCTCGGCATCGCCACCAACGGCGGCCTGTACGTCGGCATGGTGCGGCCGCTGTGGGGCGACAACGGCCCGCTGCCCAACGGCGGGCTCGGCGGCCCGGCGATGCTGCCGCTGTGGGACGACTTCGATTCGGCGCCGGGCGGGATCTACTACGCCACGCTCGGCACCGCGCCGAACCGCCGCTTCGTCGTGCAATGGGACGACCTGGTCCACTATGACGGCGCATCCAACACGGATGGCGCGACATTTCAGGTCATCATCGACGAGGCCACCGGCACGTTCTCCTACGAGTATGCCGACGTCCAGTACAGCGCGATCGGGGCCAGCCCGGACCCCGCCAGCTGCAACGGCGGCGCCTGCGCGACGATCGGCGTGCAGCGCGACGCGGCGTTCTCGACCCAGGTCGGCTCGGGCAACGTCGTGGTCGGAGACGGCACCTCCATCGCCTGGTTCCCGGGCGTCATCGACAACGCGTTCACGACCTCGGCCGCGGTCACGCTCGACGTCGGCGCACCGGTGGTCTCGGTCGCGCCGGGCGCGCTGATCGGATCGGCGCAAGCGGGCGCGACGACGCAGGTGCCGCTGACGCTCGGCAACACCGGCAGCCGGGCCCTGACCTGGTCGATCGACACGGCGGCTGCCGACCGCGACGATCCGCGCGCCCATTTCCCGGCAATGCCGTACCACGCGACACCGGCCTCGGTCGCGACGCTGCGTGAGCTGGCCGATGCGCAGGTGGCGACCGACGGCACGCCAGTGTCTGCGCCATTCCTGCCGCGCGACACCGGCCCGCTCACCGACGCCAACGTGCCGGCCTATGCCATCGGCGGCGTCGGTCCCGGCGGCGGTGCGCACCCGGATCATCTGGAGTACTTCCCGCTCGACGCGGCCTATCCGTCGGTGCTCGGCTCGATCGCGGCGTACCCGATCGACACCTACACCGGCGGCGCGTTCGCGCACAACGACTTCTCCAAGCAATACGTGATCGGTCGTGGCGGCGGCTTCTTCACGGTCGACACGGCCAACGGCCAGATGACCTATGTCGGCTTCGCTCCGACGGCGCCAAACGTCTGGCTGACCGACCTGGCCTGGGATCCCGCCACGCAGACGATGTACGTCACCGGCTGGGACGTCGCCAGCACCAGCGTCAGCTACCTCTACACGATCGATCTGGCCAGTGCCGCGCTGACGCAGGTCGCGCGGATCGACGGCACGTTCGTGACCAGCGCCACGTTCGATGCGACCGGCCATCTCTACGGCCTGGACGCGCGCGGCGCCCAGTTGATCGCGATCGACAAGCGCAACGGCCAGTGGCAGGGCATCGGCGCAATCGGCTTCACGCTCTCCAACATCGGCAGCATCGACTTCGATCCGCGCACCGGCGTGCTCTGGTACGCCGGCCATCCCTACGTGGCACCGGGCTTCCCTGCCCGGCCGGCGATCTACACGATCGACCCGGCGAACGGCCGCGCCAGCGAAGTGGGCCCGACCCGCCTTGCAGTCGACCTGGTCGCGTTCTCGCTGGCGATCCCGTACGCCGGCTGCACGGCGCCGGACGAGGTTCCGTGGCTGCGCGTCACCCCGGCCAGCGGCGTGATCGACGCAGGCCGGTATGCCGGCCTCACGGCGACGCTCGACGCGACCCACCTAGCGGCCGGCCGCTACGAGGCGACGGTATGCGTGCGCAGCAACGACCTGACGCGCCGGATCGTCGCGGTGCCGGTGCGCTTCACGGTCGGCGGCGGCCAAGGCGACGGGTTGTTCGACGACGGCTTCGAGACCCCCTAGTGGGCCGGCGACACCGGCACGCACCGTGCCGGTGTCGCGACGGACGACGGCCGCGGGCAGATGTCCGCCGGACCGCCGTATCGGCATACTCGGTGCTAGCCGCCGCCAGCGGCTGTTGCACTGGAGCCCCCATGCCCCTCGCCCGTATCGACCTGCGCGCCGGCAAGAGCGCGGACTATCTGCAAGGCATCAGCGACGTCATCTACGACGCGATGACGCAGACCCTCAACGTCCCCAAGGACGACCGCTTCCAGGTGTTCGCCGAGCACACCGGCGCTACGCTGGTGGTGGACGCCACCTACCTAGGCATCGCGCGCAGCGCCGACTGCATCGTCATCCAGGTCACGCTCAACCAGGGCCGCAGCATCGCGCTCAAGAAGGCGTTCTACCGCGCCGTCGCCGAGGGCCTGCACGCGCACCTGGGCGTGCGCCGCGAGGACGTGCTGATCAGTCTGGTCGAGGTGCCGAAGGAAAACTGGTCGTTCGGCAACGGCGAGGCGCAGTACGCCGACCCGTGACCTCGTTCCTGCCGGGCGCAAGGGACGTGCGGTCCGTCCGCTGTCGGCGCACGGCAGTGTGGCTGTCGCCCGCGCCGGCCCAGCTGGGACAGCACATTGCACCGGTGCCGTCTCTGACATCACTCGCCATTCATCGGGCGAGCGGGTGACGCCAGCGGTAGGCAATGTCAGGGCGCATTGCGCGCGGCGAAGGCCGCATCGCACGAATCGTGGAATCGGTGCTGTTCGTTGAATGTGAGCTCGAACGCCTGCGGCGTGGGCTCGGCGACGACGACATATCCGCTGTATGCCACCCGCTCGAAGGTCGGGACCAGCTTGGACAGGTCGAGCATGCCGAGATAGTCCAGCGCGCGGCGATCGGCCGCTTTGTCACCGGAGCTGACCTCGACGCGGCGCTTGGCGATCCGGCCGCTGGCGCGGACCGTGGCGGCGATACAGGTAAGTCGCGGCGGCGCAGCTTCAGGAGTGGCGGCAAGCACCGTGGCAAACAGGAGAGAGATCAGCACGGCAGATCCTTTCGTGTGCGCTATGACGGCCAGAGTGTATCAATCGATCCGGCCCGGGTTATAACGATGCGCCGCGCGCCATCCGGCACGCCCGCATCGTGACCGGCATCTGCACACGCGACCGTGCGATGCACCGGTCGCTATGCGGCCAGTCAGGGTTGGCGCAGGCCGGGCGCTTCCAGGCGCGCGCTGCGATCGAGATAGCGGCGCAGCTCGGCGTCGGGCGGCGCGGGTTCCTCCCCACCGAGGTGCTGCGCCAGCATCCGCTCGGCCAGGTACAGCCACGCCTCGCGCGAGACCGGGTCTTCCAGCGCGTGGCCGGCCTCCGGATCGACGTAGAGGCTGATGTCCTTGCCGAGCTGCTTGAGCTGCGCGGCGTATTCCACGACACCGCGCACCGCCACGCGGCGGTCCTCGCCGCCGGCGAACAGCAGCAGCGGCCGGTCCATGCGCGCGGCGTTGGCCAGTGGTGAGGCGGCCGAGAGCCGCTGCAGCGTGGCCGGATCGGCCAGGTCCAGGTCGACGAGGCGCATCCAGGCCTCGAAGCCGATGCTGCGCGACAGCGCCAGCGCCTCGCGGCTGCGCGCGACCCAGCGCAGGTTCCAGCCGAAGTCCGGGGGCGGCACCCCGGCGATGCCGACCTTGAACAGGTCCGGCGATCCGGTGACGCCGAGCAGGGCCGCATAGCCGCCGAACGAGGCACCGGCGATGCCGACGCGGGCGGGATCGCCGATGCCGCGCGCCAGCAGCGCCCGCGTGCCCTCGACGATGTCCTGCTGGACGCGGCCGTCACCGAAATCGCCGCGGGCGGCGAACAGGTAGGCACGGCCGTAGCCGGTGGAACCGCGGAAGTTCGGCTCGAACACCGCATAGCCGCGGTTGGCCAGGAACTGCACGAAGCCGCTGTAGTCGGGCCGCGTGTGGCTCCACGGTCCGCCGTGCGGATGGACGACCAGCGGCACGCGCGCCGGATCGGTCCCCGGCGGCAGCGTCAGGAAGCCGTGCAGGCGCAGGCCGTCGGAAGCGGACCAGGCGACCGGGATCTTCGGTGCCAGCGCCGCTTCGGGCAACCAGCCGTCCGGCGCCGGAACGCCGCTGCGGACCGGGCGCGGCGCTTCGTCGAGGATGCGCCGCAGCGCGCCGGTCGCCGGGTCGTAGAGGTGCCAGCGCGTTTCCTGCAGCGTGCTGGCGCGCTCGCCGACCAGCCACCGTGCCTGGCCGACCGTGATCGCCAGATCGCGCCCCGGCAGCTGGCGATCGAGTGCCGCGACGTGGCGGGCAGCCTCGGCGGTCACGCCGTAGCCGGCCGGCTCGCCGCCGCGGTAGTGGGCGACCAGCGGCCGACCGTCGACCGGGTCGGTCGCGACCGTGTCGATGTCGGCCTCGTTGCGCGGATCGGCGTGCACGCGCTGGTGCGTGCCGTCGGGGGCGAGCCGGACCAGCCCGGCCCGGTCGGCCGCCAGGTCGCTGGTCATCCACAAGGCACCGTCGGCAGCGACGCGTGGCAACAGGCTGCACCGGTGCAGTCGTTCGCAGCGGACGACCGGCGCGAGCCCGTGCGCGTCCGCGCGCAGGATCGCCAGGTGCTCGTCCTCGACGCGCTGCAGGTAGGCGAGCGATCCGTCGGCGGCGAAGGCGGCATCGGTGAGGCGCCGCGCGTCCTCGTGCAGCACGGTGCGCGCGCCGTGCAGGTCCACGCGCAGCAGGCGCCAGCGGCGCGCGGCGTCCGGTGTCGCGCGACCGTGTTCGAGCACGATCGCGGCGGCGGGCCGGGCCGGGTCGACGGCCAGCAGCTCTCGCTCGTCGGCGCCGCCGAGCGGCGTCACCAGTCCGCCGCCGGGCTGGCCGTCGACGCCGAGCGCGAACAGCGCGCGGTCCGACACGAGCAGCAGCCAACGGCCATCGCGCGTCCACAGGAGCCGGCCGGCCTCGGTGGCCGGCAGCAGGCGCCGCGGAGCATCGCCGGCGGTGGGCATCACCCAGGCGCTGCGTGTGCGGCCGTCGTCGAGCAGCCAGGCGACGTGCCGCCCATCGGGCGCCAGCGCAACGCTGCGCAGGGGTGAGCGCAGCAGGAAGTCCGTGCGCGGCCGCGGTGGCGCCGCTGCACGATGGCGCTCGGCCGCGATCGCGGCGTGTTCGGCAACGGCGGCGTCGACGGGCGTGCCGGCGGCCAAGCCGGGGATGGCAGCCGCGCAGAACAGCGCGGCGGACAGGAATGGACGGTACGGCATGGCGGACCTCCAGCGAGTGCAGGCGGAGCTCGGGCGCGAGCGGGCATCGGGACGCGCCGCGGCGGCGGGTCCCGATGGAACGGTGCGGAGCGCGGTCAGGCCGCGGCGGCGTGCGCGAGCGGCACGGTGCCGAGGCGTTCCTGCGGCCGGTACAGCAGCCACAGGCTCGCCAGTGCCGGCAGGCCGACCACTGCGCAGGCGATGATCCAGGCCGCGCGCGCGACCGGCGAGAATGCCCGGTTGCGCGTCAGCAGCAGCGCGCCGAGCGCGGCCAGCGCCGCGAGCACGGCCGCCAGCCAAACGATCGCGCGCGGCACCGGCGCGCACTGCGTGGCGGTGAGCGCATCGGGCCGGGCGAACAGGCCGCGCGCGCCCTCGCGCAGCGCGTGCAGGAACGGCGAGGGCCACCAGGCCTGGTACCGGTAGAGCGCCGGGAAATCGGCGTCGATGTCGCGGCGGGCGATGGTCCGCAGCGTCCCGTCGTCGTCCACGGCCAGCACCACCTGGTACGGCAAGGCGCCGCGCATGTCGTGTGCCTGCGCGGTGAATGCGAACGAGGCCAGGTAGCCGTCCACCCGCTCGACCACGTCGATCGCGCTGAGGTCGCCGAACGCGCCGGGCACCGGGATGCGCAGGCGCGGCGTCAACGGCACGTCGGCATCGGCCGCATCGCGGCCGTCGTAGACGGCCAGCGCGCGCGCGCCGAGCGCGGCGACGGCCTCGCCGAGCGGCTGCACGCCGGCCAGTGGCTCGCCATCGGCAAGGTGGATGCGCGGCAGGATGCGGCCGGTCTCGGTCACGTAGTGGTAGAGCGTGTCGCCGGCGATCAGCAGGCCGTCGCCGGCCGGCAGCGGGCCGAGCGTGCCGGCCGGCAGGGCCGGTGCCGGAAACGCGGCGGTATCGTTGCCGATGCCGAGCTCGCCGGTGCCGGCGCCATCGGTGAGGCGGTAGCCTTCCAGCCGCATGCGATCATGGCTGAACACCCAGCGCACGCGCCGCTCGCTGTCGTCGAATTCCATCGGCGCGACGTTGGTCAGCGATTGGCGCTGCAATCCGGCGGCGAGCTGCCAGCCGACGCCGAGCACGTCGGCGAGCGTCACCTGCTCGCGCCACAGCGGTGCCTGCGGATCGTCGCTGGCGGCCAGGCCGGCCAGCAGCCGCTGCCGGCCGTCCATGCGGTCGGTCTCGATCGCGCCGCCGGCTGGCGCCGTGGCGCTGTTGAGCGGATGCGAGCCCTGCATGATCCACAGCATCTCGACGCCGAAGCACAGCACCAGGAAGGCCAGGTAGACCGCCATCTGCACCGGCAGCGCAACGGCGGCGACGGCCAGCGGATGCCGCGGCGGCGCGGCGAGGTCCGGCTTGAACGCGATCACCGCAAGAGCCGCCAGCCAGGCCACGGTCAGCGCCTGCACGAGCAGCGCCCAGGGTCCGCTGGCCCCGCCGACGATCCAGGCCAGCGGCAGCACCAGGGCCGCCAGCGCAACGCGGCGCGGCGCGAGCATCGCGAACGAGCCGGCCAGGTACAGGCCGAGCGCGATGAGCCAGGCGGCCAGCGGCAGCAGCCAGTGGCGCAGGTCCACGACGCGGGCGGTCATCGTCTCCTGGCCGACTGCGACCAGCAGCGCCGGCAGTCCCACGCCGACCGCCAGCAGCACCGCGCCCGCGCCGTGCAGCGCCAGCGCGATCCGCAACGGCGCCAGCGGCCGGTGCAGCAGGTTGAGCCAGGTGGTCGGGCGGCGATAACCGGCCATCTGGTACAGGCCCAGCAGCACGCCGGTCAGTGCATAGACGGCGCCGAAGACGCGGTACACCAGCAGCGGCTGCTGGGCCAGGTCCACCACGCGCATCAGGAAACCGAGGATCGCCAGATGCACCGCGGCATAGGCCAGCGCCCAGACGCGCAGGCGCAGCAGCTCGGCTTTGAAGAGGTCCCACATGGTTCGTCGTCCTCGAAATCGTGTGCGGCTCAGGCGGCGGCCGGAGCGGCGTGGTTCTTCGCCAGGAAGCCGTTGACCGCGCGGTCCAGCCCCACCGGCATGCTCTGCACCGAGCGCGCGCCGCAGCTGCGCAGGAACTCGGCGAAGGTCTCGTCCTGGTCCAGCACCAGGTAGTGGTACAGCCCGTCCAGGCGCTGGACCTGCAGCAGGCCGGGCACGGCGGCCGGCTCGGGCCCCTTGAACGGCACGTCGGCCACCCAGTGCGTGACGCGCGCGCAGAAGTCCTCGGGCGTGGACATGTTCTTGAGCTGGCCGCGCTCGAGGATGATGAGGTTGTCGGCGACGCGCTCGATCTCCTCCATCTGGTGCGAGCAATAGATCACCGTGCAGCGCTCGGCCGCGCTGGAATACATCAGCGATTCGAGGAAGGCGCGCTTGGCGACCACGTCCAGGCCCAGCGTCGGCTCGTCCAGCACCAGCAGCTCCGGCGACTGTGCGAGCGCCAGCGCCAGGTTGAGCCCGGCGCGCTCGCCGCGCGAGAGCTGGCCCACGCGCTGCTCGGGCAGCACGTGGTAGTGCCCGATCACCTCGGCGAACGCACCCTCGTTCCAGCGTGGGTAGAGGCGCCGCTGCATGCGCACCACGGCATCGACGCGGACCCAGCCCGGCAGCGTGTGTTCCTCGTTGACGAAGCCGATGCGCCCGCGGTCCGCCGGCGTCAGCCGCTGGCTGTCGCGGCCGAGGATATGGGCCGTGCCGGCGCTCGGCGGCAGGAAACCGAGCAGCACGCGGAACAGCGTGGACTTGCCGGCACCGTTGGCGCCGACGATCGCGTGGATGCGGCCGCGCGGGATCTGCAGGTCCAGGCGGTCGAGCGCCAGCTTGCGGCCGTAGCGCTTGCTGAGCGCGACGGTCTGGACGACGTAGTCGGGATCGGACATCGAACGCTCCGTAGGAAAGGATCAGGCGGTCTTGCGCGGCACCAGCGCACGGAATGCGTGCAGCAGGCGGGCCTGGACCGCGTCGTGCGGATAGCCGAGGGCGACCACCTCGTTGAGGAAGCGCCCGATCGCCTCGTCCAGGCGCCGCGCGCGCTCGGCGTCACTGAGGCGCTGGCGCGGCGGGGCGACGTACAGCCCCAGGCCCTGCCGCGCCTCCAGCCAGCCTTCGGCGGTCAGCTCGGCATACGCCTTGGCGACGGTGTTCGGATTGACCGTCAGCTGCTGGGCCAGGCCGCGCACGCTCGGCAGCTGGTCGCCGGACTCCAGCTCGCCGGTGGCGATCTTCATGCGCACGGCATCGACGATCTGCTTGCCGATCGGGCGCGAATCGCCGGTGGCGATCTGGATCATCAAGGGACGGGTTCGGGCCACACGGCACCTCGGCTATCTGTACTATATCACATAGTACAGATAGAACAGTAGTCCGTGTCAACCGCCGGCCGCACCAGACACTCGGTTCGTCCCGTTCGGGCCGGATCGGCCTTGTTCGCGGCGGGGATGCTTCCGCACGATCGGGCCGACCGTGGCCGCGCCGCTGCGCTGCCGTTCCCGCCCCCCCCCGTCAGGAGATCGCCATGCCTCTGGATCGTCGTCGTTTTCTGCAACTGGGGGCCGCCCTCGCCGGCGCCGCCGTACTGGCACCGGCCCGGGCGCTCGGACCCACGCTGGCCGGGCCGACGGGCCGGCCGCTGAAGATCCTGGTGCTCGGCGGCACGCGCTACCTCGGGCCGGCGGTCGTCGAGGCCGCGCTGTCGCGTGGGCACGCGGTGACGCTGTTCAATCGCGGCATGACCGCGCCGGACCTGTTTCCGGGCGTGACCCGGCTGCGCGGCAACCGCTATCCCGATCGCGACGGCGGCATGACCGCGCTCGAGGGCGGCCGCTGGGACCTGACGATCGACCTGTGCGCCTACTACCCGCGGCTGGTCGAGGCGTCGACGCGGCTGCTGGCCGATCGCACCGATCGCTATCTGATGGTGTCGAGCGTCAGCGTCTTCCGCGACCTCAAGACCGAGGGCCCGGACGAGACCGCCGCGGTGCTGCCGCTGGCCGAGACCTTCGAGGAACTGCCGGATCTCTACGAGAACGACTGGAAGACCTATGGCGGACGCAAGGCCGCCAACGAGGCGATCGTGCAGCGCGTGTTCGGCGCGCGCGCGACCATCCTGCGCCCGTGCTCGATCTGCGGCGGCGGCAACAACGACGGCAGCGGCGCGTACTGGGCGGCGCGCCTGCAGCGCGGCGGGCGCGTGCTGCTGCCCGGCGACGGCAGCGACCCGACCCAGCTGATCGACGTGCGCGACGTCGCCGACTTCGCCGTGCTGGCCGGCGAACGCAAGCTCGCCGGCATCTACAACGTCGCCGGCCCGGCCGAGCGCTTGTCGCTGCGCGACTACATCGCCGCGGCCGGCCGTGTCGTCGGCAGCCGTGCCGAGGTGATCTGGAAGGGCGACTTCCCGCGCGCGATGTACGGCCTGCCGCTGGCGCCGCCGTACGCGGCGGTGCCGGGCTTCGCGACGGCCAGCAATGCCAAGGCGCGCGCGGCCGGCCTGCGCTTCCGCGCGATCGAGGAGACGATACGCAGCAACTGGCTGGACCATCGCGTGCGCCGCGGCGATGCGTTCGACTTCGCCGCGGCCGGTATCGGGCTGAGCGCGGACCAGGAAGCCGCCCTGCTCGCCGGCGCGGAGGAACGCACCGCCGCAAGCTGACGGCCGCGACACACTGCGACGTCGATCAGCCCGGCCGGCGCCGGCGCCACAGCACGACGAGACCGAGCGCGGCGAACGGACAGGCCAGGCAGGCGAAGCCGAAGCCCACCACGCCGAACCCGCCCGCGATCGCGCCGATCGCGAAGCCGAGCAGCGGCGGCGCCATCTTGCGCAGGCGCGCCTGCGCCTGTGCCGCCTCGACGCCGCGCGCGAGATCGACCAGGTCCATCGTCACCTGCGTCACGTTGCCGGTCATGACCGTCGTCGGTCCGTGGCCGGCGAGCGCGCTGCGTGAAGCGGCGTTCTGGATCGACATGGCGGCGACGCCGAGCATGCCGACCAGGATCGTGCCGGGCGCCCCGGCCGCGACGAACGGCGCGAAGTACACGCCCGCCGCGAGGAACGCGGCAAGGACGACCATCTCGGCCACCAGGATCGGCACGGCCGGATCGCGCCCGCGCCGCGCCGCGCGGTGCTCGTACAAGCGCGTGGCGCCGACCACCGCCAGGAATACCGGGAACGCCAGCAGCTTGCCGGCGATGTCGGCGCGGTGCGTGGCGAGGCTGTCGCCGATCAGCACGAGGTTGCCGGTCATGTGCGCCGTGAACAGGCCGAACAACGCGACGAAGCCGGCCGTGTCGACGAAGCCGGCGACGAAGGCCAGCAAGGCCGACGCCCGTGCGTCGGCGGCCGGTTCGGCAACGGGACGGCGTGGGGACTCGAGCGGGGCGGCGCTGGCGTTCATCGGCGGATCTCGGCAAGGAAGAAGACGTTCGCGGGCCCGGCGGCACGGCGCGGAACCCGGCAGCGGCGACGCCGCAGGGACGTGCCAGGCCGGCGCTGCGGGGCCGTGCGCATCAGAACGCCCAGCACGCGCAGCCGAGCGCGCCCCAGAAACCGTGCGCGTCGGCCAGTCCGGTCGCGGGCGCGCGAGCCCCGGCGTGGACGGCACAGGCGGTCGCCGGCGGCGCGGCACGCACCGCCGCCTGCGCCGCGTCGGACTTCCAGTAGCGGCTGCCGAAATTGGCCGGCGACCAGTCCGGCATCGGTGCCGGCAGCGGCGGGTCGAGCGACTTGAACGCGCCATCGGCGTGGACGATGCGTCCGCCGACGACGGTCAGCAGCGAGACGATCTGCCGGATGCGGTCTTCCGGCACGCTGAAGTAGTCCTCCGACAGCACGGCGAAATCGGCGAGCTGGCCGGCCCGGATCTGGCCCTTCACGCCGTCCTCGCCCGAGAACCAGGTGTTGGCGCGCGTCATGAGGTCCAGCGCGGTGTGCCGGTCGAGCCGGTTGCCGGGCGGGTACAGGCGCGTGCCGCCGACCGTGCGGCCGCTGGTCAGCCAGTGCAGCGCGGTCCATGGGTCGTAGCTGGCCACGCGCGTGGCGTCGGTGCCGGCACCGAGGCGGATGCCCCGGTCCAGCATGCGCCGGACCGGCGGCGCACGCTCCGCGGCTTTGGCGCCATAGCGCTCGACGAAGTACTCGCCCTGGTAGGCCATGCGGTGCTGCACGGCGACGCCACCGCCGAGCCGGGCGATACGCTCGAGGCTGCGGTCGCTGACGGTCTCGGCATGGTCGAAGAACCAGCCGATGCCGTCGAGCGGGATGTCGCGATGGACCTTCTCGAACACGTCGAGCGCACGGCCGATCGATTCGTCGTAGGTCGCGTGCAGCCGCCACGGCCAGCGATGGGCGGCGAGCAGGCGCACGACCGCTTCGAGGTCACCTTCCATGCCGGGCGGCAGTTCCGGCCGCGGCTGGCGGAAATCCTCGAAATCGGCGGCCGAGAACACCAGCATCTCGCCGGCGCCGTTGAGCCGGTAGAAGTCGTCGCCCTGGCGGTAGCGGTTGGCCGCGGTCCAGCGCGTGAAGTCGGCGAGCTCTTCCTTGGGCTTCTGCGTGAACAGGTTGTAGGCGATGCGCAGCGTCAGCTCGCCGCGCGCATGCAGGTCCTCGACGACGCGGTAGTCGTCCGGGTAGTTCTGGAAGCCGCCACCGGCGTCGATCACGCTGGTGACGCCGAGGCGGTTGAGCTCGCGCAGGAAATGGCGGGTGGAGTTGAGCTGGTAGTCGTAGGGCAGCCGCGGGCCTTTGGCGAGCGCCGAATAGAGCAGCAGCGCGTTGGGCTGCGCGAGCAGCAGGCCGGTCGGCTCGCCGCCGGCGCCGCGGACGATCCGGCCGCCGGGCGGATCGGGCGTGTCGCGCGTGTAGCCGGCGGCACGCAGCGCGGCGGCGTTGAGCAGCGCGCGGTCGTACAGGTGCAGGATGAAGACCGGCGTATCGGGCGCGACGGCGTTGAGTTCGGCCAGCGTCGGCAGGCGCTTCTCGGCGAACTGGTGCTCGCTGAAGCCGCCGACCACGCGCACCCACTGCGGCGGCGGCGTGCGCGCGACCTGCGCGCGCAGCAGGCGCATCGCATCGGCCAGCGAGGGCACGCCGTCCCAGCGCAGCTCCAGCGTGTAGTTGAGCCCGCCGCGGATCACGTGCACGTGCGAGTCGATCAGGCCGGGGATCACGGTGCGGCCGCCGGCGTCGACCGTGCGCGTCGCGGGGCCGGCCAGCGCGACGACGTCCGAGTCCGTGCCGACGGCCAGGAACCGCCCGTCGGCAATGGCGAATGCCTGCGCCTGCGGCCGGGCCGGATCGACGGTGGCGACCTTGGCGTTGTGCACGATCAGATCGGCGGGCTCGGGCATGGTCAGGTCTGCGTCTGTGCGTCGGACGGAAGGGAGGTCAGTGCGAAGGTTCGTCACTGCCGGCGGACGCCGGTGGCCGCGCCGGGTCGCGCGCCGGCGCGGCGCGGCCGGCCTGCACGATGCCGGCCGGCGCGTGCGCGACCCACTTCCGCGCGGCCGGCACCCGCTGCTCGCCGAGCAGGATGCCGGCGAAGCCGATCAGGGCGATCACCGGCGGTGCCGGGGATCGCACGTGGAGCAGGCCGTAGATCACGCCGACCAGGACGCCGACCGCGAGCGAAGCCGCATAGAGCTTCATCGCGGCGCGCCCTCAGCCCCGGTCCTGGATGAAGGCCAGCAGGTCGGCGTTGAGCCGGTCGGCATGGGTGCTCGCCAGGCCGTGCGGTGCGCCTGCATAGACCTTCAGGACCGCGTTCCGGACCAGCCCGGCCGCACGCCGGGCCGAGGCCTCGATCGGTACGACCTGGTCGTCGTCGCCGTGGACGATCAGCGTGGGCACGTCGATCCTCTCGAGATCCTCGGTGTAGTCCACTTCGGAGAACTGCCGGATGCAATCGTACTGCCCCTTGAGTCCGCCCATCACGCCCTGCAGCCAGAACGTGTCGACCAACCCCTGCGAAGGCGTGGCGTCCGGCCGGTTGAAGCCGTAGAACGGCCCGGCGGCCAGGTCCTTGTAGAACTGCGAGCGATCGGCCCGCACGCCGGCGCGGATGCCGTCGAACACCGCGAGCGGCAGGCCGCCGGGGTTGGCCGGAGTCTGGAGCATCAGCGGCGGCACGGCGCCGACCAGCACCACCTTCGCGACGCGGCCGGTGCCGTGGCGGCCGACGTAGCGCGCGACCTCGCCACCGCCGGTGGAATGGCCGACCAGCACCACCTCGTGCAGGTCGAGCGTCTCGATCAGTCCGGCCAGGTCGTCGGCGTAGGTGTCCATGTCGTTGCCGTGCCAGGGCTGCGCCGAGCGGCCGTGGCCGCGCCGGTCGTGCGCGATCGTCCGGTAGCCGCGCTCGGCCAGGTACAGCATCTGCACGTCCCAGGCGTCGCCGGACAGCGGCCAGCCGTGGGAGAACACCACGGGCTGTCCACTGCCCCAGTCCTTGTAGAAGATCGCGGTGCCGTCTTTCGTCGTGATCGTGCTCATCGTCGGGGTCTCGTGGGGGGATGGAAGGGGTATGGCGCGGCTCAGTGGCCTTCCTGCGCCTGGAACATCGTCCTGGCATAGACCAGGCCCACGCCGTAGCCGCCGCCATGGGCCACGGCCGTGGCCACGGTGGCGTCGTAGGTGGCGGCGCGCGCCCAGTCGCGCTGCAGCTCCAGCAGGTACTGCAGCGCGGTCAGCGGCCGGGCGCCGGCCTGCACCATGCGCTGCACCGCGCGCTCGTGCGCCTCGGCGCTGACGTCGCCGCAGGCATCGGTGATGACGTACGCCTCGAAGCCCTGCGCGAGCGCCGACAACACCGGCCCGACGATGCACACGCTGGTCCACAGCCCGGCGAACACCACCCTGCCCTTGCCGAGGCGGTTGACCTCGGCGACGACCGCGGCGTCCTCCCAGGCGTTCATCGTCGTGCGGTCGATCGGCGCCCGGTCCGCCAGCACGCCGGTGACCTCGTCGAAGGTCGGGCCGGAAAAGCTCTTCTCGGCCACCGTGGTGACGATCGCCGGCACCGCGAACGTGCGGGCGGCCTCGGCGATCAGCGCCGCGTTGTTGCGCAGCTCGACGACGTCGATCGAACGCGTCGCGAACGCCATCTGCGACTGGAAGTCGATCAGCATCAGGGTGTGGTCGGCGCCGTCGAGCAGCGTCGCGGCGGGAGTGGCGGTGGCGATGGGCATGGCGTTTCCTGCGTCGGGGTCCGGGGTGGAGGGATTACTACGGGGTCATGTCGAACAGCAGCAGCTCGGCGTCGTCCGCCGCGCGCACGACCAGCTTCGCCGCATCGGTCCAGGCCGCGGCGTCGCCGGCGTTCAGCACCTCGCCGTCGACCTCGACCGACCCGCGCGCCACCTGCAGCCAGAGCTTGCGGCCGGCGGCCGGGACATGGCTCAGCTCGTGCGCGGCGGCGAGCCGCGTGGCGTACAGGTCCACGTCCTGGTGGACCTTCAGCGCGCCGTCGCGCGGCGTACCCGACGCGATCAGGCACCAGCGATCGGCGAGATCCGCCGCGTCGAAACGGTGCTGCTCGTAGCCGGGCGCCAGGCCCTGCCGCTCGGGCAGGATCCAGATCTGCAGGAAGTGCACCGGGTCGGTCGGCGAGGCGTTGAACTCCGAATGCACCACGCCGGTACCGGCGCTCATGCGCTGCAGCTCGCCGGGGCGGATCTGCGCACCGGTGCCGAGGCTGTCCTTGTGCTCGAGCGTGCCGTCCAGCACCCAGGAGAGGATCTCCATGTCGCGGTGCGGGTGTGCGCCGAAACCCTTGCCGGGCGCGACGCGGTCCTCGTTGATGACGCGCAGCGGGCCGAAGCCCATGTGCGCCGGATCGTGGTAGTCGCCGAACGAGAAGGTGTGACGGCTCTTGAGCCAGCCGAAATCGGCCAAGCCGCGATCGTTCGAATGACGGGTGGTGTGCATGGCGGTGTCTCCGTTGCGTCGATGCGGCGCACTCTAGGCAGCGCCCGGCCGGGCGCCTAGCCGGCGAACCGCGAACGGCGCGTTCGCTATTCCCGAACACCACCTGGAGCCGTGCCGCTGGCGCGCCGGCATCCGCGGTTTCCGTGCTTCAATACCGCGATGGACCCCGACTTCGGCGACATCCGGGCCTTCATCCAGGTGGTCGACAGCGGCGGCGTCAACGCCGCGGCGACACGGATGAACGTCTCCAAATCGCAGCTCAGCGCGCGCGTCGCGCGGCTGGAAAGCACGCTGCAGGCCAAGCTGCTGCACCGCTCGCCGCGCGGCGTCGCCGTCACCGATGCCGGCCAGCGCTTCTACGAGCACATGCGCGAAGTGCTCGCACGCATGCAGCAGGCGGTCGACGAGGCCTCCGGCGAGGACGCCGGGTCGATCGCCGGCAGCCTGCGCGTGGCCGCACCGATGACGTTCGGCACCGCCTACCTCGGCCCGGTCCTGTACGACTTCATGCGCGAGCACCCGGCGCTGGAGCTGACGCTGGAACTGGACGACCGCTACGTCGACCTGCTGGCCGGCGGCTACGACCTCGGCGTGCGCATCGGCCGCCTCCACGATTCCTCGCTGATGGCGCGGCGCATCGCGCCGAGCCGGCGCGTGCTGGTCTGCAGCCCCGGCTACGCGCATCACAACGGCACGCCGCAGGCGATCGACGACATCCAGCAGCACGACTGCATCTGCTACGGCAACGCGTCGGTGGCACCGTACTGGCAGTTCGCGCCGCGCGCGGACGGCGAGGCGCCGCGCCAGATCGTCGTGCGCGGCCGCACGCATCTCAACAACGGCGACAGCATGCGTGACGCGGCGATCGCGGGCCTGGGCATCGCCCTGCTGCCGCTGTTCATCGCCGCCCCGGCGCTGCGCGAAGGCACACTGATCGAGCTGCTGCCCGGCTCGCCGCCGACGGCGGACGCCATCTACGCGGTCTATCCGCAGACGCGCTACGTCAGCCGCGCCGTGCGCGCGCTGATCGACCGGCTGGTGGCCGCGTTCGACGAGGGGCCGCCCTGGGAATCGCCGGCCGCGGAACCGCCCGCCTCCTGAGCCACGGCATGCCTGCCGGCTCGTGACGCACGGGGTCCGGACCGGCCGGGCGCGCCGGAACGCATGCCGCTAGCCGGGCGCAGCCGGCCCGCGCCGGAACGCCGAATCGGCCGGAAACGCCGCCTCCAAGACCGGCCGTGATGCCGCTTCCAGTGCCTGTGCGTCCGCGTCACGGCCGGCCGCACGCAGGCTGGCCGCATAGCGCAGTCCGAGACGCGCCACCTGCGGATGCCCGGCACCGAACGCCGCGTCCAGTGCGCGCCAGGCCGCCTCCTCGGCGCGCAGGGCCGCCTCGGCATCGCCGGTGTGCCGCGCGATTTCGGCCCGCAGCAGGCGGGACTGGGCCAGCACCCAGGCGTCGGCGCGCGTGGCCGGCGCCTCGACCCGGTCGAGCAGCGCAGTGGCCTGCACGGCATCGCCGGTGGCGAACAGCCAGTGCGCCTGTGCCAGCGGCGTGTACGGCGCCAGCGTCGCGCCGGGATCGTCCTTGGACGCCCAGCCGGCCTGCGCCGCATCGAGCAGGCTGCGGGCTTCCGCGCCGGCCTCGCCGCTGTCGATCAGCACGCGGGCCAGCAGCGTTCGGGCGTGCAGGACACGCGGGTCATCCGTGTCGTAGCGCGCGAGCGAGGCGTCGAGGGCCGGACGCAGCGACGCTTGCGCGCGCGCGTACTGGCCCGTCAGCAGGTAGTGCTCGCCGGTGGCCAGCATCACGGCGACCGCCTCGCCACTGTCGCTGCCGTTGAGCCGTACCTGGTCGGCCAGTGCCTCTTCCAGCCGCTGCAGCGCCGCCGGATAGCGGCCGGCCTGGTCGAGGATCTGGGCCAGGCGCAGCCGATAGAGCGCACCGAACGGACCGCGCTCGCCCTCGATGCGGCCGGCCATTGCCAGCGCGTCCTCCATCGTCGCGATGGCGGCGGGAAGGTCGCCGGCGCGAGCGAGCAGCTGGGCATGGCGGCTGTAGCGCTGGCTGCGGGACAGGCTGTCGCCCGCCGGCAGCTCGGCCAGCCCCTGCTCGCAGTGGCCGCGCGCGGTCGCGACGTCGCCACGGGCCAGCGTGATCATGCACAGGTTGTGGAAGGCCGCGCCGATGCGGTTGTCGCCCCCGCGCGGCAACTGCCGGTTCATCGCCAGCGTCGTTTCCGCCGCGGCCTGCGCGGCGGCGAGCTGGCCGGCGCGATTGAGCGCCAGCGAGAGCACCATCCAGGCGTTGGCGACCGGCTGCGAGCCCGGCGCGGTCAGGCGCTCGGCCAGCGTCAGCGATTCGCGCGCGGCGCGCACGGCCTCGTCCGCGGGGAACTCGCCGTTGGCCATGATGTTCGCGAGCGCTTCGAGGCAGCGCGCGGCGGCGAGCGGCTGGTCGACCGCCGGATCGAGGTTGAGATCCGCCGCCTCGCGCATCAGTGCGGCCGCCCGCGGATTGGCGTTCATGTGGCGATAGGCGTTGCCGACCGCCTCGAGCAGGCGGGCGCGGATGTGCGGCTGGCCGTCCAGCTCCGTGCCGATGCGCGCCGCGCCGGCGTCGAGCACCTCGCGCGCGGTGAGATCGTGGCGCAGGTCGCGGTTGAGGTTGGAATCGGCAGCGGCGAACACCGACACCAGGAACTCGGCCACGCGGTCGGAGACCGCCGCCTGCCGCCGTGCCTCGCGCTCGGCCAGCAGCGTGCGCCAGGTGAAGCCGCCCGCGAGGCCCAGCAGCAGCACCGCCGTCGCGATCGCCCAGCGGTTGCGCGCCAGGTAGCGCTGCGCGCGGTAGCCCCACTGCCCGCGCCGCGCCAGCACCGGCCGCGCGGCCAGGTGGCGGCGCAGGTCGTCGGCCAGCTCGGCCACCGAGGCATAGCGCTGCGCGGGTTCGCGCCGCATCGCCTTGAGCACGATCGCGTCGATGTCGGCCGGAATGCGGCGCGGCGCCGGCGCGCGCCGCGCCGGCCGGCTCGGCGGCGGGAACGTGCCGGAGACGATCGCGTTGGACCGCTCGTGCTCCGAATCGAGGTGGTCGAACGGCCGCACGCCGGCGACCAGCTCGTACAGCACGACGCCGAGCGAGTAGATGTCGGTGGCGGTACCGAGCGCCTTGCCCTCGACCTGCTCCGGGCTCGCGTAGGCCAGCGTCATCGCGCGCAGCACCGTGGTCGCCGGTGCCGCGCCGGCGTCGCGGTCGAGCAGCCGCGCGATGCCGAAATCGAGCAGCCGGGGCTCGCCGTCCGCGCCGACCAGGATGTTGGCCGGCTTGAGGTCGCGGTGGATCACCAGCTGGGCATGCGCATGCTCCACCGCGCCGCAGACCTTCAGGAACAGCTCGATGCGCGCCCGCATCGGCCGCGGGGCGGCGGCGCACCACTGGTCCATGCGCAGGCCGTCCACGTACTCCATCGCCAGGAACGGCTGACCGTCCGCGTCGAAGCCGGCGTCGATCAGGTGCGCGATGTTCGGATGCTGCAGTGACGCCAGGATGCGGCCCTCGGCGAGGAAGCGCGCCGCCTCCCCGGCACCGGGCGCACCGACGCCGTGCAGCCGCTTGAGCGCCACGCGCTGGCGCGGGCCACCGTCGTCGCGTTCGGCCAGCCAGACCTGGCCCATGCCGCCCTCGCCGAGGCGCTCGACCAGCCGGTAGCGGCGCGGCGCGGCGGACTCCACGCGCGCCTCGGCCAGCAGCGTGCGGGCCAGGTCGACGACCCCGGCGAGCGCATCGGCCGGCTCGTCGCCCTCGACCGCGGCGATCAGCCAGTCGACCTCGCGGCGCAAGTCCACGTCCGTGCCACAGGCGGCGGCGAGATGGGCCTCGCGCGCGTCGGACGGAAGGTCGAGCGCCTGGTGGGCGATCGCCTGTGCGCGGCGATAGCGCGCGTCCGCCTCCGCGCTCATCGCGCGTACGCGGCGGCGGGCAGCGACCCGCGATGGGCCGGCCACGCTGCGGCGGCACCCCGGGCAACACGGGCGTGTCTGGCATGACGGCAAGGCATGCCGCCGAGCATAGCAGCGCCGATCGACGCCGATGATCCGCGCGCGCGCGCCTTTGCGCGTTGGAGGATGAACGCGCCGCCGTCACCGGCGGCGGCACGGATCGGACCGACGATGCAGGAGGATGTGATGAAGACACGGGCTGATGGACGCCGCCGCGCGGCCGCCGCGATCGGCGCCACGCTGGCCTGGGCGATGGCTGCCGCCCTGCCCGCCGCCCAGGCCTGCGAGGCCGGCGACGTGTGCGGCATCGATGGCGGCCCCGGCGGCCTTCCCGGCAGCGATCGCCACGCCGGCGGCGCGGGCGGCACACCCGGCAGCGTCAGCCCGGGCAATGCCGGCGGCGCGGGCGGCACGGCGGGCCTGGTGCCCGGCACGCCGGGCCAGCCGGGCATCGCCGGCGGCAATCCGTCGGCGCAGGTCCTGAGCGGCGGCGGGGGCGGCGGCAACAACACCAGCATGACGACCCTGCCGGGCACGCTGGCGCCGGGCGGCAGCGGCGGCGTCAACGGCGGCCAGGGCGGGACCGGCGGGGCCGGACCCAGTGTCGGCAGCGTCGGCCTGTTCGGCGGCGCCGGCGGGGGTGGCGGTGCCGGCGGCGGTCCGCGCAACGACGGCATCGGCGGGGGTGGGGGCGGCGGCGGCAGTGGCAACGGGGGCGGCCAGGATGCGGGCGGCGGCGGTGGGGGCGGGGGCGGCGGCGGCGCACCCGGCGCCGTGATAACGGGGTCCTGGACCAACGAGGCCGGCCTCTACGGCGGCAACGGCGGACGCGGTGGCGACAACGCCGGCCGCCTCAGCGGGGGCGGCGGCGGTGGCGGGGGTGGTGTCGGCGCCTGGCTGGGCACCGGCGCGACGCTGACCAATACCGGCACGATCGTCGGCGGCACCGGCGGCGAGCGCGGCCTGGATACCTCGGTCTTCCGCGTGACGCACGGCGGCGGCGGCGGCGGCGGTGCCGGCGTCGTGATGGCCGGTGCGACCCTGGTCAACCGCGGTGCGATCGCCGGTGGCGACGGCGGCGCGGGCGACCGCCTCGACATCAGCGGCCGCGGCGGCACGGGCGTGACCGGCACCGGCGCTGCGACGGTGGTCACGTCGGGCCACATCGGCGGCGGCTTGCAGTACGCGCCCGCGGTGCAGCCGCCGGCGCCCGCGATCGAGTTCCTCGGCGGCGGCAACCGCCTGGTGATCGAGCCGGGCGCCCGCTTTGCCGGCACGGTGATCGCGCTGTCGAGCACCGGCCAGGCCGCCGACGTCCTCGCCCTCGGCGGCGCGACGGGCGGCACCCTGGACCTGGCGCAGCTGAGCGCGGCCGACGTGCGCAGCGCGGCGGCCTACCAGGGCTTCGGCGCCTACCGCAAGATCGATGGCGGGACCTGGACCCTGGTCGGCAGCGGCCTTGCCGCGGCCTGGGGCGCGCCACAGCACTGGACGATCGACGCCGGCACCCTGGTGGCCAACGGAAGCCCGGCGGCTACCGGACCGGGCGCCGTGGGGTCGGTGCGGGTGCAGGCCGGCGCCGCGCTGGCCGGCAACGGGACGGTCCATTCGACCGACGTCGCCCACGGCGGCACGCTGGCGCCGGGTGATGCCGCCCTGCCCTACGGCACGCTCGCCGTGCGCGGCGATGTCGGGCTGCAGCCGGGCTCGACGCTGGCGATCCGCAGCGCGACCGGCAGCACCTGCTCTGGCCTGGACGCGACCGGCACGCTGGCCCTCGGCGGCACGCTGCGCGTCAGCTTCGACGCCACGCCGGCCCTGGGTACCTCGTGCACGATCGCGGTCGCCGGCAACGTCACCGGCGCCTTCGCGAAGGTCGTGGCGGCGCCGTCGGTCGGCCTGGTCACCTACCATCCCCAGCGCGTGACGTTCACCGTCATCGGCGACGACCGGCTGTTCGCGGACGACTTCGAGTGAGGCGCCGGCCCTGCCCGCTCGCGGTCAGGCCAGCTCGCGCTGCAGCCACGCGCGCGCCATGCGCCAGTCGCGCACCACGGTCGGCCGGGCGATGGCGAGCACCTCGGCGATCTCCTCCAGTTCCAGCCCGGCGAAGAACTTGAGGTCGACCACGCGGGCCTGGCGTGGGCTGAGCTGCGCCAGGCGATCGAGCACGGCATCGAGGCCGATCAGGTCGGCCTGGGCCGCCGGCAGGTCGATCTCCTCGATCGCCAGCCGCTGGTCGGGATGCGGCCGCTTGTCGGCCTGGCGACGCCGCGCGTAGTCGACCAGCACGCGCCGCATCGCCTGCGCGGCGAGCCCGACGAGCTGGGCCCGGTTGGCCGGATCGACCTGCCGCTGGCCGAGCAGGCGCAGGCAGGCCTCGTTGACCAGGGCGGTGGTCTGCAGGGTATGGCCGTGACGCTCGCCGCGCAGCGCACGCGCCGCCAGGGCCTTGAGCTCGGCATAGACGATCGGCGTGATGCGCTCGGCCGCAGCCGGCTCGCCGGCGCCGCAGCGGGCGAGCAGATCGGCCATCGCGTCGGCAGCGGAAGATTCGGACATCGGAACCCGGACTCGGCCGGCATCGGCACGGCGCGAGGCAGCATAGCAACGATCCCCGCCGGCCAGCACCGGCCACCGGCCGGCCGGGCCGGTCACCGTGCGCGCCGCCGCTGCCGTCGCGCCCGCCCTGTCCGCTACGATTGAACTATAAGTTTCACTAACATGAAATCGATACTTGCATCGACAAACCGATCGCGGCACAGTGCCCTCGGGACCGCCGGCAACCTCCCGTTCGCCGCGACGCAAGGCTCCCGATGGTCATGGAAACGATCCGATTTCGCGACTACCAGATCGACACCGCGCTGCGCGAACTGTGGCATCGCGGCGAACGCGTGGCGCTGACGCCGCGCGCATTCGATTGCCTGGCCTACCTGATCGAACAGCGCGGACGCGCGATCGGCCGCGACGAGCTGATCGCCGCGGTCTGGGGGCGGGTGGACGCCACCGACAACCTGGTCGACCAGATCATCCTGCGCTGCCGCCGGGCCATCGGCGACACCGGCCCGGAACGCTACGCCATCCGCACGATTCCGCGATTCGGCTATGCCTGGATCGCCGACGTGACCGCCACGCCGGCGCCAGCGCCTTCCCGCCGGGCCGCCGCGCGACCGGCCGGCCGGGTCCACCCGCTGGCCGGGCGCCTGCGCGCGCGATGGTCGCAGGTCCGCGAGCGGGCAGGCCGGTCGATGCGGCGCGCGGCCCGCTGGACCGGCGATGCCCACGCGTGGCGGCACTGGCGGGCGGCCGCGGTGGCGACGCTCGGCCTGCTGGTCGGCAGCGGCACACCGGTGTCGCGACCGCCGCCCGTGCCTGCGCCCGAACCCAAGGCGATCGTGCTGCCGGTGCAGCTGGCGCCCGGCCAGGGCCAGGCCTGGATGCGCCTGGGCCTGATGGACGCGATCGCCGAGCGCCTGCGCGATGCCGGCTTGCCGGTGCTGCCGAGCGACAACGTCGTCGCCCTGGTGCGCCGCTTCGATGCGGATGCCGCCACCGAGGACGTCGTCGCGGCGGCGCTGGCGGCGGCTACGGCGCCGGCCTGGATCTTCGGCGTGCGTGCCGAGGCAGTGGAGACCGGATGGCAGGTGCGCCTGCACGGCCTGTATGGACCCTCGCCGATGCCCACCGGCCTCGGCAGCGCAGCCGATCCGCTGGCGGCGGCCTACCTCGCCGCCGATGATCTCGCGCGCCGGCTCGACCTGACACCGGCCGGCGGCGATGCCGGTGCCGAGGCGCACGACCGCGCGCGCCTGCTGCAGCAGGTCAAGGCGGCCGCCTGGGCCGAGCAGCACGACCAGGCGCGCGTGCTGCTGCAGGCCGCCGCCGCGCGCCACGGCGCGGCACTGGACGTGCGCTACTGGCTGGCCGAGATCGATCACCTGGCCGGCCACGTGCACAAGGCGCAGGCGGCGTTCCGCGCACTGCTGGAAGAACCCCGCCTCGCGCAGGACGCGGTGCTGCAGGCCAAGGTGCACCACGGCCTGGGCTACACCTGCCTGCGCCTGGCCGATTTCCAGGCCGCGGCCGTCCAGTTCGACCAGGCCGTGCGTGGGCTCGCCGGTGCCGCCACCGGCGAGGCGCGCAACCAGCTCGGCATCGCGCTGAACGGACGCGGGCTCGCGCGCAGCTGGCTGCGGCGCTTCGACGAGGCCGAGGACGACTACGCCCGCGCCCGCGTCGCGCTCGAAAGCAGCGGCGACCAGCTGGCGCTGGCCCAGCTCGACAACAATGTCGGCGCGCTGCACGAACTGCGCGGGCGCCCGGCCGAGGCGCTGCCGTACTTCCACCGCGCCGCCGAGCGCGCTGCGGCCTTCCAGGCGCTGCAGCCGGAGCTCGGCGCCCGCATCAACATCGCCGGCAGCCTGCTCGGCCTGCTCGAACCCGCCGCCGCGCTGGCGCAGGATGCGCGGATCGCCGCCCTGCTCGACCGCGTCACCCATCCGGGCACGCGCGAGCTGGTCAACGCCAACCGCGTGCAGGTATTGACCGCCAACGGCCGCCTGCACGACGCAGCCGCGTTGCTGCAGCAACTGCGCGACGCACCGGCCGAAGGCCGCAGCGAGGCACTGGACGCATGGATGCAGATCGTCGCCGCGGCGCACGCGCTTGAATCGGGCCAGCCCGCCCGGGCCGCGGAGCTGGCGGCCTCCGCCCTGACCGACGCGCTGCGGACCACCGCGCCGCACCAGTTCGTCTGGGGCCAGTACGTGGCGTTCACCGCGGAGCGCCGCCAGGGCCATCTCGCCGCGGCGGCGGCCATTGCGGATACCGTGTCGCGGCGGGCGCACGCACCCGATGACGTGCCGGAGGTGATCGTGCTGTCTGCGCTGATGCAGGCCGAGCAGGCGGTGTTGCACGGCGATGATGCCGCCGCCGAGGCGGCATTCCGGCAGGCCCTCGACCAGGCCGAGCATCCGCGCGCGCCGGCGCTGATCCTGCGCGTGTCCGCGGCCCATGCCGGGTACCTGATCGACCGGGGCCGGCTCGACGAGGCCGTCGCAGCCGCCGGCCGCAGTGCCGGCTGGGCCTTGCAGAGCTACGAGGCGGCCCTGCTGCAGCTGCGTGTCTACCACGCATTGGCCGATGCCGGCGCCTGGCAGGTGGCGCGGGTGCGGACCGAGGTGCTGGCCGGCGAGCGCGAGATCCCGCCCGAGCTGCTGGCGCTGCCGCGCCACGCGATCGCCAGCCGCTAACGCGGACCGCGCCGCCGCGCTCCGCGGCAGCGCTCGACCAAGCTGACCCGCCGCACGTCCCGCGCACGCCGGGGTTGGAACCGTGCCCGCGCGATGGCCGGCATCGCGCAACCGGCGGCCACATGGCCGCCATCGCGGTGCACCACCAGCGCGCCCGCAGCCGCACTGACGCAGCGCGTCGCCGGCCGGCGGCCCGCATCCACCCCCGCTGCCACGGTTCGTTGCGTCGCCCGTCCGCGCGCAGCAACCGGCGCCGGTGCCCTGCGATCGACGCAGGCGTGCGCCGGAACCTGCACATCCCGCGTTCAGATCGGACGTTCAGGCCTTTCAAAGCAGTCGCTAAGCCAACCGACATGAGCCCCAGGCGGGCGGCGGGCATCAAGCCAGTCGCTGCGCCGCGATCCGTCGCGCATCCATGCCCCGCGACGCGGGACGGGTCCGGCGCAGCGCCTGCTCTTTCTCCACGCCTGGGATTTCGCATGAACGATTCGAACTGGAACACACGTGCCGGCCGAAGGCACGGATGGCTGCCGAGGTGCCTGCTGGCCGCGCTGGCCGCCCTCGGCGGAGGACCGGCCCTCACGGCCGCTGCCACCATCGACCCGCAGCTGGCCGAAACGCTCGGCCGGGATGAGCCGACCGACTTCTTCGTCGTCCTGGCCGAGCCGGCCGGCCTGGCTTCGGCCGACCAGCGCCAGGGCAAGGCGGCCAAGGGACGTTTCGTGCTCGACACGCTCCGGCAGCACGCCGACGCGACACAGCGCACCGTGCGGGCCGAGCTCGATGCCGACGGCATCGGCTACCGATCGTTCTACATCGCCAATGCGATCTACGTGGCGCAGGGCGACCGCCCGCTGGTCGAGCGACTGGCCGCCCGGCCGGACGTGGCGGCGATCGTGCCGAACCGCAGCATCCGGCTCGACCCGCCGGAGCCCGGCGACGACGAACCGGCTGCAACCTCGCAGGCGATCGAATCGAGCCTGCGCTTCATCCGGGCCGACCAGGCCTGGGCGCTGGGCGTCGAAGGCGACGGTCTCGTGATCGGCGGCAGCGACACCGGCCTGCAGTGGGACCATCCGGCGATCATCAACCAGTATCGCGGCTGGGACGGTATCCGCGCGGATCACAATCATCACTGGTGGGATGCGACCGGCCAGTATCCGGCCGCACCCGGCGATGGTCACGGTCACGGCACCCATACCACCGGCACCCTGGTCGGCGACGACCGCGGCATCCATCGCATCGGCGTTGCGCCGCGGGCCCGCACGATCCACTGCAAGAACATGACCGACGCAGGCCAGGGCAACGACCTCAGCTTCCTGACCTGCTTCGAGTTCATGCTGGCACCGTGGAACCTGGCCGGCGACGATCCGCGGCCGGAGCTGGCGCCGGACGTCGTCAACAACTCCTGGGGTTACATCGGCGGCAACCGTCCGGTGTTCCGCCAGGCCGTCACCGCGCTACGGGCGGCCGGCATCCTGGTCGAGGTCTCGGCCGGCAACGAAGGACCCGGCTGCCGCACGCTGGGCTCGCCCGGTGACTATCCGGACGTGCTCACCACCGGCTCGGTCGGCCTGGGCGCCGGCATACCGGGCCTGCTGACGGCTCGCAGCAGCCGCGGCCCCTCGACCCTGCAGCCCGGTGCGTACAAGCCCGGCATCATGGCGCCCGGCGAAGCAATCCGCTCGGCGGTCCCGGGCGACACCTATGCGCGCTGGAGCGGCACCAGCATGGCCGGCCCGCACGTCAGCGCGACGGTCGGCCTGATGTGGCAGGCGAACCCGGCGTTGCGCGGCGACGTCGCCCTGACCGAACAGCTGATCTACGCCACCGCCGTGCCGCTGACCGGCCAGACCGGTTCCAACTGCGGCGGCGACTATACCGACGGGCCGAACAACGACTGGGGTCACGGCACGCTCGACGCGCTGGCCGCGGTACAGGCCGCCATCGCCCTCGGAGGCGCCACCGGCACCCTGCAGGGCACGGTCGCCGACGCCGGTTCGGGCATGCCGCTCGCCGACGCGTCGGTCACGGTCGGCCCCTTCGTCGTGCGCACCGACGCGGCCGGGGCCTACCGGCTGACGCCCGTCGCCGGCGTGTACGCGGCCACCGCCGCACGCACCGGCTACGCGCCGCAGACCGTCACCGGCACGGCGGTGACCGCCGACGGCACGACCACGCTCGACTTCGTCCTCGATGGCGCGCAGCTGGTGGCCAGCCCGGCATCGATCGAACAGACCGTCGCACCGGGCACCGTGTTCACGCGGCGTCTCACGCTGACCAACCCGGGTCCCGCACCGGCCGAGTTCGCGATCCGCATCGACGGCCACGGCGCCGCGCCGCTACGTGGCGTGTCGATCCCGCGCTTCACCGGCACGCTCGCCCCGTCCGGCGAGGCGCCGTCGGCCGGCGCGCCGCTGCCCGGCACCCGCCCCGCGGCCGCAGCCACCGAGGCGGTGTACGCCTGGCCGCTGACCGGCGCGCGCGCCTTCGCGCTGAACGTCTATCCGCAGCAACGGCTGGTGCAGATCCCCGACGTCGACCGGCCCGATCGGTGGAACGTCGTCGCCGCCCTGAGCGGCGCGCCGTACACCGGCGATTTCCGTGGCCGCGACTTCACGCGGCTCTACACGCTCGACCACTACGACAACGTGCTGCGCACCGTCGATGTCGCCACGGGCGCGCACGCCGCCATCGGTGTGGCCACGCCGCTCGGCAACTGGACCGGCCTTTCCAGCACGCCGGACGGCCGGCTCTACGCGGTGGCTACCGGCATGGGGCCGAACGGCACCGAGTCCACGCTGTACACGATCGACCCGGCCACTGCCGTGCCGACGCGAATCGGCAGCACGCGGGCCGCGCCGCTGATCATCGACATCGCGTTCGCGCCCGACGGCACGCTCTATGCGATCGACATCGTCACCGACAGCCTCTACACGCTGGACCCCACGACCGCCGAGGCGACCCGCATCGGTTCGCTCGGCATCGACGCGAACTACGCCCAGAGCATCGCCTTCCACCATGCGAGCGGCCTGCTGTTCTGGGCGGCCTACGGCAATGGCGGCCAGTTGCGCGTGATCGACACGGCGACCGGTGCCAGCGCACCGGTCGGCGCCTTCCCGGAGGATGTGCAGGTCGGCGTGCTGGCGTTCGAGAACGACGGCGCCGGTCCCTGGGTGAGTGCTGATCCGCATGCGGGCAGCGTTCCGGCCGGCGGCACCGTGCAGGTCGAGCTGCGGCTGGACGCGACGATCGTGGCGCCACCCGGCCCCTACACCGCGACTTTGAACCTGGTCGGCGCGTTCGCCCAGGGACCCGCGCCGGTCCCGTTGACGATGCAGATCGGCTGCGCCACCTGTGGCCACGCCGCCGGCCGCGTGACCGATGCCCGCCGGGGCTTCCCGGTGACGGGCGCGTCGGTCCGGCTGGACGACGGCCAGACCGCCTTCGAAGGCATCGGCAGCGACTACGCGATCGATCTTCCCGCCGGCACCTATACCGCCACCGTCAGTGCGCCCGGCTACTTCGCGCAGAGCCGCACGCTCACCATCCCCGACGGCGGTGCGGTTGCCGCCGACTTCGCCCTGGTGCGCCAGGAGCCCCTGCTCGCCTACAGTCCCGGCACGATCACGCAGTCGCTGGCCATCGGCGACCAGGTCCAGCTGCCGGTCACCGTCGCCAACACCGGCACGGTGCCGCTGACGTTCCGCGCCCGCGTCGGCAATGCCGAGGGGCCGCGCCGCACACCACGTACGCAACCGGTCGACACCGCCGCCTTCAGTCCACCCGCGGCGCACGGACCGGCTTCGCTGCGCAGGGATTCGAGCATGCCGGCCGTGGCGGCCGGCGGCTGGACCGCGGCGGCGCCCCTGCCAGCGGGCCTGGCACGCTACGGCCATGCGCAGTGCCCCGGCGACCCGGATCGCTACTACGTCGTCGGCGGTATCGAGAGCGGCCAGTACAGCCGTGCCGTGCGCCGCTATGACGCGGCGAGCGACACCTGGACGACACTGGCGCCGCTGCCGAGCAGCGTCGGCGGTGGCGAGGGCATCGCACTGACCTGCCACGACGGCTACCTCTACGCGGCCGGTGGCGACGGCACCGACCGCTTTCTGGTCTACGATATCACCGCCGATGCCTGGGCCGCCGGTCCGGCCCTGCCGCGCGGCCTGTGGGGCGCGGCGATCGGCGCCTACGACGGCCGCATCCATGTCGCCGGCGGCGCGCCGGGCTTCGCCTTCGGCAACGTCAGCCACGCCGTCGACGTCTTCGACATCCAGGCCGGCACCTGGAGCACCGGCACGCCGATGCCGGTCGGCACCGTCGCATCCGGCTACGCGCAGGTCGGCCGCCATCTCTATGTGGTCGGCGGCTGGGGCGTCGGCTCGCCGGCGGCCAACGTCGACCGCACGCAGCGCTACGACCTCGTGACCGGGCAATGGGAAACCGGCCCGGCGTTCACCTCCGCACGCGCCGACTTCGCGCTGGCCGCGACCGGCACCCGGCTTCATGCGATCGGCGGCGATGCCAGCGGCGGCGATCTGTACGAAGCGTCGGGCCAGGTCGAGGTGCTCGACCATGCCGCCTGGCCGATCGGCGGCTGGACGGACCTGGCGCCTCCGCTGGCGCCGCTGACCGCGCTGGGTGGCGGCTACTGCACGCAGGCGTTCACCGGCGGCGAGGTCTGGGCCGTCGGCGGCGTCGACGCCGGGCTCGGCTTCCTGGCAGCCAACCGCTACCGTCCTGCCGAGGCCTGCTTCGCCGAAACGGCCTGGATCACCGTCGAAGGCGACGAGCGGACCCTCGCGCCCGGCGCCTCGACCGTCATCGCGGTCAGCTTCGACGCGCGCGAATTCCGGCAGCCCGGAACCTACACGGCCGAGCTGCGCTTCCTGAGCAACGCGGCTGATCCGGTGGCGCCACTGCCGGTGACGCTGCAGCTGGTGTGCGCCACCTGTGGCCGGCTCGCCGGCACGGTCACCGATGCCGAAAGCGGCGGCGCAGTGACCGCCAGCGTCCGCGTGACGGCGAGCGGTGGCGTGTCCACCGGCGCGGTCGGCAGCGACTACGCGATCGACCTGCCACCGGGGCCGTATGCCGTCCAGGTCTCGGCGCCCGGCTACCTCGACGCGCGCACGGATGTCACGATCACGGGCGGTGCCACCTTGACCGCGGACTTCGCGTTGCTGCGCCAGTACGCCGACGTCAGCTATACCCCCGCAGCGATCGACGAATCCCTGCCGATCGGCGCGGCAGCGACCCGCACCGTTACCGTGACCAACGCGGGCACGGTACCTGTCGAGCTGGACCTGGCGGTCGGCAGCTTCACCGCCCCACAGCGGAATGCCGCTGCCAACGAAGCGGCAGGCCACGGCGAATGGCTCTACCGCGACGCACTGGGCACGCCGCCGCCCGACGGCGATCCGGCCGCACGCCTGTATCCCGGCGCCTACCGCTGGACGCCGGACCAGCCGCTGACCGGTGCGCCACGCGTCCTGGTCTATGCCGACGATATCGTCCATCGCGCACCGGCCACCTACCTCGATCGCGCGCTGCAGGCCCTCGGCTGGGGCTACACCGCCCACTACGACGGCGACTTCGCCGGCTTCGTCTCGGCACTGGCCGGCGGCGGCTGGGACCTGGTGCTGGTCGGGCACGAAACGATGCCGATCAGCCCCGGTGCCGTCTCCGCACTCCATGCGCATGTGCGCGCCGGCGGCAAGCTGGTCATGCACTCCAACGGCATCGATGCCTCACCGCTGTGGCCGCGCCTCGGCGTCGCCAGCTTCACGACCGTCTACAACCCGCCGGCACCGATCCACTGGTGGGAACCGGCGCACGGCGTCTTCACCCGGCCGCAGACCGTGCCCGCACTGCTGGCACCCGCCAGCGGCATCTATGCGATCAACGGCTACCGCTTCACCGCGGCCCCCGGCGCGATCGCGATCGCCGGCTACACACCCGCCGGGCCCGCGGCCGGCGAAGCGGCCCTGCTGATCGGCAACGACGGCCGCACTGTGCTGAAGGGCTTCAACGACGGCAGCCACAGCGCCGACCTCGATGGCGACGGCGTGCCCGATGCCGTCGAGTTGTGGATCAACCTGATCGCCAACAGCGAGAACGGCTATGGCGGCGGCTGGGCCTCGGTCGCGCCGGCACGGCTGACGGTACCCGCCGGCGGCAGCGCGAGCTTCGCGGTGCGCCTGGATACCGCCGATCTCACCGACACCGGCACCTATACCGCGGCCGTGCGGATCACCAGCAACCTCGATGTGCCGCTGCCGGCGTTGCCACTGACGCTGGACCTGCGCTGCGCCGGCTGCACCGGCGGTACCGCCGACCTCGGCATCGGCGGCATGGCCCTGCCCAGCCGCGCCGCCATCGGCGGCCGCGTCCACCTGCTGGCCACGGTCGGCAACTTCGGCCCCGACGCGGCCGAAGAGGTCGCGGTCACGGTCACGCTGCCGCCGGAACTGGTCTTCCTTTCCGGCCGCTGGATCGACGGCGTGCCGCGGGGCAGCGGTGACTGGACGTGCGCGCCGCAGGGTGGCGAGGTCCGCTGCGCGCTCATCGGCGCGACGTTGCCGGTGAACGCGTTCGCGGCGATGCTCGAGATCGACGCCGGCATCGGCACCGACGCAGGGCCGGGCCCGGTCGAGGCGGTCTTGAAGGTGCAGGCCGCACAGGACGACCCGAATGCCGCCAACGACCGGGCGACGCTGCGCCTGATGCTGGACTACGCGGCGGACGAGCGGGTGTTCGCGGATGGGTTCGAGGGTGCGGGCGGCCCCTGAAGCCGGCGACGCCCACGAACGGGGCGCTTCCGAAGCGGTGCGCCACGCACCCTGGTGTTTCGACGAAGCCGGCGGCAAGGATGCCGCCGGCACGGAACGAATGCCTGGTCATGCGTGATCGCGACGCGCGAACGCACTGAGACCAAGCCATGCGATCCCGCAACGAGTCATCACACGCAAAAAAGCCGCACGCGCACTATGGCGCGAGGTGCTCATGAACGGCACGAGCGTTCTCAGCGATGAAATTGACCGCGCGCGAGCAGCGATGAGAGGGGACCGCCATCTCCGGCCGGCTGGCCCGCCGACACCGCGCGATGCCCCAGGGTTTCAGCGTTTCTCATCTTGGTGCCTCCCGGCTATTCTGACACCCCGTTCCGGCCACCCTTCTCCGGTGCCACCATGAAACCTGCCATCAGCTTCCAACTCCTGTTCCTGGCGCTCGCAACCACTGCGCCCTCTGCACAGGACCTCGCGCATTTCTTAGAGGTCGGTCACCGGATCGACACTTTCAACGCCGCCGGTGCGGGACGGCTTGCTCTGGCTGACGTGGACGGAGACGGCATCACGGATGTCGTGTTCTCCGCTCTGCAGGGCAACCCGCTTCTGCTCGTCGCCGGCGTGGACACGAATGGGGCGATCGGTTTGAAGCAGGACCTTGTCGTCCCTTATGACGGCGTGGATACGCCCAGCGCAAGTGGCTTTGCACGCGTATTGGCCTGGTCCGAAGATGGCGCACCGCGAATCGTCACGGTCGGTCAGAACGGCACTGTTCGCATCTATGGTCAGTGGCCGATGGTCGAAGTGCGCCGCTTCGATACTCAGGCAGGCATTCTGGCTGCGGCTATCGGCGACATCGATGTCGACGGCAATGACGAATTGGTCGTTCTGAATGCAGCTGGGATACGAATCTATACGGTCGGTGCGGGCACACTGATTCACGAGATCGCTACCGCCGACAACAACGACTTGGCCCTGGCGCAACTTGACGCCGATCCCGCACTCGAGATCATTGTCGGCGGCCTTTACTCAGGCGCGGTCCTGGATGGAGCGACATTCGCGACGGATTGGCAGTCTCCGACCGCATTCGGACACCGCATTGCGGTGATGCCGCCGGGAGCGAGCGGCGCGCAGGTCTGGGCAACGGCTCCGTTCTTCGAGTTCACCGGGTTCGACGTCTATGGGGCGATGCCCTGGGGCCCTGTTTGGCGACAGGTGTTATCGGAGCCGATCTCCTCGATGGCCATGGCAGTGGACGAGGTGGAGGGTTCGGACGTGATTCTGACCGGAGGCAGCGCATCGACGGTCATCGCATTCGACCTGGCGACACAAACGGAGCGCTTCCGCATCTCGAATGGGGCACCCATCTCCGCATTGGCAGCCACCGACATCGATGGTGACGGGCAGACCGAGATCATTTTCTCTGCCATCAACCACTACTCCACAGCGCCGGCGCTGGCCGTTGCGGATATCGCCACAGGCACGACAAGGTGGCAGTTCATCCCGAACGGAAGGCGCTATACGGCTGCGGCCGTAGGTGACGCCGATGGTGACGGGCGTGAGGACGTTCTGGTCGCCGGTCCCGATAGCACCCGTCCCGGCAGCATCGCGAAGCTCGATTTCGTGACCGGCACCGAGGGCTGGCTTTCACCGGCCGATGCCGGCACCTTGGAGGATCCATTCCGCATCATCACACGCACCATCGCCCTGGCCCGCAGGGCGAACGACGCACGTCCCAGGATCGTGCTGGCGGGTGCTCGCAACGAGTTTCACGTAGGCGACATCGGGCGAATCGTGGTACTCGACCCTTCCGATATGTCCCCTACGCTGCAGGTCGGAGGAACGCCTGCAGACGTGTTCGGACCGATTCGAGCGGCAACGACGTACGATTGGGCCCAGGACGGCAACGACGCCTTGCTGGTCGCCGAGGGCATACGCAATTGGAGCCCGAACTGGCCGAGGCTTCGCGTGCTGTCCGCGAGTGACGGCAATCCGCTTTGGACGTCAGAAGGGTTCGGCGGGCCCTATGCCCTCGTCAAGAGCGTTTTCGT